>CAZGRL010000026.1:0-41991 GCA_964528155.1 uncultured Anaerolineaceae bacterium
GAGAAGAGCGAACAAGCCAAGTTCGACGACCAGGCCGAGAAGCTGATGAACCAGCAACTTGTCGTCGCCAGACTGTTCACGACGCTCTTTCCTCTGACATTCCTGATCGCCAATCTGGGGCAAGCCAGCGTGCTTTTTGCCGGAGGCAATCAGATCATTCATGGGACATTGAGCCTGGGCGAGTGGCAGGAATTCAGCCTGTATCTGGTTTACCTGTTCATCCCGGTGGCGCAGTTCGGCTTCATCATCACCCAGTTCGGTCAGGCTTCAGCCTCGGCCGCCCGGATCTTCGATATCCTTGACGCCGAGAATGCCGTCGCCGACAAGCCGGGCGCCGCAATTCTCCCGCCGGTGTCCGGGGATATCCGTTTCGAGAATGTCACCTTCCGCTACTTCAACAGCGGGCCGCCGGTGTTGAATCGCGTCGATTTCGAGGTCGAAGCCGGCCAATCGGTAGCGCTGCTCGGTGCGACCGGCTCAGGCAAGACCTCGATCATCAACCTGCTGCCGCGCTTCTACGATCCTACACAAGGCCGGATAACCATCGATGGATTCGACCTGCGCGATGTGACGCTCGATTCACTCCGGTCGCAGATCGGTATCGTGCTTCAGGAATCAACGCTGTTCGCCGGCACGATCCGAGAGAACATCGCCTTCGGGCGATCGAATGCCACACTTGACGAAGTCCAGGTGGCGGCCAGAGCGGCGGCTGCGGACGAGTTCATCTCTTCTTTCCCCGACGGCTACGACACACCTGTGGGGGAGCGCGGGACGACCCTGTCGGGTGGCCAGAAGCAACGGATCGCCATCGCCCGGGCGTTGCTGCTCGATCCCAAGATCCTGATCCTGGACGACTCGACCAGCAGTGTTGATCTGGCGACGGAGGCCCAAATCCAGGCTGCTCTCGATCGGCTGATGCACGGGCGGACGAGTTTCGTCATCGCCCAACGCATCAGCACCGTCATGCGGGCCGACCTGATCCTGGTGCTCGATAGGGGCGAGATCGTCGCTCACGGAAGGCACGCAGAACTGATGGAGACCAGCGAGATCTACGCCGACATTTACAGCTCACAGCTCATCGACGACGCCGTGCGCGCCCAGGCTCAGGCAGGCTGAGTCGGCGCCAAGTAGAATCACCGGAGGCCGGATGTTCGGAAGGCAAGACTTCTTACTCTCTCGCGAAGCCCTGAAGCCCAGGAGAACGGGCGACACACTGGCGCGTTTCGGCGGGTACTTCAAACCGTATTGGTACGCTCTGGCAGCGGTGCTGGTGTTGGTCTTGATCGCCACCTGGGCACAGGTCACCTCACCTGAATTGCTGGGTCAGCTCGTCGACTGTTATCTCACGCCATCGGCCGCGACGGCCATTTCGGGCAGTGGCTTGCCTGTCGGCGGACAGACCCAACCGACGAATTGTTGGCTGTCTGCCGATCATCAGCCCGAAGGATTTACCCAGAGTGTGATCCGCCGAGCGCTTATCATTGGTGGTTTCCCCGCTCCCGCCACGGCCCAACTCAGCCAGGCCGACAGACTGGCCGGGGTGGGGAGGCTGGTCGGGATCCTGGTCGTGCTCTATCTGATGGGCGCAGTCATGAGCGGAATGACCTTCTACAGCATGACCTGGGCCGGACAACATGTCTTGAAGAGACTTCGGACGGATGTGTTCGAGCATTTGCACAGTTTGGACATCGGGTTCTATGCCGAGCAAGAGGTCGGAGACTTGATGAGCCGCATCACGAATGACAGTGAGACGATCAACCAGGCCCTGAACTTCGCTCTGGTGAACGTCTTCAGTGGCGTGCTCTTGCTCCTGTGGATCGGCTACAACATGTTGACCCAGAGTCTGGCATTGGCTTTGGTGAGCATGGCGGTTGTGCCGGTCATGGCGATCACAACAGTGTGGTTCTCCAATCAGGCGCGAAAGGCCTTTCGCGTCTCGAGAGTCGAGATCGGCAACGTCAATGCCGAGTTGCAGGAGGGGATCTCGGCCGTTCGGGAGGTTCAGGCCTTCAATCGGGCCGATGAGAATATCGAGAATTTCCGGACGGTCAACGCCGCGAACCGGGACGCGAATGTGCGGGCGGTCGCATACACCAGCGCTCTGGCGCCGGCTCTGGAGGCCCTGGGTTATGTGGCCCTGATGGTTGTGACGGTGGCAGGCGGCTATGTGCTCCTGGGTGGTGGTGTGATCTTCGGGACGACCGTTTCGATTGGGCTGGTGATCACATTCATCGGCTACGTGCAACGGTTCAACCAGCCCATTCAGCAGATCTCCGTCTTGTGGACCAACATCCAGAGCGCCATCGCTGGAGGCGAGAGGATCTTTGGACTCCTGGATGTGCAACCATCGATCACGACGGCGCCCGACGCGAAACTGCTCCCCCCGATCCACGAGCGCGTCGAGTTCCGGGATGTCCATGCCGCCTACATCGGCGATCAACCAGTCTTGAAGGGCGTCTCCTTCGAGGCCAAGGCCGGACAGACAGTGGCGATCGTCGGGCCGACGGGCGCCGGCAAGACGACGATCATCAACCTGATCCCCCGCTTCTACGATGTGACCGGGGGAGCAGTGCTGATCGACGGAGTGGATGTGCGGACTGTGACGCCGGAAAGCCTGCGGGTTCAGATTGGGATCGTGTTGCAGGACACATTCATGTTCAGCACGACCGTCATGGACAACATCCGATTTGGCCGTCCCGACGCCACGGACGCCGAAGTGATCGCCGCGGCAAAGCTTGTGCGCGCCGGCGGATTCATCGAGCGTCTGCCGCAGAAGTATCAAACCGTGCTGGGAGAACGCGGAAGCGGGCTCAGTCAAGGCCAGAGGCAGCTTCTGGCGATCGCCCGAGCGGCGCTGGCAGATCCGCGCGTTCTTATCCTCGACGAAGCGACATCCAGTGTGGATACTCGGACCGAGCGACTGATCCAGCAAGCCCTGGAGAACTTGCTGCAGGGTCGGATCAGCTTTGTGATTGCGCATCGTCTAAGCACCATTCGCAACGCCGATCAGGTCCTGGTGCTGGACCACGGCGAGATCGTCGAGCGAGGCACGTTCAACGAGTTGATGGCCCAGCGAGGTTTCTTCTACGACCTGTACATGAGTCAATTCCGGCGAGATCCGGAATTTCTGCACCCGGAGTCGGGGGATGGCAGGCGTGCCTTGGGCGCCGCGCAGCAGTCGGGTTAGGGCAGCGACAGCAGGCGCTCTTCCTGCTGCTACCTGACAAGGGCCAGCCCAGCCATCATGACGCAACGAATCGGCTGGGAGCCCGGTTCGGCCTTGTCACAGAGGGCGAGCTGACCCCGAATCACGATCCCTTGGTCCTCGGCTTGCTACCCCCAGCCCGGGATTGGTTTCAGAGATCCTTCGCCGGCTCGGAACGGTCCGCTTCCGACGAGGCGATCCACGTTTGCGAAAACCACTCTTCATCTGTCTTCCTCATCGATCTCACAGGTGGACTTGGCAGCGGTTGCACCATCAATTCTCTGCACGTGGGCTGATCGGCCACCGGTCCATGATCGGCGGCCGAGATGGCAGACGCCGGCTGCCTTCTCGGCCCGGACGGAAGGCCTCCCGGCGACGGCCCGAGGCCGGACCGGTCTGAGTTCCCGGAAGACCTGGGCCGCCCGGCCAACGGCCACACGCCTGCAGGATCTCCTCGGGAAGAACCCCAGGTTCATTCGTCTGCTCCAGATAGGCGGCTGAAGCTGGCCGGCCGTTCGGTGTGCTCATCGGTCGACGTCCGGCCAGGGCCGTACCGTATAATTAACGTGAACCGTTTTTTCGCTCGAGGTGTCCCAAAGGAGTGATCATGACGGGTGTTGGTGTGCCTCGGACCGGCGAGTTCAACGCCCTGGCCGAGGTCGCCAAGTCCTTGGTCGCGCCGCTCGAATTGCCCGATCTCCTCGAGGAAGTGATGCAGACTATCGTCCGGTCCCTCGAGCAAGCGGACATCGGCGCCATCATGCTTTGGGATCAACCGTCGGGCGTGTTCCGCCCGGCGGCTGCTTTCGGCTACGATCTCGATGTTCTGAAGGAGATCGGGCTCCGGGCCGGCGAGTCGATCACTGGGAAGGCGTTCGACAGTGGACGCGTGCTCCTGTTCAGTAACCCGGACGAAGTCGACCGGGCCATGGCTGACATGAGGCCGTTCAACCGGCAGGTGATGTCGCGTTCCATCGGCAACGATACGATCCCCCTGGCCGCGGTCGCGGCCCCGGTGACCGCCGGCGACAACCATTACGGTGTCCTCGTCATCGAGGCCCTCACGCCTCACAGACAGTTCTCCCCGGACGACCTCTCCTTCGTCCAAATGCTGGCTGACCTGGTGGCCCTGGCCATCGATCGCGATCGTCTGCGGGCCCGCGCGGATGCCGTGCGCGAGGCGCGGCGGGCGGAGCATATGCGATCGGAGGTGATGGCGACGCTGTCGCACGAGCTCCGAATGCCTTTGGCGACGATCAAGGGCTACACGAGCGCGCTGCTGATGGACGAATTCGCTTGGAGCGACGAAAAGGGCAAGGAGTTCCTCGGCCTGATCGAAGAAGCCTGCAATGACATGGAGGGTATGGTTCAGGACATTCTCGACTCGTCCCTGATCGAGGTCGACCAACTCAACCTCCAACCGGAACCGATCCGCCTGCCTCAGCTCGCCCGAGAAGTCGCCGCAGAAGTGCAACATCGAAGTCCGGTCCATCATCTGGTTGTAGATTTTCCGGGCGACTATCCGATTGTCGAGGCGGATCCGCGCTGGACCAAGCAAGTGTTTCGCAACATCCTTGATAATGCTACTAAATACTCACCCGAGGGCGGCTTGGTTGTCATCAAAGGGGAGGCGAGAGCCTCCGATGTGGTGGTCAGCGTGGCCGATCAGGGCATCGGGATGTCCTCCGAAGATGTCATTCCACTGTTCGAGAAGTACTTCCGAGTGCAGTCGGTCGCTTCGCTGCACATCCCGGGAACCGGACTGGGGCTGCCGATCGCCCGGGCGCTCGTCGAGGCCCAGGGAGGTCGGATCTGGGTTGAGAGCAAGGAGGGTGAGGGAACGACAGTCTTCTTCTCCCTCGCCCGAGCTCAACCACGCCAGGATGGGAAATGAGGTCTGAAAGCGGCCAGCGCATTCTTGTGGTCGATGATGATCCGCGCCTCGTCAGGCTCGCGCGAGAAGTCTTGACAGCGGCGGGCTATAGCGTGCTGGTATGCTCGAGTGGTGAGCAGGCGATCGAAGCCATAGCCATCGAGCAGCCGGATCTCATCGTGTTGGACATCATGCTAGAGGGCACCGATGGTTATCACGTGTGCCGGAGGCTGCGCGAGTTCTCGGATGTCCCCGTCATCATGCTGACAGCTAAGGTCACCGAGACGGACGTATTGGCCGGATTTGACGCCGGTGCAGACGATTACATAACCAAGCCTTTCAGCTCCAAAGAGCTCTTGGCGCGTGTGGGCGCCGTGCTGAAGCGTTCTCAGAAACCGGCCCGACGCCCAAGCGAGGCCAGTATCGCTTGTGGCGATCTGAGCATTGATCTGGCACGCCGTCGGGTGACGATCGCCGGAACGGATGTGTACCTCACCGCCACCGAATACAACCTGTTGTACCAGCTGGCCACCCATGTCAATCAGGTACTGCTTCACGAGCAGTTGTTGACCGAGGTCTGGGGGCCGGAGTATCGAGGTGACGTGGAATACCTGCGATCCTATGTGCACCACCTTCGCAAGAAACTCGAGCGTGATCCCTCCAACCCGGAGATGATCCTCAATATCCAGGGGGTAGGGTACATGCTGACGAGCCCCGAACCGAAATAGCCGGAGGCAGACAGGGTGAATGATACGCCCCTAGACTTGTTGGAGACAGCGCAAAGGCAGTTCAACCGGATTGCCGACAGGCTGGGGCTGGCCCCAGCCGTCCGGGAGCTGCTGCGGCAACCTTTGCGCGAATATCACTTCAGTATCCCCGTTCGCATGAGCGACGGCGGGGTGCGCATCTTCCGCGGGACACGGATCCAGCATAACGATGCCCGCGGGCCGGGCAAAGGCGGCATCCGCTTTCATCCGATGCAGACCCCCGACAACATCCGGGCGTTGGCGATGCTGATGACCTGGAAGTGCGCCGTCGTCGATCTGCCTCTCGGCGGCAGCATGGGGGGCATCGCCTGCGACCTGCATGACCTGAGCCCGCTGGAACAGGAACGATTGTGTCGAGGCTGGATCCGGCAGGTCGCCCGGGACGTCGGCCCGGCGTGGGACGTCCCCGGGCCCGACTTGATGGCCAGCAGCCAGCACATGTTGTGGATGTTGGACGAGTACGAAACGATCCGCGGGGCAAAGCGGCCGAGCTTCATCACCGGAAAGCCAGTGAGCCTGGGAGGCTCACTGGGACGGAACGAGGCTACCGGCTATGGAGTCATGATCGCCATTCGCGAGGCCCTCAAAGATCGGTCGATCGATCTTGCGTCGACGACCGCCAGTGTGCAGGGGTTTGGCAACGTCGCCCAACACGCGATCGAGCTTTACCACCGCATGGGAGGTCGGGTCACGTGCGTGTCGTGCTGGGATCAGGAAGACCGGACGACGTACGCCTATCGCAAAAGGGAGGGGGTTGACCTGGCCGGTCTACGTTCGATCGCCAACGAATTTGGAGAGATTGACCGCCGGGAAGCAGAGTCGCAGGGATACGAACGACTTCCGGGGCATGCGTGGGTCGAACAGGAAGTTGACATCCTCGTCCCGGCGGCGTTCGAGAACCAGATTACAGCGGATAACGTAAGCCGCATCAGCCAGCGGGTCAAGGTCATCGCTGAAGGGGCGAACGGGCCGACGACAGCGGAAGCCGACGTCAGCCTGAATGAGCGAGGCATTCTCGTTATCCCTGATCTCCTGGCAAACGCCGGAGGGTTCATTTGCAGCTACTTCGAACAGGTGCAGGGGAGTATGAATTACTACTGGCCGCTAGACGAAGTGCTCGGCAAGCTCGACGTGCATGTGACCGATGCCTACCTGGCGGTCAGCAAGCTCGCCGCAAGCGGGAAAATGAACATGCGTGACGCGGCCTACGTGATCGCCGTCAGCCGGGTGGCCGAAGCCTGCCAGGAGAGGGGTTGGGTCTAGCCGCGTCGTCATGGGGCCGGAAAGGCCGCGGGGAATGACGCAAACACACTTCACTGAGTTCAGTCGAAGCCTGCTCGATCCCGAAACGCCGCTGGCCCGCATCGGTCAAGGCGAAGTCGGAGGGAAAGCGCACGGCCTGGCGTTTATCCGAGAGATCCTCGGCAAAGGGCTGGACTTCGGCGCATTCGCCGGCATGAAGATCGACATCCCTCCGCTGGCCGTTCTGTGTACAGACACTTTTGACGCGTTCGTGAAGACAAACCGCCTCGAGGATGTCGCTCAATCCGGTCTCCCGGATGACCGGATGGCTCACGCTTTTCAGAAAGGGGACTTGCCCTTCGACGTTCTGGGTGACCTTCGAGCACTCGCCAACCAGGTGCACACCCCGTTGGCGATTCGATCTTCCAGTCTCCTGGAAGACTCCAAGCACGAACCCTTTGCCGGTGTTTACGCGACGAAGATGATCCCCTGTAATCGTTATGACGCCGATTCTCGCTTCCGCCAGATTGTCGAAGCTGTCAAGTTCGTCTACGCATCAACCTACACGCAGGGAGCCAAAGACTATCGAGCTGCCATAGGCCACAAAGATGAGGAAGAGCGCATGGGGGTCATTATTCAGGAACTGGTCGGCCGGCGGCATCCTGGCCGGTTCTATCCCGAGCTCTCCGGCGTCGCACGCTCGTTCAACTTCTATCCCGTCGGATCCGCCAAGCCGGAAGAGGGCGTCGTGAGCCTGGCCCTCGGGCTGGGAAAGACCATCGTCGAGGGCGGCTTGTGCTGGTCGTATTCGCCGGCATACCCGAAAGTCGAGCCTCCCTTCGGATCGGTCGACAAGCTCCTCAAGGGTACCCAAACGAAATTCTGGGTCGTGAACATGAACGAGCCCCTCGAATACGATCCGACAAGAGAGACGGAATACCTGCTGCTTGAAGATCTGCCCATGGCCGAGCGGGATGGGACACTGCGCTACGTGGCATCGACCTATAGCCCCCTGTCGGGGCGGCTGTCGATCGGGACGGGTTTCCCGGGCCCACGGGCCTTGACCTTCGCGCCGCTCCTGGTCCTGGAAGAGATCCGTCTGAACGAGCTCCTGAGGGGCCTGCTCGAGCTTTGCGAATCTGCATTCGGCGCTCCGGTCGAGATCGAGTTCGCGATGACCTTTGATCCGCTGTGGTTTGGCTTCCTTCAGGTTCGTTCAATGGAATTCTTCCAGGAGGAGACCCAGATCGATTTGCAGGACATCAACGCCGAAAATGTTCTGGTATCTTCCGACTCCGCCATGGGTAATGGCGTCGTCGATTCGATCCGTGACATCATCTACACACGACGGGACGCGTTTGATCTGAAGCACACGAGCGCCATGGTGCCGGAGCTCGAGAGGATGAATCGAAAGCTTGTCTCTGCCGGACGATCGTACCTGTTGATTGTCCTCGGTCGCCTGGGGACAACCGATCCCTGGTTGGGTATCCCGATCAAGTGGGCAAAGATCAGTGGAGCCAGGGTCGTCGTCGAGGCAACTCAAGAGAACGTACGGGTGGAACTGAGTCAGGGCTCTCACTTCTTTCACAACATCGTCAGTCTAGGCGTCAAGTACTTCAACCTGGCGTTCAACCATCCGCACAAGATCGACTGGGATTGGTTGGAGGGTCAGGCTCCAGTGGAGGAAACAACCTATCTTCGTCACACGCGCCTTCGTCAACCATTGGAAGTGAGAGTAGACGGCCGGAAAGGTCTGGGCGTGATCAACAAGCCTGCGGATGAGCGAAATGGATGACCGGAAAGAATCGATCGACAGCTTGCTGCACGATCTTCGTGAACGGGCCAAGGAACTGAACTGCCTGTACGAGGTCCAGGAGCTGCTGGGCAATCCCAGCATCACAATTGACGAGATCCTGGAGGGGATCATCCAGGTCATCCCGCCGGGATGGCAATACCCGGATGTCTGTCAGGCTGAAATTGTCTACGACGGCAAGAGCTTCCGTTCGTCCGGCTTCCAAGCCTCCCCGTGGGCCCAGAGCGCGGATATCGTCGTCCAGGACGAGCGGATCGGACGGATCAGTGTGTACTACTCGGAAGAAAGGCCGAGGTCCGACGAAGGACCGTTCCTCAAGGAAGAGCGCAAGCTTATCGATACGATCGCTGAACAACTCGGCTTCTACATCCTCCACGAACAACTCAAGCAGGTCTTTCAGGAGCAGCTTCACTCGGAAAGGATTCCCAAGAGCGAGTGGGTCGTGATTCTCGACTTGCTCAAACGCACCGACCCCGATTTGCTGATGCGCATCACTCGCAAGATGATCAACTACCTCGGATGGAGCGGGATCAAGGAGGTCGAAGGTCTGCTTGAGCAATCAAGCCTGGCTTATGGCGGCGGGATCTCCCAAGAAGAGAATCGGCCCTATCAAGGGGAAGCCGCCAACAGTCTTCTGGAGATCACGGATCAGGTCTTCGAGATTGCCAGCGAGCATCTCTCGCGCCAGGCCATCCTCGACAACATTCAGAGATGGAGCAGGGAGGAGCGTGTCCGCTTCCTGGTTGATGTGCTTGTGAATCCCAATTCCTCCCTGGCGGAGATAAGTTCGGCGATCGAACGCTACCAGCTGTTGGCAAACCAGGGAATCGAGCTCACGGAGTCGCGCGAGAAGTGGTTCAGGGTCTCTCTCATTCGGCGGGTTGTGAGCAACCACCCGCAATACGTCCGCGTTGCGAAGGAATATATAGATATTGATGATTTTGGCGACTTCATGGGCCGCTTGATCTTCCCCGTCGGCAGCCACGGGATGCTGGGGGGCAAGAGCTCGGGCCTGTTCCTGGCCGCCCAGATCTTGCGCAGAGAGGGCAGAACACAGGAGATCCTTCGCCAAGTGAAGACGCCCAAGACCTGGTATGTAACCTCCGACAGCGTCTTCCACTTCATGAGTCACAACGATCTAGAGGACCACATCGAGCAGAAGTATCGGGACCTGGCCCAGGTGCGTCAGGACTATCCGTACATCATTCACGTCTTCCGCAACTCGCCGCTTCCGCCGGAGATCGTCAAGGGACTGTCGCTGGCGCTGGATGATTTCGGCGACGTGCCCTTGATCGTCCGATCGTCGAGTCTGCTCGAAGATCAAACAGGGGCCGCCTTCGCCGGCAAGTACAAGAGCCTGTTTATCGCCAACAAGGGTACGAAAGACGAACGCCTGGAAGCCCTGATTATCGCCATCACGGAAGTATTCGCCTCGATGTTCGGCCCGGATCCGATCGAATACCGAATCGAGCACGGCCTGATCGATGATCATGAGGAGATGGGGATTCTGATCCAGGAAGTCGTTGGAACCCAGGTCGGGCAATACTACATGCCCGCGTTCGCCGGCGTCGCCTTCAGCAACAACGAGTTCCGCTGGTCCAGCCGGATCCGGCGGGAGGACGGGCTGGTTCGACTCGTTCCCGGACTGGGGACGCGCGCCGTAGATCGCCTCACCGACGACTATCCGGTTCTAGTCTCCTTGCGTCAACCCAGTCTTCGAGTGAACGCCACGGTTGACGAAGTCTTGCGCTACTCGCCCAAGCAGATCGATGTCATCAATCTAGAAGCGCGCTCGTTCGAAACAGTTGACGTACGAACGATTCTGAGGAGTCTCGGGGATCGATTCCCGCTCAGCCACGAATTGATTTCGATCTTCGAGACTGACCACTTGCGCAGGCCGATGGCCTGGGGAGTTGATTTCGAAAGCAGTGAGTTCGTAGTCACGTTCGAGGGTCTTTTCACACGGACCCCATTCATAAGGCAACTGCAGACGGTCATGGGCGCTCTGCAAGACGCATTGGGCACCCCGATTGACATCGAGTTCGCCCATGATGGGACCGACTTCTACCTGCTTCAATGCCGTGCCCAGAGTCACGGCGAGGATGATGTGCCGCCGACGATCCCCAGGCATCTGGCGCCGGATGACGTGGTGTTCACCGCCAATCGCTACGTCTGCAACGGCATTGTGACAGGTGTCAGCCATATCGTGTACGTGGACCCTCAGAAATATGCCGGATTGCAGGGGTCCCAGGAATTGCTTGCCGTCGGGCGCATCATCGGCCGATTGAATCAGGTTCTTCCCAGACGACGATTCATCTTGATGGGCCCGGGACGCTGGGGAAGCCGCGGCGACATCCGATTGGGGGTGAGCGTCAGCTACTCGGACATCAACAACACCGCCATGCTGATCGAAATCGCTCGCAGTCAGAAAGACTATGTCCCCGAGCCGTCGTTCGGGACGCATTTCTTCCAGGATCTGGTCGAAGCCTCCATCCGTTATCTGCCACTCTATCCGGACGAGCCCGGCATCGTCTTCAACGAGCGCTTCCTGACCGAGCAGGCCAATATCCTGGGTGATCTGCTGCCCGAGTTCGCCTCGTTGGCCGATGTCGTGCGGGTCGTTGATGTGCGCGTGTCGAGCGGAGGGCGGCATCTTCAGGTGCTGATGAATGCAGAGACCGAGGAAGCGGTTGCCTTCCTGAGTGACATGTCGGCCGAAATCGCGCGGGGGAGGAGCGGGGCCACACCCTCAAGCCCGATGAACTGAGAATCACCTCGTCCTGCGGAGTGACCTGCCGCCGGGGAGGCTGGGCCACAGAACAGGCCGGGCGGACGGAAGGGCGGATATCCTTCGCCGCTGACGCACCGTCCTAGAGGAAGAAGCGCGCACCGAAGCTGCGCGCTTCTTGCTGATTGAAGCCTCGTCGCCCTCCCACAGCATGTGGTCGGAGATGACCTCACCGCGATGGACCGGGATGGGGCTGCCTGTTCCGGTGAACTCACCGGGAGAGGCAGAGGCCAGACGGCGCATCTCGGATCGCTACTTTCACGTCTTTTTTAGACAGTCCTTCGTGATTTCAATGTCTTCTCCATGCCTGGCATGCTACCGTTCGGGTGAAGCATTTCACGAACAACGCCCAAAAGAGGTCTTCATTCCATCTCTTACAAAGGAGAGTCAATATGTCTGTTATCCAAGACGTCATCGCCACGGTCATGGAGAAGGACACGGGCCAGCCTGAGTTCCATCAGGCCGTCAAAGAAGTGCTTACCACGCTGGAGCCGACGGTCGACAAGCACCCTGAGTTCGTCAAGGCCAAGATCTTCGAGCGGATCGTCATCCCGGACCGGGTCATCATGTTCCGCGTTCCCTGGGTCGACGATCGGGGCGAAGTCCAGGTTAACCGCGGCTACCGGGTTCAGTTCAGCAATGCTATCGGGCCGTACAAAGGAGGATTGCGCTTCCACCCTTCAGTCAACCTGGGGATCATCAAGTTCCTGGGGTTTGAGCAGATCTTCAAGAACTCGTTGACCACACTGCCGATGGGCGGCGGCAAGGGGGGATCGGATTTCGATCCGAAAGGCAAGTCGGACAACGAGGTCATGCGCTTCTGCCACGCATTCATGATGGAGCTTTTCCGGCACATCGGGCCTGACACCGATGTTCCGGCAGGCGACATCGGTGTGGGCGGCCGAGAGATCGGCTATCTCTATGGGTGCTACAAGAAGATCGTCAACGACAACGCCTGTGTACTCACCGGCAAGGGGCTGGAGTACGGCGGGAGTCTGATTCGACCCGAAGCCACCGGCTACGGCGCGGTCTACTTCGCTGGCGAAATGATGGCGACGCGAGGCGAGGAGATCGGGGGCAAAGTGGCCGCCGTCAGCGGCTCGGGCAACGTCGCCCAGTACACGGTCGAGAAGGTGAATGACTTGGGGGGCAAAGTCGTCACACTCTCCGACTCGAATGGCACCATCGTAGACGAGGCGGGAATTGACTCCTCCAAACTGAATTTCGTTCTCGACCTCAAGAACATGAGGCGCGGCCGCATCAAAGAGTACGCGGAAAACTTCAAGGGCGTCGATTACTTCGAGGGCAAGAGTGTCTGGGATGTGGTCAAGGATCACGGATTGCACATCGACCTCGCCTTCCCATCCGCCACCGAAAACGAGATCTGCGGTGAACAGGCACAAGCCCTGGTCAAGAACGGCTGTGTTTGTGTCTCGGAGGGGGCCAACATGCCCTCGACCCTCGATGCCATCCGTGCGTTCCAAGAGGATAACGTGCTCTACGGCCCGGCCAAGGCGGCGAACGCCGGTGGAGTGGCGACCTCCGGCCTGGAGATGTCCCAGAACAGCATGCGTCTCTCATGGACCCGGGAAGAGGTCGACAACAGACTGCACCTGATCATGCGGAGCATTCACAAGTCATGTCTCGAGGCGGCCCAGACATACGGAAGGTCCGGCGACTACTTGATGGGGGCGAACATTGCCGGCTTTCTCAAGGTCGCCAACGCCATGATGGCCTACGGGGTAGTTTGACCGGATAGGGAGGATAGCCGGGGTATGAGGGAATCCGCGAAGCCGTGGGTGCGCGAGCAGCGTCCGACCGCCCACGGTTCTTCGCCCGGCAACTGAGCGGCGCCCCGACCTGCTTGACGGCCGCGGCAGAAGACATGCCGGAGGCCAATACCCGAGGTGACGGGCATGGAAATCGATCAGCCTCTGACCGACGAAATGGTCGATCATGCCCTTGTCCAGTGTGCCCAAGCGCACTTCGCCGGAGACACGCGCAAAGCGCGCCTGGCCCTCTTACGCGGACAGTGCGAGCACTGCGAGTGCATTTCCGATGGATTGGTTCGCGCAATCAGCGAATACCTCGGCCAGATCGGCGGTTCGGTCAAAGCTGTCTACCGGATCCAGCCTGTAGACGCTTTCCCGGAAGAGGGGCAGTCGGTTGCCAAGCGCCAAACCGGGATCCACCTGGTTGTTTGGGTCGAACGCAAGGGCCCGGCTCTGCGCGCCCTGGCCGGGTCCCTGGAAACGGCGATCGCTTCCAGTCAACAAAAGCTCGGCTGCCCCATTGCCACCGACGCCTGCTATGCCCTGACCATCGAACTGGTCGACGATCGCGATGTCGGTGAGCGCCGCGGGGCCGGCCTGTTCATCCAATATCGGCAATTGGACTCGCGCCCCGTTTGGGACACGAGCAGCGCAGCCGATCGCCTTCTGGTCGAAGTTGATACCGAACCGCAGTTGCAGCGATACATCCTCCCCGCATCCTTCGACCCGGAACTCATTCCTGAGGACCGGCTGATCGAACACGCGCTGACGATCGAGCGACTCCCGCCCGATAGCCGAGAATTGCTCGAACATCACCTCACTGAACTCAAGGTCACCCTTATCCGCCGGCTCATCAGCGATCACCTCGACTACATCAACATCGCCAAACAATGGCTGAGGGTCGAGGACCTATCCGACATCCATCAACATCGGATCGGGTTCGGGCGAATCGGCGGAAAGTCCGCCGGAATGCTTCTGGCTGGTCGGATCCTGAGCGAAATCGGAACGGAGGAGATCAAGGGCGGCGTCCGTGTGCCCGAGTCCTTTTTCCTGGGCTCCGATCTCATGTACATCTTCATGGCCATGAATGGCCTGATGCACTGGAACGATCAGAAATACAAAGCGGAAGCCCAGATCAGGCAGGAGTATCCACTCATCAAGACGGAATTCATGTCCGGGCAGTTCCCACCGGAGATCGTGGTCGAACTCCAGGCGATGCTGGAGCAGATTGGAGCCCACCCGCTGATCGTCCGCTCGTCGAGTCAACTTGAGGACAGCCTGGGTACATCCTTCGCCGGCAAGTACGATAGCCACTTCTGCGCCAATCAAGGGAATACCGAAGAGAATCTGCAGGCGCTAGTCCGCGCGATCGCCCTGACTTATGCCAGCACGTTCAAACCAGAAGCGTTGCTCTATCGACGGACCAAGCGCCTGCAAGACTACGACGAGCGGATGGCAGTTCTAATCCAGGTGGTTCAGGGCGAGAGATGGGGCCGATACTACTTACCCTTCGGGGCGGGTGTGGCTTTCAGCCGCAATCTGTATCGGTGGGCGCCGCAAATCCGCCAAGACGTCGGTTTCGTCCGGCTCGTTTGGGGGCTGGGAACACGCGCCGTGGAAAGAGTCGGCAATGACTACCCACGCATGGTGGCGCTCAGTCACCCAACCCTGCACCCGGATGATGCGCCCGAGGCGATCCGGCGTTATTCCCAACAATTCGTTGACGTGATCGATTTGCAGGAGAACATCTTGACCTCGCTGCCCATTCGGGATGTGCTCGACTCGAAGTATCCCGGCCTTCGGCTGCTCGTCCAGCTCGATGAAGAGGGGTACCTCAGGACACCCGTCAGCACAGTCCTGGCCGCGGACTTACCAAAATTGACGGTAACGTTCGATGGGCTTTTGCGCAGGACCGGTTTCGCAAGCCTGCTTTCCAGCATCCTGCGAATCCTCGAAGACAACTACCATGTGCCCGTGGACGTGGAGTTCACAACGCACATCGAAGAAGAGCAGAGGGGCCAGCCTCAAGCGCACCTGTCGTTGCTCCAATGCCGGCCGCAAAGTCAGCTTCAGTCCGGGCTCAAAGCCAAGATGCCAGACGAGATCCCTTTCGACAGCCTCATCTTCTCTACACGGTTCATGGTTCCCCAGGGATATCTGCCGAACATCCACTATGTCTTGTTTGTTGAACCGGAGGGTTACTTTGGCCTGAAGACCTTGAGTGAGCGTACAGCGTTGACATCAGCCATCTCACGCCTCAATGCATCTCTCGAGGAGAAAGCGTTCATCTGTGTCGGCCCTGGTCGGTGGGGAACGACCAATCCCGACCTGGGCGTATACGTGAACTATGCCGACATATGCAACGCAGGGGCGCTGGTAGAGCTCTCGGGGAAGGGAGTCGGACCGGCTCCCGAAGCCTCCCTCGGGACGCACTTCTTCCAGGACCTCATGGAGGCCGATATCTATCCCCTGGCCGTGCAATTGGATGATGTGGCGAGCGCTTTCAACCGCGCGTTCTTCTACGAGACCCACAACTGCCTCCCGGAGGTGTCGGGCTCTGACGCAGGCCTGAGTGGGTGCCTTCGCCTGATCAATGTCAGGTCCTTCAGGGCCGGCCATCACATCGAGGTCATCATGGACAGCGACAAGAACTACGCCGTCGCCATTCTCTGCCCCGACGAGAAGCGAGCCTGATCTTCGAACATATTCTACGAGTCCGGTGACAATCTTGAGCCGTCACGGCCCGGTCGCGCAAGTGGAGTGGCGCGTGACAATCAGCCGCCGGAGGATTCGGCATGCACGGAAAGCGAATCCATGTGGTTCAAACTTCCGCACGGCTGCCTGGCCAGGACCCTTTCATATTCAACTTGGCCGCAATCTGACGACGCGAGCCAGGCCGCGGCAGGAGATGCCGCCCCTACGCTCGGCGAGCGCTATGCATCTCCAGCGGACGGGGGCGACTGCTTCGCGTAGTTCCGTTGGAGCATGAAGAAGAGAAAACCCAGGATCGCCAACCCGGCGACTGGCAGGCCCACGGACACGACTGTGCTGATCGAACTCGGCTCGAGGATCTTAATCAACAGAGAGGCCTCGCCGTGACCGGGCGCGCCGTCGACGGTGATGGTGACGTTCCAGGCCCCCGAACGCGACACAGGTAGGTGAGAGGCGTACTCGGTCGGGATCGGCGCGATGGCGTGGACGGCTTCAACCTCCACAGGCGGTGCATCACCGTCGACATAGCTCGCCCTCGTCCACACCGTGGCGTCTGTCACGTCAAGGCCGGAGGCGGCCTCGGTCACCCGCACCTCGAGATACAGATTTTCGACTCTGGGCGGGGTGGGGGAGCTGACCACCCGCAGGAGATAGGGTCCTGCGGTCTCATCTTCGAGACGGATTTGCCGTCCACCGGTGCCGGGGCCTTCGCCAAGGGCCGATGAAGGCCTTGATAGCATCAGCCCGAGGGTGACCAGCAGGACCACGAGGCGCAGCCGGCGGGGGATCATCAGCCGCGTCCGATACTGAACGTACCGCGCATCTCCATGGGTAGATTGAAGATGGATAGCGAGGCCACGGTGATGAGCAGGAGAACGATCGCCCACGGCAACAACTCGCGAAAAGCCACGTTCGGGGGCGTCCCCGGTCTCAAGGCGCGACAAGAGAGGACGTTGAGCGCAACGAAGAAACCGGCGAGAACGGCGGTCACCTGCAAGGGGAAGACCCAAGCCTGCGGGAGCACGCGACTCAGTCCCCAGGCCGGCTGCGATGCGAGCCAGCTGAGACCGTGGTCGAGCACGAAGGATTGCATGACGGGCACGATGGTCAGCCCGGCGATCGAGAAATGGAATCCGTAGTGTGCCAGCCAGATCCCGAAGCCCATGGGGACGAACGCCGGGGCGTATCGGGATGCCATTTGCAGCGGGGATTGGCCGGAGCGCTGGCTGAACACCCGGCTCAATCTCGACCCACCGAAGACGACCAACGCCGGCACGCCCAGATTCAAGACGCCGAAGATGAGGAGCAATCGAAGACCATCTGAGTCGATGCCGAGAGATCGGGCCATCCAGGTGTGGACTGCATAGACCGGCGAGACCATGCCGAACGCGTTCGATATGCCGAAGAAGGTGAGCGCCACCACAAGAAAGGCCAGGTCCCAGCGCGCCGGCCAGCGATCGTGGACCAGTTCATCCAGCGGCGGCCGAGGACTCAGGGCGACGTTGTCGTAGGGACAGGCCCGGGCACAGTCCAGACAGAATGTGCAGTCCATATTCGTCTGCACAGTCGGGACGAAGAGTTCTGTTCCGCAGCCAGGGACGCGCGCACTCCCGTTGACGCACTCCCTCCCCGGGCAGGTGTGGCAGACGGAGGCCTGACGCGGACGAATCTGAAGAGGTGAGGCGGTCGCGTACACGAAGTTGAAAGCGCCGAGCGGGCACACGTACTTGCAGAACGGCGATTCGGCGAACAAAGCCTCTAGAACAAATGACCCCAGGAAGTAGGCGACGGCGACCCAGGCAGTCAGCCACGGGCTGGCCCATAGATCGAGCCACTCGTAGAGCCAGAAGATCAGGAACAAACCCCCGATCGAGACCCACTTGTTGCGAAGTGCCCGCGGCCAGCGTCCCCCGGCCAGACTCAGCCGCCGGGCCAGCGTGCGTGGCAGTGTGAACGGACAGGCGAAGCAGAAGAGATTGCCAACGAATAACAGGGCCAGGATGACGAATCCTCGATAGTGTACCCAGGCCAATACCGTGGCGCTGTTCTCGGGAGCGAGCTGGGGGCCGGTCAGACCGTCGTAGATGACCAGGGCCGCGACGGTGACGAAGAATGCCTGGAAGATCAGCCGGCCCCACCTCCAACGGAGCAGTCGACCGAGCAACGGCACGCGCAAGAGGTCCGTTCCGACGGGCGGCCGATAGATTTCCCCTGGGGGCGGCTTTTCATCCACGATCGACGACGGAACGTCCATGACCCTTGATCAACCGCCGTCCGCCGCCACGCCGACCTGAAGCTCGCGCTGGAAGGCTCGGCCGTCTGCAAGAGTGCCCGTAACCGTCAGGATCCAGTCACCCGCCATGGTCCACTCGAACGTCGTCCGGTAGCGGCCATCGCCCTCATCGACGGCGTCGCTGAAGACGGGAGTCATCCCGGCGTGGGTCATGTCCCCTTTCAAGCTGACCGACGCTCCGCTCAACGGCGATCCATCGGCATCGGAGAGGCGGATCACGAGATCCGCCTCTCCTAAAGTAGGAGGGTCGGGCCTGAGGTCGACGATATCGACCTGTATCTCTGGCGCTTGGTCGGTCACTGCGCTGCGGCGGGTGCATGCGCCCGTCAGAAGGACAGACATCATCCATAGGAGTGCGAACCAGACGCGGAAAGAAGGTGATTGATTCCGGGAAGGCGGGGCGGCTGGGCGAGACTGGACAGCCATGCTCTTGATGGACTCCTGTGTTGAGCCGTGGGACGCCATCCATCATACCCCAGCCGTCGACTGGCGTAGCGCCGAGATCAGCTAGGCCGGGGCGAGCTCCACGGTTCGGGACCCTTGTACTCATTGTCACAAGCGCGACGTGACAACCTTCAGTATGCACTCCGGCCGGCGAGCTGAATAATATATTCGGAATATAGAATATATCGGAGGCAGTCCTATGAACGGCTACCGGTGGATGGCCAGGCGACTGAAGGCGATGGGGCACCCGGTCAGGCTTCAGATCCTGGAGGTGCTCGAGATGGAGGGTGAAGCGTGTGTCTGTCACCTGGAAGCGCGGCTAGGCCAGCGGCAGGCCTACATCTCCCAGCAGCTCGCCCGACTGCGGGACGCCGGCCTTGTGGTCGATCGCCGTGACGGGCTGAACGTCTACTATTCGCTGAGCGACGACAGCGTCGTTTCCCTCCTGCATGAGGCACAAAGTGCAATGCCACGCGGTGTGACGATCCCCAGGAGACCCGAACCAGTCGAGTGCCCGTGTCCGAAGTGTGCTGAAAAAGGAAAGATGGCGACTGTTTCGTTGTCCGATCAAGCCACGCAGGAAGGGCGTCGCTGATGCCGTTGCTGGACACCGTGATGGCTTTGGTTCAAGGAGGTCTGGGGAACCTAGCCGCCTATCTCGCCGCGCATGTGCTGCTGTGTCTTGTCCCGGCGTTCGCCATCGCCGGGGCCATGACTGCGCTCATCCCCAAGGAGTCGGTCACTCAGTTCCTGGGAAGGAAGGCACCGAAGTATGTCTCCTATCCCGCGTCGGCGTTGGCCGGTTCGGTCCTGGCCGTGTGTTCGTGCACTATCGTGCCGCTGTTCGCCGGCATCTACAAGAAAGGCGCCGGGATCGGTCCAGCGATCACATTCTTGTTCTTCGCGCCGGCCGCCAACATCCTGGCCCTGGTTTACACCGGAGGCGTGATCGGCGCCGATTTGGCATTCGCCCGGCTCTTTCTATCGCTCGCTTTCGGCATTGGAATCGGCATGATCATGGCCCTGCTGTTTCGCCAAGCCGATCTTGCACATGATCAGCAGACCGATGAGGCGTTCGCCGGCCGGGCCGGGATGAAGCGCGGCGCGTTGATCTTCTTGCTCTTGCTGGTTGCCCTGCTGCTTTCCGGGACGCTCAAGGTTGGGCTGCTCACCCAGACCTATGCCGAGGTCAACTTGCCCATCGCCGGTGTCGATCGCCTGCAGGAGGCCCTCTCGCGCGCGGTCCCGTTCGACGCGAGCCGGGGCGAAGAGGGTGTGACGGCACAGGGCGCCGTCTTGATCGGTTTGCTGATCCTGATCGCCGTGGCGGCGTGGTATGGGCTCGAGGACGTGCTGAGCAGATTCAACGCCTGGACCTGGATGGCGGTGGGGATGGTCGGGCTCACGCTGCTCGTTGCGGCGATCGGGGTCGAGCCCGAAGCGGGAAGTGTGACCTTGCGCCTGAGCGGCAAATCGATCGGTGTGATTGTGGCGATCATCCTGTTGTGCGCTGTCGGTCAACGCTACCTGACGGCGAACGAAATTCGGGCCTGGCTGTGGGAATCGTGGCGCTTCGTCAAACAGATCTTCCCCCTGCTGATCGTAGGTGTCTTCGGTGTCGGTGTGATCCGGCAAGTCATCCGGCCGGAATGGATCGAGGCACTTGCCGGTCACAACACCGTCGTGGGAAATCTAGCTGGCGTGGTGTTCGGTGTGTTCATGTACTTCCCGACTCTGGTTGAGGTCCCGATTGCCAACATGTTCCTTGGTCTGGGCATGCACCGCGGCCCTCTGCTGGCCTACCTCATGGCCGATCCCGAGCTCAGTCTGCAAAGTATCCTGATCGTTTCGGCCATCATCGGAAAGCTGAAGTCCTGGACCTACGTAGCCTGGGTCGCCTTATTCAGCACGCTGGCGGGGTTGCTCTACGGCCTGTGGGTGGATGGTGTAAGCGCCTGGTCGATCCTTGGCTACCTTGGCGTTCTGCTGTCGGTGTTGGCCGCAGGGCTGTGGCTGGCCGGCCGGCGCAGCGAACGTCAACTCGTCCCGATCTCTCGAGTTTCGTCGCGCGGGTGATCGGTCGTATGCTCCCCTCGAGCGACTCAAGAAGCCTGGAGGACGCAATGCTCACCGTCAAGATCCTGGGTTCCGGATGCCCCAACTGCAAGAAGGTCGAGGAGACCGCCCGCAAGGCTGCCGCTGCATTCGGCGCCGAGGCTGAGTTCGTCAAGGTCACGGACTGCGCCAAGATCACCGAGTATCCGATCCTGTCGACTCCCGGGTTGGTGATCAACGAGAAAGTAGTTTGCAGCGGACGTATCCCGACCGAGTCCGAGGTGACCACCTGGCTTGCAGACGCGCTCGAATTGACATGATGGCTCGACCGCGATCCACGAATGAAAGGTCCCTGATGGACGAGAAGCAAGTACTTCTGAATGCTCTGCAGTTTCACGGGCATAAGTGTTGGGCCAGCACTGCCGGTGTGCGGGCTGGGCTGGTCGCTTTGCGAACCCTGGGTGTGAGACGCAGCGGAGCCAAATCGCTGCACGTCGTTCTGGAAAACGGCTATTACCACGGCGCGATGTGCTTCGGTGATGGCGTGCAATACACGACAGGCTGCACGTATGGGAAGGGCAATATCGAGAAAGCCCCCAAGGGGAAGCTCGCCCTGACCCTGATTGACAAGGAGCGAGGGAGGGCAGTCCGGGTGGCCTACAAGCCAACTCTGCAAGCGCAAATCAAGGCTTCGGCTTTCATGCACAAGCGCGCGGCAGGGGTGCCACCAACCGACATCCCAGAGGAAGAGCAATGGGAGCTGGTCAATCTGGTCTGGGATGCCCCAGAGAAGGATGTTCTGACGATCGGCCCGGTGAAGGATCACGAGTGGAACGAACCGGATGAGGTCGTCCGCTTTGCCGTGTGCGCAGGGTGCGGGGAGTTGGTCGCAGAGCCATACATGCGCCTGGTGGCAGGCGAGCCATTGTGCATGGATTGCTCGGGCTATGCTGTGTAGCCGATGGCAGCAGAAGAGCGGGCTGAGCCGAACCCCGCCTCGCGTCATCGGGGCAGGCCAGGAGCGTGAGAGGAAAAGGCTGACTTGGGCATCCCCTATCTGATCCCCCCGCTGTTTCTTGTCATCGCGCTCGTATTTTCGATGCTTGGCATGGGCGGGTCGCAGCTCTACATCCCGATCCTGTTCTGGATGGGGATGGACTTCAAGACGCAGGCCGTCCCGCTCGGGATGCTGCTGAATGTGGTCAACAGCAGCACGGCTGCGGTGATCTACGCTCGCAGGAAGCTCGTCAATTGGCAGGTGGCGTTGCCGTTTGGCATTGCGATGATCGCGCTGGCTCCGATCGGCACATGGCTGAACATCCAGCTTCCCGTCAAACCGCTGCTGGCTTTCTTCGCGCTGTTCACGGCCGGCGCCGCTATCCTGATGCTCTCCGGCTGGAAGCCCAAGCAGGGTGCGATGTCAGTAAGAGGGCGCGTCATCCTGGGCTTAGTTGCAGGGGGTGCGCTGGGGGTGATTGCCGGGCTGATCGGGCGCGGAGGCGGCAGTTTCGTCGTCCCGCTGCTATATATCGCCGGGCTGAACGCGCAGGTTGCCGCTGCGACCTCGGCACTGGTGGTCACGGGCTCCGGGCTGTCCAGCTTCATCTCACACATCGCGACGGCGGCGCAACCTGATTGGCTGATCTGGATCGCGTGTGCGGTGGCCGTATTCGCCGGCAGCCAGATTGGCTCGCGTGTGATGTCTGCCAGGATGAACCCGCGCAGCATCAAGATTGTGTTCGGGGTTGTATTGCTGGGGGTCGCCGCTCTGATCATCGTCCAGGATGTGATCCTGGCATGAGCCGCACGCCGTTATTGGGGCAAGGAAATTGTGCTGATCGAGCAGGATGAGCTCGCGATCTTCACACTGCCCTGAGGTCCGGACTCAGCCCGCCTCAATGGCACCGCCAGGCTCATGCCGGATTTCGGCTCAGCTCTACCCCATCTTAACACTGCCATAAATGGGGTGGTCTACAATCCGTTGGCGTTTGCCCCGAGCAGGCTGTCGGTCGGCAGCGGGGTTGTCCTCGATGCTAGCCGGATTTCTGTGAGGCAATCTCGAAGACAGGACCGAGGCCGGGGTTGACCGCGCGGCCGGCCTCGCCCGCCCCCGCCTGATTGGATCTTATATGGAGGTCGCTGCACTGTGGCGCAAGACGCAATCGCACTAGCCCAAACCCCCTCAATAGCCCGTCGACTTTCGACGCTTGACCGCTTCCTGACCGTCTGGATCTTCCTGGCCATGGCGCTCGGAGTGGGGCTGGGCTACTTGTTCCCCGGGGCCGTCGAGACATTCAACCGGACAGTCTCCGTCGGAACGACGAACACCCCGATTGGCATCGGCCTGATCCTGATGATGTATCCACCTCTGGCCAAGGTGCACTACGAGGATCTGGACGACGTCTTCCGCGACTGGAAGATACTGGGCTTCTCGCTGCTGCAGAATTGGATCATCGGTCCGATCTTGATGTTCGTGCTGGCCATCGTATTCTTGCGCGGTTATCCCGAGTACATGGCCGGGCTGATCATGATCGGCCTTGCGCGCTGCATCGCCATGGTGATCGTGTGGAACGAGCTGGCGCGGGGAGACACCGAGTACGCCGCAGGTTTGGTTGCCTTCAACAGCCTGTTCCAGGTGTTCTTCTACAGTGTCTATGCCTACGTCTTCATCACCGTGCTGCCGACCTGGTTCGGCCTTCAAGGTAGCACTGTTCACGTCACCATCGGGGAGATCGCCAGAAGCGTCTTCATCTATCTGGGGATCCCGTTCATCGCCGGCTTCATGACACGGCTGATCCTGGTCCGCGTCAAGGGCAAGTCATGGTATGACTTGCGCTTTGTTCCGCGCATCAGCCCGATGACGCTGATCGCCCTGCTGTTCACGATCGTCGTCATGTTCAGTCTCAAGGGAAACTTGATCGTCAGCATCCCGTTGGATGTCGTGCGGATTGCAGTCCCGCTCGTGATCTACTTTGTTGTAATGTTCCTGGTCTCCTTCTGGATGGGCCATCGCATCGGGGCCGACTACTCCAAGACCACGACACTCGCCTTCACCGCCGCCAGCAACAACTTCGAGCTGGCTATCGCTGTAGCTGTGGCGGTGTTCGGGATCGACTCGGGCGCCGCGTTCGCGGCGGTCATCGGGCTGCTGATCGAGGTCCCGGTCATGATCGGACTGGTGAACGTGGCTTTCAGGCTGCGAGAGCGGACCTTTCGCCTGCAGGACCAGCCAGCGACGGACTAAATTGCGGCCCCGAGGCGTTCCTGGCTGCCCGGTCGGGCGACGGGGCCGTCATGATGCTCGAGTGTTCGCAGTAGTCGAGTTCTGCAGGCCGTCGGAGCCTGCGAGCCGGACGGAGAGGGGAGCCGGTGTGAAGCGCAAGGTCTTGTTCCTGTGCACAGGCAATTCAGTCCGATCTCAAATCGCCGAAGCGATCGTGAACGCCGAACTGGGTGATGACTGGGAGGCGTATTCCGCCGGGACCGTACCGGCGGGCTACGTTCATCCGGCCGCTTTGCGAGCGCTGGCAGAAACCGGGATCGAGCATCATGGGCGCTCGAAATCGGTGGATGAGTTCAAGGATGTCCCCTTCGACCTGGTCGTGACGGTTTGCGATGACGCGGCTGAAAACTGCCCGCTGTGGCTGGGGCCCGGTGTGCGCATCCACCTCGGATTCCCCGATCCGGCCAAGGCCGCGTCGGCACGGACGACGAAGTCATGACCGTCTTTCGCGCGACCAGGGACTCGATGCGCGACCGCATTGTGGACCTTCTGACCGCAGACAGCACCAAGACCTTACAGACTTGCAGCTCCCGACGATCATGCCCTGAATGCGGCCAGGCGCTCATGAGCAGCATCGAGATCGATGCATCAGCCGCGAATTCTCAGGCGGCGGAAGCCACACCGGCCATATGGGGTCTGCCACTGAAGGGCCCAGAAACCCCGACCTGAATTCCTCCGCTGTCCCAGAGCAAGCTCCCTAATCTCTCCACGGTTGAGCGGCTCGCTCAAGGGATGAGGTGATCAGTCGGATCGCCCGCGCGGCTCACCAATCCACCAGCTTCCAGATCTCAGGTGACCATGCCTTGGTCATCTGCCCGATCTCGGCGAACAACGCGTCGGCCTGCGCGAGCGCAGCCGTCGGCTCATCCTGGCGCCCGGCGGCGTGCGATGCCTCGGCCAGATTGTCGCGGACCGCTGCCTCGAGCTGCCAATCGCACGCATGCCTCGTTTGACGAAGCGCTGCGGGTTCGTCTCGATCCCGATGCGCCACATGGCACGGGCCGGGATACGCGCGAGATCGTGACGGTATAGATCCACTACCTCTCCACCTGGCTTTGGCCATACGGTCCTCAAAAAGAACGCCCCCAATCTTGCTCAATTGGAGTGCTATAATCCGAATTACGCACACGCCGCAAGCGGGGGAGGCCGGGCTTGACGCAGCCGCTTGCCCGGCCAGTCGTGGGAGTGATCCCTCAGGGGAAGCCTTCAAATCGGGTCAACCGTTGCTCTCCCGTGACACCGCCAGTGCGAGAGTTGCCTGGCTGTCCGGACACCATGCTGCGCGGAGGGGCGCCGAAGGACTTCGGGTGACGGCCGGCGAGAGATAGCCCATGCCCCGGAGCGTCTTCTGATCAAAAGGAGGGAAGGAACGGAACTGGATGCGAAGGATGACATTCATGGCTACAACCGGGAAGGGCATCGGTGTGGCCGAACAAGTCAGGGACGGCGAGTGGTCGGTCGAGTACCTCCTGGGTGGCCAGGACGTGCGCGGGCTGGCGGCAGATCCGTTCGACGCGGACGTCGTCTACGCCGGAACCCAGGGAAACGGAATACTCCGGACAGCCGATCGCGGGAGGACATGGGAAGCGATCGGTTTGCAGGGCACGGTGGTAAAATCGCTGGCTGTCAGCCCGCACGAACGGGGTGTGATCCTGGCAGGCACGAAGCCGGCCGCCGTCTTCCGCTCGGATGACGGCGGCCGGAACTGGTCCGAGCTGGAGGGGTTCAGGAGAATCCCCTTCCGCTGGTGGTGGTTCACCCCAGCCGAAACCCCGAACCAGGCGTACGTGCAGGTGATCGCCATCTCGCCGGAGGATCCGAATGCGATCATGGCCGGGATCGAGTTCGGCGCCGTCGTCCGCAGCGAGGATGGCGGTCGGACGTGGTCGGGACATCTGCCAGGGACTTTGCGCGACTGCCATCAATTGATATTCCACCATGCCAGCGGCCAGTGGGCTTATGAAGCTGGCGGGACAGGTGGCGGAGCGTCATTCAGCCGGGACGGCGGCAAGACGTGGCACAAGTCCGGACGCGGCCTGGCGAATCACTATGGGGTCACCTGCGCCGTCGATCCGCAAGACCCCGAAGCGTGGTACGTCGCCGTCGCACCCGGCCCGGGCAAGGCCTATGGTGAGGAGGCCGAAGCCTATCTCTATCGCCGCCAGGCGGAGGGTTGGGAGGCGATCGGGTGGGAAGCTCATCCGATGCGACACATGCCTTTGACCCTGGTCACCGACCCGGCGGAACCGGGGAGCTTGTATGCCGGCGTCCGGAGGGGGGATGTCTGGCACTCGCCGGATCGAGGGGAGACCTGGGAGAAAATGCCTTTCCAGTTTCGAGGGATCTGGCGCTGGATGCTCGTGCTCGGCGGATGAGCCGGCACTGAAGCGAGCGCCTTTCTCAAATCGCCAAAGGAGGAGGAAGCAACATGAAAGTTCTGAAATGGATTGGGATCGTTCTTGGGGGATTGATTGTTATCATCGTGGTCGCGGCAGTCGGTCTGAGCGTCGCCGGCAACGCCAAATTGCACAAGACGCTCGAGGTTCCGAACGACACCATCACGATACCGACGGATGAAGTCAGCCTCGCCCGCGGGGAGCAAATCGTGACGGGAGTGTGTTCCGGGTGTCACGCGCCGGATCTCACCGGGATGCCCTTGCTGGATGATCCTTCGATCGGCACGATTTACGCGGCCAATCTGACCGTTCTCAGCCAGACCTGGAGCGATGCCGACTACGTCCGGGCCATCCGGCACGGGGTCGCGCCGGACGGGCGGGAACTCCCCATCATGCCGTCGGAGGCCTGGGTACACTTGAGCGCCGAGGATCTGGGCTCGATCATCGCCTATCTGAAGACCCTGCCACCCATGGGCGAGGAGACGCCGGAACCGAACCTCACCTTCATGGGACGCATTCTGCTGGCGACGGGGCAATTCGGCCAGATCTTCCCCGCCGAGTACCTTGATCACTCCACCCCGTTCCCGACGATGCCGGAAATCGGGGCCAACGTTGCCTATGGGCAGTACCTGGGCCAGTTCTGCACGATTTGCCATGGTGAGAACTTGAACGGGATGCAGCCGAGCGATCCGAGCTCTCCGCCTGCGCCGAACCTGACGCCCGGAGGCGAACTGGTGGGTTGGACTGAAGATGGCTTCATCCAGACCTTCCACACCGGCATCACGCCCGGCGGTCATACGCTTGAGAATGACTACATGCCGTGGAAGGAATTCGGGAGCTTCAGCGACGACGAACTGAGAGGCGTCTGGATGTACCTCCAGTCTCTCCCGGCGCTGCCGTCCGGAAACGACAACCCCTCCTGAGCACTACGGTAGCCAATAGATCATCCGCCCTCCGTTCACCTCGGCCTGAGGTGAACGGAGGGCGGATCTTGACACACACCCGCGCGAAATCGTGCTTGCGCCTCAGCCCGGCCCCTCCACCGGCAGGTCTCCGTCGGGGACATACCCGGCGACGATGACGTCGCGATACCAGGACGCGCTCGCCTTCGGGGTTCTCTTCTGGGTTTCGAAGTCCACGTGGACCAATCCGAACCTCTTCGAGAAGCCGAACGACCATTCGAAGTTGTCGAGCAACGACCACACGAAGTAACCCTTGAGGGCCACACCATCTGCAATCGCAGACGCGGCGGCCTGCAGATGATCGCGCAGATAAACCACACGTGCCGGGTCGTCGATACTTCCGTCTGGGCCAACGACGTCGTCGTAGGCGACGCCATTCTCAGTAACGAAGAAGGTCTTGAATGGGTATGCCGCATGCAGCCATGTCAGCAGTTCGTAGAGCCCCTGCGCGTAAACCTCCCAGCCCATGGCCGTTCTTTGACGACCGGGAAAGACCGACCGCGGCGCATTTTCCTCTTCTGGGATCGCTGAGCTGCGCACGATGTCGCGCGAGTAGTAGTTGACGCCCAGGAAATCGATCGGGACGGCGATCGTCTGCATGTCCCCTGAGTTAACAAATGCCATGGGGCGGTTGAATTCCTCCACCCCTGAGCTGGGGTAGCCGCGACCGACCAGAGGGTCCAGGTACCAGCGACTCTTGATCGCCAGCTGTAGATCGGCGGCGCGACGATCTTCCATGCTTGGGGAGGCCGGCACGCTCGGGTGAAGGTCAAGCGTGATGCCGACCTGGGCGTCCGAGCAGTGGCTCCGGATGACCGATACCGCTCGGCCGTGCGCCAGCAGCAGGTGGTGTGCCGCCGCCAGCATCTCGTCCAGATCTGTGTGGCCGGGAGCGTGGCGCCCCTCCAGGTACCCGACTTCCGCGCTCACGCGTGGCTCATTCAGCGTGATCCAGGATTTCACCAGTCCACCCAGGCCACGACACACGACCTCGGCGTATTCGACGAAAGCGTCGACCGATCCCCTCTCCGGCCACCCACCTTGATCCTGCAGCGCCATTGGCAGGTCCCAATGGTAGAGGGTGGCGTATGGCTCGATCCCCGCCTCGAGCAACCCTTCCGCCAGACGGCGATAGAAGTCAAGCCCGGCCTGATTGACGCGCCCCCGTCCCTCCGGGAGCACTCGAGGCCACGAGATCGAGAAGCGATAGGCCTTCAGGCCGACGGCCTTCATCAGCTCGACGTCTTCCCGCCAACGATGATAGTGATCGCAGGCGACGTCTCCCGTCTCACCGTTCGCGATTTTCCCCGGCGTGTGGCTGAAACGATCCCAGATGCTCTCGCCCTTGCCGTCCTCGTTCCACGCGCCTTCGATCTGATAGGCAGCGGTGGCCGTGCCCCAGACGAATCCCTCAGGGAATTGATTGAGTGTCATGCTATTCGGTTGACTCCGTACGCTACGCGTGTCTCGGGCCGGCAACCATGATAACCGATCCGCTCATGATCAGTGCGCGTCGAGCGGAAACTCCGGGTGAGTTCACCGGCCCAGTGTGGCACGAACCTTGTGGGCTAGACCATCCTCGAAGATGGGCACGAGATTTCCCTCCTGAGGCTGGGAGTCCACCACGACGGAATTGATCCCGCGGCAGATGTGATCTGGATTCTCAACGTGGATGTCATACCCCGCGCCTCGGTAACGTCTGAAGGTCTTAAACCCCTCCCAGGCGCGAGGGATGCAGGGGTCGATCCGTAGCCCTTGATACGTAGGCCGGACACCCAACAGCCATTGTGTGGCTGCCTGGTAGACCCACGCGGCCGTGCCGGTGAGCCAGGAGTTGCGTGCCAGGCCGAATTGAGGGTGTTCGTCGCCGAGGATGTTCTGGGCGTACACGTAGGGCTCGCACTCGTACATCTCGATCATGTCGTTCTTGGTTGCCGGATTCATTTGCGCGTAGTACTCGAACGCCCGGTCGCCGTTCCCCAGCAAGGTCTCGGCGATCATCGCCCACGGATTGGGGTGCAGAAAGATCCCGCCGTTCTCTTTGGCGCCGGGAGGGTAGGTGCTCACGCCGCCGAGCTGCGGGTCGTAGCCGTCAAAGCCCGGGGTGGTCAGTTTGAGGCCGTATCGGGTGTTCAGATAGGTATACACGGAATCCATTGCCTGCCGCCCTCGTTCCGGCGAGGCGAAGCCCGAGATGACCGCCCACGATTGGGAATTCAGATAGATTCTCCCGTGGGTGTTCGTGTGGGAGCCGCGGGGGCTCCCATCGTGATCGAAATAGCGAACGTACCACTCGCCGTCCCAGGCGAGATCTTCCACGCGATGCCGCATGGCTTCGTAATCACTCCTGTATTCGTTGGTGGCTGCCTCTCTGCCCAGGTGTGATAGCAGTTCGATCATTTCAAGCAGGGCTCTGCCGTAGAGACAAGCTGTGAAGAGCGTCTCGGCGCCGGCGGGCAAGTTGACGGTATCGTTCCAGTCTGCGAAGCCGAGAAGCGGGAGGCCGTGCTGGCCGACATCGCGTTTTGTGAAGGCAAGACCGCGCTGCAGGTGATCCATCACGCGGCCCGTCTCGATCGGCTCAGCGCGCCGGTCCCGATCGTAGAACGGCACAGGCTCTTCCAGAAAACCGAGGTCACCCGTTTCCTTCAAGTACGCCGCGATCGCCAGCAGCCCCCACAGATGATCATCGCTGTAGTAGTGGGGCCGGTCCTCCATTTCCAGGGAATCCCCCTCGCTGCCTTCCAGCGTCAGCGGATTGAACTGGTGCATGGAGGAACCGTCGCGTTTCTGGAAAGAGAGAAGAGTGAGCAGGAACGCCCGCGCTTCATCCGGCACCGAGGCCGGGACAGCCATGACATCTTGTGACGAATCACGGATCCCGATGCCGCGGGCCCCCATGCCAAGCTGATATGTGGACAGATAGCGCGACCAGGTCAGTGTTACATAGCACTGATGCGGGTTGTGCACGTTGAGCATGGCGTTCATGCTCGAGTCGGGAGTCTCGACTTGGAGGGCAGACAGGTAGCGATCCCAGAACGCGCCGATCTCGGCCAGGGCTGAGTCGACCTGCTGAGGTTGCCGGAATCGCTGAATTTGAGACTGTGCCGAGGCGAGATTCGATGCCTGCCCGAGCAGGCAGATCAGCCGACGGGTCGCGCCGGGTTCGAACGTGCCCAGGTGATGAAGCAAGACGCCGAGGTTGTCCCCGCGCTGGCTGTCGAGGCTGCTCAGTTCGGGTTGTTGCAGGCTCACGGGCTGCCTGAAGGAGCCGTACTCGTTGTCTCCGAGAAAGCGCTTGCGATCGGTCTCATGAGATGAGACGGGAGCATTCGACGTCAGGTAATTGATCCGGTCGTCGCGATGCATGAACGGGTACTGGAGCAAGATCGTGTGATCCCCGTCTGCAACTCTCCGGCACACCATGGTTTGCGGAACCCAGTCGGCGTTGGTGAACTGCATGAGCGCGTTTGGGTGGGTGAACTCGACGATCGGTATGGCATCAACCTCCACAGCCTCCGGCGAGAGATTTGTGAGCTGGACATCCCGCACCTCACACATGCCATCCAGTGGAACGAAGATGGTTACGTCCGCCCTCAGGCCGTTGAATTCAGACAGGATACGCGTGTATCCCAGACCGACGTGACACTCGAAACTTTCTAAGGGATCGAGCGTGGGGACGAAGAAGGGTGAGAATACTTGGTAGCCTTGGGCCGATCTGATGCGCAAGATCAGGGTCTCGCCCTTGAAGTCGGAGGCGGGCGTTTGCTGGATGTACTTGGTGATGCGGTTGAATGTTGGGTCGTCCTTGCAGATGAGCGCGCCGCCGGTGTGATCGACAAAACCGCCGAAGCGCCGCGTGCCGATGTAGTTGATCCACTTGACCGGCGTGCGCGGCTCAGTGATCACATACTCGCGTTGCTGCAAGTCGAAGTGGCCGAATCGCATCGGGCTACCCCTGCCTGAAGCAGTCGTCGTTTCCGGGCGAGCGATCGGGCATCCGGACACAGCACACGCGGCAGCTTTGTGTTCGCGTGAGAGGAGTGTGATCGCCCGCGAGAGGTTGGTGCGGAGGATTTGTGACGCCCCGGCGTGGGATGGGGCACAAGCCGAACAGCGAGAAGCGTCTCCTCACATTCGCCCAGTCCAGCGCCGGTCGGGCCGATCCCCAGGATGATTCTCGATCACTTCGTGCCGACTTTCGCCGTCACGCGGACCTCTTGGATCCCGGCCGGCGGTTGAGAGATGACTGTGCCTGCGATGTCACGGCCGTTGACCTGCAGGCGGACGTCGTTCCCCGGGCCGTGCCGCTCGACCGTGATCAGGTATCGGATGCCCCGGTAGGATCGCTCAGCAGTGAATCCTTCCCAGGTTGAAGGCATGACCGGGGCGATCTCAAGACCCTCGAACGTCGGTCGTATGCCTAAGATCCACTGCGTGATGGCGACATAGTTCCAGGCGGCTGTACCGGTAAGCCACGAATTCTTGGCCTCACCGTGGGTCGGCGCATCGCGCCCGGCAATCATTTGCGCGTATACGAAGGGCTCGCATCGGTGGATGTCGCTGATGGATTCGCGGGCCGATGGATTGATACGCAGGTAGTAGTCATAGGCCCGATCTCCATTTCCAATGCAGGTTTCAGCGATCATGATCCACGGGTTTGTCTGACAGAAGATGCCCGCGTTCTCCTTGTATCCAGGCGGGTAGGAGGCGATCTCGCCCAAGTGGAGATAATACCGAGTGTATGCGGGCTGATGCAGCACGATCCCATGGGGTGTCGCCAATCGATCTGCCACCGCGTCGAGCGCCTGCTGGGCGCGGCCGTCCTCGACTCCCAGGCCGGCCATTACGCACATCCCCTGGGGCTCGATAAAGATCTGGCCTTCGGCGCACTCGGCCGCGCCGATCGGTCTTCCAGAATCGTCATAGGCTCGACGGAACCACTCGCCGTCCCAACCCGCCCGCCATACCGCCTGCTCCATGACCTTTGCCGCCTGGCAGAAGGCCGCGGCTTCCTCCGGCCGCCGACGTTGGCTTGCCATGATGGCCATCGGCTGTGCCGCCAGGATGAACATGCCGGCGATGAACACGCTCTCGGCCACACCGCCTTCCTTCGTGACCATCGTCTGAAAGGACTCGCCGGGTGAGTCGGAGAAAGAGTTCAGGTTGAGGCAGTCGTTCCAGTCAGCGTGCCCAATCAGCGGCAAGCCGTGGGGACCGGGCCGGTCCAGTGTATAGCGCATCGAGCGTTGCAGGTGGCCGTACAGAGATTCGGCCAGCTCGGGGTTCGAATCGTATGGCACCGAGGTATCAAGAATCTCCCAATCGCCTGTCTCCCTGATGTAAGCCGCCACCGACAGCACCAGCCACAGTGGGTCGTCGTTGAAGCCGCTGCCGACGTCGTCGTTCCCAAGTTTGGTCAACGGCTGGTACTGGTGATACGCGCCCCCATCGGGGAGCTGGGTGGCAGCAAGATCGAGCAACCGCGCGCGCGTCCGCGCCGGGTCGATCTGCACGAAACCCAACATGTCCTGGTTTGAGTCTCGGAATCCGATCCCTCGCCCGATTCCGGCTTCGAAATATGAAGCCGAGCGGGAGAGGTTGAACGTCGTCATCACCTGATAAGGATTCCAGACGTTCACCATGCGATCCGTGTGAGGATCGGGCGTGGCCACCTTGAGTCTGCCCAGCAGCTCAGTCCAGAACTCCCAAAGGGCAACGAACGCGGATTCCACCGCCTGCGGCTGTCGGTAGCGGTCGATGACGAGTCGCACCGAGCGCTTGTTCAACACCTGTGATCCTGGGGGGTCGAACTTGTCGTCTTTGGGATTCTCGTGGTAGCCGAGCAGGAACACGATCTTCCTGGCCTCGCCCGGGGCGAGGTGCAGACGATTGTGAAGGGCTCCAATCGGTTGCCAACCGTGGCAGATCGAGTCCGACAATTCCCCGGCCTCCACCCGGACGGGGGAGTCCCAGCCGCGGTACGGCCCCAGGAAGGCGTCGCGTTGTGTGTCGAAACCGGCCACCTCCTCCGAGCAGGCAAAATAGGCGAAGTGATTTCGACGCTCCCGGTACTCTGTCTTATGGTAGACCACGCCGTCTTCGACTTCGACCTCTCCGAGCGATAGGTTGCGCTGGAAGTTGGCTGCGTCGTCAAGTGCGTCCCACAGGCAGAACTCCACTGCGGCGAAGAGCGACACGTTCGCCGGGCGGCGGCGATGGTTGGAGAGCGTGACCTCCCAGATCTCCAGGCTTTCGCCCAGAGGAACAAAGTATCGGATGAGCGCCTCGACGCCGTCCAGGCGCGAGCGGATGGTGGTGTAGCCCAGCCCATGACGACACTCATACTGATCGAGCTGTCGCCGCGTCGGCTGCCATGTGGGGGACCAGGTGAGCGCCGCCCGCCCCGCCTCAGCCGAGTCGTCACGTAAATAGAAGAAGCGCCCGCCTATGTCCAGGGGTGCGTTGTTGTGACGGTATCGGATCAGCCGGCGCAGCCGGGCATCCCGGTAGAACGAATACCCGCCGCCTGTGTTTGAGACGATCCCGAAGTACTCTTCGCAGCCCAGGTAGTTGATCCAAGGCAGGGGCGTATCCGGGCGCTCAATAACGTACTCACGTCGTTCGTCGTCGAAGTGACCGAAGCGCATGGTGTCATTCCTATGTCATCGGCGGTGTTGGTTGGAAAGGACTCTGGAAGATCTGAAGTGTGGGCCTCAGGAGCCGGCCCGTCGTTCTGCACACTTGCCCAGCCGCCGCGCCGGGCTGGCAGGACAAAACATCACGCCGGCCGCCTCGTCTGGGATGCTTACTCACTCGTGTAGTGAATGCAGGCTACGGAGTGCTCGCTCTCCACTTCCTGCAGAGGCGGTCGGTAGCTGGCGCATTTGTCGATGGCCACCGGGCATCGCCCATAGTAGACACAACCCTGACTGGGCGGGGATTGCGGCCCCTGGAGCTCTATCTCTCCGCCGTTCTCGCCCCATTTCTGGTCCAGGCGCGCCACCGAGTCCATCAGCATCTTTGTGTAAGGGTGCAAGGGGTTCTCGAAGATCTTCTCGGTGGAGCCGATCTCGGCAACGCATCCGCGATATAGAATCACGGCTCGCTGGCTGATGTAGTAGCCCAGGGAGAGGTCGTGGGTGATGAACAGAATCGACAGGCCGCGCGACTTGAGATCCGCCAGCAGGTTGAGCACGTCGATCCGAGTCGATGCGTCGAGCATGCTGATGATCTCATCGGCCACAAGGAAATCGATGTCGAGCAGTAGGGCGCGGGCAATGAGGAATCGCTGGAGTTGCCCGCCGCTCAACTGATGAGGATACTTGTCGAGGACATCCGGCGGGTTGAGTCCCACGGCCTTCAGCGAATCCTCGATCCTGGCCTTCCATTCGTGGTCTTTGAGCGCGGGGAAGAACTCTTGGTGGATGGTGGCGAAGAGGCGATCAGCCTTGAAGACCGGGTTGTAGGAACTGAAAGGATCCTGGAATACTCCTTGGACCTTTCGGTAGTACTCCTTGAGGGCCGGCCCTTTGAGCGTGGCGACATCGACGCCGTTGAACGAGATGCTACCGGAGCTCGTTGTGAGCAGGCGCAAGATCATCTTCCCGATCGTGCTCTTGCCGCTCCCGCTTTCACCGATCAGCGCCATCACCTCGCGGTCCTTGACGTTGAAGCTGACGTCGGACACCGCCCGCAGCTCTTCGCCGCCGAAGGTGCCGATCCTGTAGACCTTGGAGATCGCGTCCAGCTCGAGCATCCTGCTAGGTTTCCCTCCAGCAGGCCACATGATGGCCCTTCTCGACCTCGATAAACGGAGGCGCTTCCGCGCATTTCTCGAATGCGACCGGGCACCTGGCTCTGAACCGACAGCCCTCCGGAGGGTTCAAGAGCAATGGCGGAGTTCCGGGGATACCTTTCAGCTTTTCCTCGACGTATCGAACCCCGACTTTGGGCAATGACGAAATCAACATCTTGGTGTAGGGATGTCGGGGGGCGTGGATGACTGTCTCTGTTTCGGCCCTCTCGGCAAGCTGGCCGGCATACATGACCAGGATGCTGTCGGCGATCTGATACAGAATCGAGAGGTCGTGGGTGATCACGATGGCGCTGTTGCAGCACTCCTGGTTCCGGAACTCGACGAGCATCTCGGCGACGGCCTTCTGGCTGGCCACGTCGAGGGCGGAGCTGATTTCGTCGGCGATGAGCAGGGTGGGGTTCATCAGTGTCGATAGCACCATGACCATTCTCTGCTTCATCCCCCCCGAAAGCTCAATCGGGTACATTCCGAGGACCTCATGGGGGAGCTTGACAAGATCCAGCCTCCGCTTCAATTCGGGCAATATCTCCCTGTAACTCACCCTTCTGGCCCCGAGCAGGTCCGATGTCATCTTCCCGATCTTCCGGGTGGGGTTCAAGGCGTTCATAGCGTACTGCGGGACGATGGAAATCTCCTCGAATCGAGAAGCGTTCATCTTTTCCATGTCCCAGATGGGGAGCTCTTCGCCGTTGAGCTCAACCCGACCTCTGATGTACTTCATCGGCGGGGTCAAGCGAATCAGGCTGTGCCCAAGGGTCGTCTTGCCGCAACCCGACTCGCCGGCCAGGCCCATGATCTCGCCGTCGGCGATGCTGAAGGTCGCCCCCTCGAGTGCCCGGACGTCACCCCGCAGAGTCTGGTAGTAGACCGTGAGGTCCTGAACCTGGAGCGTCATGCCCTCACGTCTCCCTCAACTTGGGGTTGAAGACCTCGTCCAGGCCCACGTTGGTGATATACAACGCCCCGACGATGGCCGTGATCGCCAGACCCGGCGGTACAAACCACCACCAGATGCCGAGGATCAGAGCTCCCCACAAGACGGCGTTGTTCATCATCAGGCCGAGGGAAACGGCATTTGTCGGGCCAAGGCCGATGAAATCAAGGGTGGCCGCGGTCAGGATCGCTCCGCCGAACTGAAGGATAAACACCAGCAACAGGTACGACATCATATTGGGGGCGATCTCGGTGGCGATGATCTTGAGGGTCTTCATCCCGCTCAATCGGGCCAAATCGATGAATTCCCTGGTGCGCAAGGAGAAGGTCTGCGCCCGGACGGCGCGGGCCGCCCAGGGCCAGGAGAAGAATCCGATGAAGACGCTTTCGAAAACGAAGCCTCTCACTTCGAGATAGGCGGCGATGATCAGCAGGACGACTAGGGAAGGGACCACCAACACGATGTTGGTGCACATGTTGAGCACTTCATCAACGATCCCGCCCCGGTAACCGGCGATGAAGCCGATCAGCACTCCGATCAGAGTGCCCAGCCCGCCGCCTATGATGCCAACGATGAACGTCGCCCCGAGCCCTTGGACAAACTGGGTGAACACGTCTTCTCCGAAAGTTGTCGTTCCGAACCAGAAATCTGCGGAAGGCGGGTGGGCCAATGCTCCGACGTAGTCATAGGGCTTGTAAGGAGTGAGGCGTGGGCCGACGATGGCCAGTATGGCGAACAAGATGATCGTCAGTAGACCCAGCCGGAGCTTCGTGTTCCGGAAGGCGAAGTACAAGATCTCGCTCTTCTTGGCGGGTTTGTTCATGCGTCTCTACGCCTCCCCCTGCATTCCCAGCCGGGTCCGGGGATCCACCAGGACATAGGCGATGTCGATCAGGAAATTGGCCAGAAGCACGCCAAAAATGATGAACAGGAAACAACCCTGGAGGAGGAAGTAATCGTGATTCTGGATCGCTTGCAGAATCAGATAGCCGACACCCGGGTAGGCGAAGACGATCTCAGTGACAAGCGCTCCGCCGACGATGACGCCCAGCTGTAGGGCCAGGCCGGTGATTTGGGGCAGAACGGCGTTGTTGAAGGCGTAGCGTCGGATCAACCCCCTGGGAGCGCCAAGGGCTTCGAGGTAGTGCGAATAGTCCGCCTCCAGCTCGTAGATGATCATGTTCCTCATCCCGATCGCCCAGCCGCCGAACATGACCATGAATAAGGAGAGGAAGGGAAGGATCCAGTGTTCCAGAACGCTCAGAACAAAAATCCAGGAAAGATGGGGCAACATGGTATTGCTGTACGCGCCCGAGAATGGGAGGATCCGGAACACGATACCGAATACCCAGGCCAGTACGATCCCCAGCCACATGTAGGGCGTCGCGGTGAGGATGTAACCAATCGGCAACACGCTGTTGTCCAGCCACTTCGACCGCGCCGCATACGCACCAAAGCTATTCCCAGCAACCCAGCTTACAAGGATCGCCGGCAGCAGAAGGAGTATATCGAAGGGGACGGCATCCAGGATGATGCGGATGACCGGACGGGGGAACAACCATGTGCTTACGCCGAAGTCGCCGTGGAATAGCGCGATCCAGAAATTGAGGTATTGGCGCCAGATGGGCAGATCCAACCCAAAGGCCTGCATGTAGAAGGAGTAGATCAGCTTGGCTGACTCGGCCTTCAGACCGGCCCTGGCAATCATCGTCTGGACCGGGTTGCCCGGCATGAAGCGTGGGATGAGCCAGTCGATCGTGACCGCCAGGACAAAGGTGAGGACGTAGATGAGCAGCTTTCTCGTGAAGTACCGTCTCACCGGCTCTCCCTCCCGCGAAGAGGCCTGAGAACTCACCGCCCCTCCCTGACTTCTGGGAGGGGCGGTGAATTGAGAAGCGGCTACTGGGATGCCGGCTTCAATTCCGTGAGCATGAGGATGCTCGTCATGTTCCAGTAACCGTTCCAGGTGACAGGATAGTACTGCTCGCCATCCGATGACGGCCAGCCGGTCCAGTAGGTGCTGCTGAACTGGGCCCAGGCGCCGTTGTACCACAGCGGGAGGATGGGCAGATCGGTGAGCTGGATGGTCTGAAGCTGCGAGGTGATCGCCCGCATGCCCTCCAGGTCATCGACCAGGACCTTGTCCAGCTGGGTCACCAGATCGAAGGCCTCCTGATTGTCGTACCGGCCGTAGTTCCCGCCCTGTGTGCTCGGGATGTCGGCGAGTTTGTCGTAGAAGACGAAGTGATAGTACGACCAGGGGGTATTGCTGATCTGTGCCTGGTTGTCGATGGCCAGGTCGAAGGTGCCGTTCAGGCGTGCGTCCAGGTACCCGTTGAAGTCTGGGAAATCCGGTTGCACGTCGATCCCCACGGCCTGGGCGCTGTTGGAGATGATCCGGATCGCTTCCATCCAGTCGGACCATCCATTGGGGACGATGATCTTGAGGGAGATCTTGGATCCGTCTGGCGCCTCCACCAGGCCATCACCATCGACGTCCTTGTAGCCGGCCGCGGCCAGGGTCTGCTTGGCCTTCGCCGGATCATAGGACGTGCCGAGACTGGCCACGACATCCTGGTCGACGTACTTCTCCCACACAGGCAGCAGCCCGGTGGGATTGGAGGCCTCGACCATGTTGCCGTAATCCCTGGAGACGATGTCAGCCACATTGATAGAGTAGGCCAGCGCCCTGCGGAAGGCAACGTCATCCATCGGCTTCTTCTGGAGATTGATGTCCAGCCAGGCGGTGTTGGCCGGCAGATGGTACGGGGGGGCCGGGTAGTATGTGTGCAGGGCATAGCCGCCTTGAAGCAAGGTCGAGATGCCCGGCAGATAGTTGTTATTGAGGTCCTCCTGTCCTTGAAGCACCAGCCCGAGAGAGTTCTCGTTACTGGTGTTCACTCGGTCGACGATGTACTTGGGAGCGATCGAGTATCCCATGGCCTTGATCGCCCACCAATTGTCGTTTCTCTCCCACACCATCTTCATTTGGTCATAGCCGTGGTAGAGGAACGCGCCAGTGCCAATGGGGTTCTCATTGGCCCCGGTGGCGACTTCCGTCGCATCCCTGCCCTCCCACAAGTGCTGCGGGAGCATCGGTACATTGTACAGATAGTTAGCCCACTCCTGGTACAGGGCGTCGGTGAAATTGAAGCGAAGGGTCTGGTCATCCACCTTGTCGATCGATTTGAGCCAATCCCACAGCGAACTGAAGTTGAGCGCGGCGGTCTTGCCCAGCTCGAAGGTGTACTTGACGTCGTCGGCGCTGAACGGCTGCCCGTCGGACCAGGTGACACCCTGCCTGAGCTTGAGCTCATAGGTCTTGGGATCGGTCCACTGGCCGCTTTCGGCCAGCCAGGGCATGAACTTGTCCGTCAACGGGTCATACAGGAACAGGGTCTCGTAGACCAGGCCCAGAGTGCCCATGGCGTAGTTGCCAGTCATCAGTGGGTTCCAGTTGGACACGGGCCCCCACTGTTTGCCGCCCGTGTACAGGGTTTCTTCGCGGGCGAAGATCTCCTCCGAGGGCATGGGCGTGACCTGGACGATCTGGGTCTCCTTCACGGTGACCACCTGCGTCTCCACGACGACTTGGGGCGTCGGTGTCGCACCGGCGCAGGCCGCGAGCAACATGCTCAGGGAGACGACCAGGGACACGACTGTAGCCAAGCGTTTCATCTTCATTCTCCTTATAGGCTAGTCGGTTGGTTCAAGTGATGCGGACGGCGCGTGGAAGTTCTTATGCGGATGTGCACCTCCTCCCGTGAGGATTAGGGAGAGTTTCCCCATTGGGAGCGCTCCCAGCCCCGGCACATGAGATCGTCGATCATGGGCTTCCAGTTTCAATTCCTGCGCGCGGCGCCGCAGGAATCGCGAATGATCAGCTCGGTGACCATGATCACGCGCCGAGCTGGATTGATCCCGTTTTCAATCAGGTCGATCAGGATCTCCACGGCCGAGCCCCCAAATTGCGCGATCGGCTGGCGCACGGTCGTCAAAGGTTGATCGGGGGACTGCGCAAATGGCAGATCGTCGAAACCGACGAAGGCTACATCCTCGGGGATGGTCAGCCCGGCTTCGCGTACCGCCCGCATGGCGCCGATCGCCATCACGTCAGAGGCGGCAAAAACGGCGTCCGGCTTGGCCGGCAACAGGCGTTGCATGGAGAAGTAGCCACTCGACTCGGTGAAGTCCCCTTCGACCACCAGAGAGGCATCCACATTCCGCCCGTGATCGGCCATCGCCCGCCGATACCCGGACGTACGATCCAGGCTGGTAGTGTTGTTGGGCGGGCCAGCGATCGTGGCGATCTTCTGATAGCCCAGCCGGATCAGGTGGCTCACGGCGTTGTATGCGCCACCGACGTTGTCGACGTCGATGTAGCTGACCTCTTCGTGTTGGGCCGGCCGGCCGAGGATCACGACGGGGATCTTCGAACCCAGCAAGCGGTCGATCAACTGCTCGCCGATCTGGCCAGTCTGCACCAGGATCCCATCCAGAAAGCCTCGACGTGAGACGCGCGGGATGATCTTCTCCTCATCTTCCTTTGTTCCGAGGAGAAACAACCCCAAGGTATAGTTGTACTGATTGCAGGCCTGGGCGATACCCTGGGTGAGGTGGGGGAAGTACGGGTCGGTGAAGAACGTGCTCACGCTGCGAGGCAGGACCAGTCCGATCATCCACGAGCGCTGGGAGGCCAGCGTACGGGCGGCCGCGTGCGGGTGGTAGCCGGTCCGCTCGATCACCTGGAGCACGCGCTGGCGGACATCATCGCGGACGCTGGGGTGGCCGTTCACCACGCGTGAGACGGTGGATCGAGAGACGCCGGCCTTTTCGGCGATGTCTTCCAGGGTCAGGGCAGAGGCGGAGCGAAGAGGGCTCATTTCGGAAGCGCTCTCAAGAACGCTGAGGCAGATATGCCGAATATTGGAGCTTTATGGGTACATTACCCTGTATCTGGGCCGTTTGTGGGAGCGCTCCCACAATTCTATGATAGTATACAACATAATTCGAGCGCGCGTCAACCCCGTCGTCGGAAGGCAACCTCCTTCCTGCTTCTACCGGCCTGAGGAGGCCCCGCACATATGTCCTTGCCAAACATCCCCTGGGAGGACCGACCCGCCGGACAGGCCGATGTCGTCTGGCGCTACAGCTCAAACCCGATCATCCCCCGCGACCTGATCCCCTCTGCCAATAGCATCTTCAACAGCGCCGTCGTGCCCTTCCGGGGCGGTTTCGCCGGCGTCTTTCGCTGCGATAACCGCAAACGCGAAATGAATCTACACCGAGGCTTCAGCCAGGATGGGTTCGATTGGGAATTGGATCAGTCGCCGATCGAGTGGACCTTCAGTGATCCCGAGCTGAGCCGGTTTCAGTACCGCTATGATCCGCGCGCCGTTTGGATCGATGACCGTTGGTTTGTGACCTGGTGCAACGGCTACCACGGCCCGACCATCGGGATCGGATACACCCACGACTTCGAGGAATTTGTCTTTCTGGAGAACGCGCTCCTGCCCTATAACCGCAACGGTGTGCTGTTCCCCCGAAGGATCAACGGCAAGTATGTCATGCTGAGCCGGCCAAGCGACAACGGTCATACGCCATTCGGTGACATCTACCTCAGTCGAAGCCCA
>CAZGRL010000027.1:0-32066 GCA_964528155.1 uncultured Anaerolineaceae bacterium
CCTGCATGGCGGCCTGTCCCACGGCGGCTATCTACCGTCCGCAGGATTTCCCGGAGATCGTAGAAATCAACGCTCAAAAGTGCATCGCCTGTGGCATGTGCGCCATGGTATGTCCCTTTGACGTGATCACCTTCCATGCTTCTTTCCAGGCGCCGGAGAAGGCGGCGGTGGCGACCAAATGCAACCATTGCATCAGCCGCCAGCGCGAGGGGCTGGGCCCCGCCTGTGTGGAGGCCTGCAAAGTGGGGGCGCTGCAGTTCGGCGAGATCAATGAGTTGGTGAAGGCGGCCCGAACGCGCTATTCGGAGGCGGTATCGGTCGCCGTGGGAACGGTTGCGTCTGAGGTGACCGCGCTGCCGATTGAGATCGAAACGTGGCGTGCCTGGGGCGCCGCCGTGTCTGGGCTGAACGAAGATGGACAAAAAGGAGCGTGAGCCATGACGACATCCTTTAGTGGGAATGGGTTCAAGCGGAAGAGCATCAACGCCGACGCCTGGGCGATGCTCGAAGTCGCCCGTCGGGAGGGCATAGAGACGGTTTGGGACCGGCTGGCCAAGCAGGAGCCGCAATGCGGCTACTGCAACCTGGGCACCAGTTGCCGCATCTGCGCCATGGGCCCTTGCCGGGTGGATCCGTTCGGTGATGGACCCCAGAAGGGCGTGTGCGGCGCCGACGCCGACATCATCGTGGCCCGCAACCTGGCCCGCATGGTCGTCGGGGGCGCCTCGGCCCACTCGGACCACGGGCGCGACATTCTCGAGACGCTGCATCTGGTGGGCGAAGGCAAGACTGATGTCTACCACATCAGCGCCCCGGAGAAGCTGCGAGCTTTGGCGGCCGAGTACGGCATACAAACCGATGAAAAGAGTGATCAGGAGATCGCCGCGGCGCTGGCCTGGGAAATGATGGAGGACTACGGCACCCGTCGGGAGAGATTGCCGATGGCGGCTCGGGCTCCCAAAGCGCGGCAGGAGATCTGGGAGAAGACGGGCACCTTCCCCCGCGGCGTGGACCGTGAGAATGTGGAGATGATGCACCGCACTCACATGGGGGTGGACAACGACTGGGTGAACATCCTGTTGCACGCCGTCCGTACCAGCCTGAGCGACGGCTGGGGCGGCTCGATGGTGGCCACCGAGCTCTCGGATGTGCTCTTTGGCGTACCGACGCCGAGATCCTCCAAGATGAATCTGGGTGTGCTCAAGGAAGACGAAGTCAACATCATCCTGCATGGGCACAACCCCATGCTCTCGGAGGTGATCGTTGCCGCGTCCCAGGATCCGGAGATGCTCACGTTGGCGGAGAAGCAGGGGGCCAAAGGCATCAACCTGGCCGGGGTGTGTTGCACCGGCAACGAAGTCTTGATGCGCAAGGGCATCCCGATGGCCGGTAACCACTTGATGCAAGAACTGTGCATCATGACCGGTGCCGTCGAGCTGATGATCGTCGACTACCAGTGCATCATGCCGGCGGTCACCCAGACGGCCAAGTGCTTCCACACCAAGGTCGTGAGCACCTTCGACAAGGCCAAGTTCCCTGGCGCCGAGCACATCAGCTTCGATCCCGCCCGCGGGATCGAGATCGGCAAGCAGATCGTGCAGAAGGCGGTGGAGAACTACGCCAACCGCGTGGCCGAGCGGGTCACCATCCCCCCGGTGGAGGCCGTTCCAGTGATGGCGGGCTTCTCGGTGGAGGCCATCCTCCAGGCGCTTGGGGGAACCCCGGAGCCTCTGGTCAAGGCCATCGTTGATGGAAACATCCGCGGCGCTGTGGGTGTGGTCGGCTGCAACAACCCCAAGATCAAGCACGACATGGGACACACAGGGTTGACGCGCCGTCTGATCGAAAACGACATCCTGGTGGTTGTGACAGGCTGTGCAGCGGTCGCCGACGGGAAAGCAGGTCTGATGGTTCCTGAGGCGGCTGATCTGGCTGGTCCGGGGTTGAGCGCGGTCTGCAAGGCCCTGGGCATCCCGCCGGTGCTGCACATGGGAAGTTGCGTCGATAACACGCGCATCCTGGTGCTGGCGGCCGCGTTGGCCAATCATCTCGGCGTCGACATCAGCGTTCTGCCGCTCGCCGGAGCGGCGCCCGAGTGGTACTCGGAGAAAGCCGTTTCGATCGGAACCTACGTCGTCGCTTCGGGGATCTACACCGTCCTGGGCACGGCGCCTCCGATCTTCGGGAGTCCGAACATCGTCAAGCTGCTGACGGAAGGTCTACAGGATGTCTTAGGGGCAACGTTCGCCGTCGAGCCGGATCCGGAGCGGGCGGCAACATTGATCCGCCGCCACATCGAACGCAAGCGAGCAGGCCTCGGCTTGGCTGCGCTTGACCCGGAGACCATCCCCATGCCGGAAGCGGAACTACTACCGGCCTGATCTACCGTTGATGGGCCGAGATCTCTTGATGAGCCCCGGCCCACCGCGAAAGGAGGCGCACATGCGGGTTGTCATCGTTGGCGCCGGGCCGGCCGGAGTAACGGTTGCCGAAACACTGCGGGCGTTCGATCGATCGGCGGAGATCGTGGTGGTCTCTGCCGAACCCTATCCTCCGTACTCACCGCCGGCGATGGCCGATCATTTCCTCACCGGATCGATGTCTCATCTGTGGCGAGGGGAGGATTGGCCCGGCCGTGTCGGTGTGGACTATCGTCGTGGGGTAGCTGTTCGCAGTCTCGAACCAGAGGCGCATCGCCTGCGGTTTCAAGATGATGCCACGTTGACGTACGACAAGCTTGTGATCGCCAGCGGCAGTCGGCTCTACGCGCCGCTGGAAGGCATTGATCTCCCCGGGATCTACAACTTCAAGTCGCTGACCGCGGCTGAAGGGCTCGTGGGCCGGGTGAAGAGCGGCGAAGCGCGTACGGCCCTGATCGTCGGGGCTGGCTTCATCGGGGTCGAGATCGCCATCCTGCTCCGGAAACTCGGACTTGAAGTGACCATGCTTGAGATGCTGGACCACGTCATGCCGCGTGTCCTTGTTCAGGAGACGGCTGCCCATGTCGAGCGCGCGCTGCAGGATCTGGGGGTCCGACTCCAACTGGACACAAAGGCCAAGGCCTTCATGGGGAACGGTCATGCCGAGGGAGTGCAGCTGGACGACGGACAGACACTGGAGTCGGATGTACTGATCGCCGCCACCGGGGTCCGACCGAACACCGACTGGCTGGAAGACAGTGGAGTGGATGTCGGCTGGGGGGTCCGGGTAGACGAGTACATGCGGACATCTCTCACGGATGTGTATGCCGCCGGCGATGTTGTCGAAGGCACCGATCGTCTGACGGGTGAGCGCTTCGTCAACGCCATCTTCCCGAATGCGGTGGCGCAAGGGATCGTCGTGGGGCTCAACCTGGCCGGCTTCACCGTCCTCACAGAGGGGACGGACCGGATGAACAGCCTGAAGCACCTGGGGGTTCCGGTCGTCGTCGCCGGCTTGAAGGACGGCGATGAGACCTTGCATCGGCAGCAGGACGGATCCATGAGGCTGCTCTTCCTCAAGGAGAACCGACTGGTGGGCTTTCAGATGGTCGGCGACGTGAGTCCTGCCGGTGTCCTGCGATCCCTGATGAATCGCCGGCTGGATATCCGCCCGTTCAAAGATGAGCTGCTCGATCCGACGTTCGGGCAAGGGAAAGTCGCCTGGGGGGCGATCAGCGGGGCTGTGTGACCCACGCTGTGCAACAGTATGCGGGCCTCCGTGACACACCGCGGAGGCCCGCATGTTTGTTGCTCTCGGCTGTTGAAGCCAAAACGGAAGCGTGGTCCCTATGCTGCTGCGACCCGTTCCCGCAGATTGAGTATGATCTCCCGGGCGATGCTCGCCAGATCGGGGGCGACGTCGTGCAGGCTGTTCCCCTGGCGATCGGCCTCGCGCACCCGCGGGTCGTCTGGGACGAAGCCAAGGACTTCCAGCCCCGGAGCGTGTTCGGTGATGAACTTCTGGTCGTCTTCGCCTTGGACCTTGCTTCCCACGATGAACAGGTTTGAGAGCTTGATGTCCTGTGCCAATTTCGCGATCTGCTCGGCTGTCGCCAGACTGCGGGCCGTCGGTTCGACGACGATCAACATCGCATCAACGGCGTCGGCCGTCGCGCGGCCCAAGTGCTCGACCCCGGCATACATGTCCAGCAGGACCATCTCGTCACGCCGCAGCAAGATGTGAGTGATCAGGCTGCGCAGCAACGCGCTCTCGGGGCAGATACATCCGGCTCCACCCAGCTCGACGGCACCCAACTCAAGCAGCCGGATGCCCCGATGGATCGCTGAAAAGCGATCCGGGATATCATCTACCCGCGGATTGAGCTTGAAGTAGCCACCCGTGGTTCCCGGTTCTGCCCCCGTTCGCTCATAGATCAACTCATCCATCTTGGCGATGGGAGTCAGCCCGGACAGCTTCTCCGGGGGGAACCCGAGGGAGGCACCGAGACAGGGTGAGGGGTCGGCGTCGATCGCCAGCACGTTGTACCCAAGATCGACACAGCTATACGCCAGCAAACTCGCGAGTGTGGTCTTACCTACTCCACCCTTACCGGTAACAGCGATTTTCATTGGCAACCTCTACACAAGAAAGGCTAGACGGCGGACGACAGACGACGGAAGACCGGGGACGGGGGACCGGATAAGTCACGCCCGGTCTTCCGTCTCCCGTCCTCCGTCTGCCGTCCATCGTCCATCATCCGGCGTACGTATTCCGCGCAGTTCAGCCTCGCGAACAAGCACGAGAATCACTGAGGCAATATCGATCCCCGAGGGGCAACGCACCCTCGGCAACAGATCGTCGCAGGTCCAGAGTGTGCTGTTTTCGAGAGCCCGCGGATCATCGCGGGCCGCGGCCTGCATAATCTCCCCGAATGTGAGGTCCATCCCGGGCAACATCCAGTCATCGCACGAATCGCAGTTTGTGCACTCCCGGACATCCTGTCCGGTGGAGGTCAGGATGATGGAGCGTAATGGACCGCGGTTACTTGGCGGGTCGGTCAACTCGGCGTCGTACCTCCGGGACGTCGGACCACAGACGACGGACGACGGCACAAGACCGGAGACCGGGGACGGAAGACCGGATGCAGGCTGGAGCCCCAGTCTCCCGTCTTCCGTCCCCCGTCGGCCATCATTCGTCGGTCAGATCAATCCTTTCTCCGCGAGCACCGGCCTCGCATCCACCATTGTTCGCTCCAGGGCAGCTTGCTCCGGATGACCCTGGGCCACGGCCATTAACTGGGTGATATACAGCGTCGGGACGGGCTGCAAATCTTCCATCTGGGTCTGACGCCCGTCCAGGTTGGCGTGACACATCGGGCAGGCTACGGCAACGACGTCGGCGCCGCGGGCCTGGGCGTTGACTAGGATGCTGCGGCTCATCTTGAGAGCGATGTCGGTCTGGGTCAGCGAAAGCGAGGCACCGCAGCAGGCGACCTTGTAGTCCCAGGCGACTGGCGTTCCCCCGAGTGCCTCAATGATCCGGTCCATTGCCATTGGATACTCAGCCTCGGTCGATCCGGTAACCTTGGGCGGTCGGGTTAGCAGACACCCGTAGTAGCAGGCGACTTTCAAGCCGGTCAGGGGCCGTGTCACGCTCGCCTTGACCGTCTCCAGACCAACGCGATCGACGATCAGATCGAGCACCGAGGAGATCTTCACCGAGTCGTTGTAGGTGTAGCCCAGCTCCTGATCCAGGGACTCCTTGAGATCGGGGTCCAGTCGGAGTTCGTGAGCCGTGGTGCGGAAGCGGTTGAAGCACATTGCGCACGGAACCACGACCTCATTGAACCCTTCCTGTTCGTACCGCACCAGGCTGTCAAGCGGCAGCCTCACCGCCAACCGATGGTCGACCCGATGCGCGGGCGAGGAACCGCAGCACAACCAGCCTTCGGGTTCGATCGGCTTCAGGCCGAGTCTCCTGAGGACGAGCCGTGCCGAGATGTCGAAGTCCTTGGCTATCGAATGCAGCGAGCAACCTGGGTAGTACCCGACCTCGTCGGTCGGCCGCGAAATAGGAGCAAGCGGGGCCTTGTGCCGGCGGCGGCCGATCACGATCTCTGGTAGCAAGTTGATCTTGCCATGTCTGAACATATCCAGCCCGAGACCGACGTCTTTGAATGGCTTGCCCGTGCGCATGTTCATCTCGGCGATCAGCCCCAACTCATACGCCCGGCCCAGGATGTCGACATCTCGCAGGAAGACTTTGTTGAACAGCGCCACCTCGGGAACCTTGGGCTCGACGCCCTTGGATATCGCCTCGCTCACAATGAAATCCATCACGCGGGCGATGTCGATCCCCTGTGGGCAGCGTGTCGTGCAAGTCTGACACGAGGCGCACAGCCAGGGCGACTGGCTCTGGTAGATCATGTCTTCCATGCCAAGCTGGGCAGCGCGCATGACCTGGTTCGGGGCGAGATCGAAGTAATCCGCCAGGGGGCACCCGGAAGTGCATTTGACGCAGTGGTAGCACAGGTAGACGTTTTCGCCGGTTGCCTGGCGGATGCGATCGGCCAGTTCCGTGCTGAGTTGGGTTTCCATCAATGCCTCACTCGCTGGCCAGGCCGGCGTCTGGCGAGGGCATGGGGGCCGGTTCGGGTCGTGGGAACAAGCCGGCACCCTCGACAAGCAGTTTCACTGCTTCCTCCCATTCGATGGCCATGATGTGCACGCCGGCCACGCCCTCGATCTGCTGCAACTGTTGTATCTGCTCGATGGCGATCTGGATGCCTTCCTTTCGCCAGGCAGCAGCGCGGGCTTTCTTGTCCTCTTTGTCGATGCCCGCGGCAGCCTGGGTCATACGGTCGACGAGTTCGTTGGGCATGTCCATGCCCGGAACCTGGTCGCGCATGTATTTGGCCATCCCCGGCGACTTCAGCGGGCCGATGCCGGCCAAGATGTACACGCGCTTGTGCACCCCGAGCTGGCGGACTTTCTCCATGTATTCGCCGAAGCGCTCGAGGTTGTAGATCAGTTGTGTCTGGATGAAGTCGGCGCCGGCCTCCACTTTCTTGGCCAGCCGGTAGGGGCGCCACTCGAAAGGATCGCCGAATGGGTTCGCCGCGGCGCCGATGAAAAACCGCGGCTCAACGCCCTTGATTTCATCGCCGCACTGGAAGGCCTTCTTGTCTCGCATCTCCTCGACCATCTGGATCAACTGGACCGAGTCCAGGTCGTGCACGTTCTTGGCCGTGGGATGGTTGCCGAAGGATTGATGATCGCCGGTGAGGCAGAGAACGTTGCGCATCCCGAGGGCGTAGGCTCCCATGAGGTCGGATTGCATCGCCAGGCGATTGCGATCACGGCATGTCATCTGGATGACCGGCTCCAGGCCTTCCTGGAGGGCGAGTGTACCGGCGCCGATGCTCGACATGCGCACGATGGCGGTCTGGTTGTCGGTAATGTTGGCCGCTTCGCAGTAGCCCATCAGCAGGGCTGCCTTCTTGCGGATCACTTCGGCGTCGGCCGACTGTGGCGGCCCCAGTTCGGCTGTGACCGCGAAGTGGCCGGCCCGCAGAACACGCTCCAGTCGTGACCCGGACTTGAAACCGTTCATGTGTTCACCGCTCACGTCAACCCTCCTCGCCGGCTACTCGCTGACATCAGCCGCAAGCCGCAAGTCTTCTCGCGTGATCCTGCGCGGTCCACCGTCTCGACTGGTGGACCAATCCTTGGGTCCCTGAATCTGTGTGATCAGATGCAACTTACCCTGGGACTTCAGACGGTCGTAGATCAGTTGCCAGGCGCAGGGCAGATCCTTGCTGACTTCGCACACTCCGTTCTGGGATCCACCACATGGGCCGTTGAGCAATTGCTTGGCGCAACGGGCGATGGGACAAATGCCGCCGGTCAGGCCCAGGATGCACGAGCCGCACGCGGCGCAGCGCTCCTCCCACACGCCTTGTTCGGTCGGCATTCCCATGAAAGACGTGTTCAGCCCGGGTACGACCCAGGCCTCCGGGAAGCGCTCGACCAACGCCTGGACGCCAATGCCGCAGCCCACCGACAACACGATGTCGGCGTCGTGGATCTGCTCGCCAAGGCTGTCGATATACTCCCACTCGCACTGGCGCTGAACGGTGGTGTGCGTGACCTCCTTGGGCTGCCCGTCGATCTTGGAGGCCATCCTCAGGCTGGTCGCCAGGATGCCGGCTTCTTTTTCGCCGCCGGCGAAGCAAACCGTCACACATGTCCCGCAACCCACGACGAGGACCTTTTCCGCGTCGGCGATCAGCCCTTTGATCTCCTCTAGTGGCTTCTGCTCTGCAATGATCATGCCCTTATCTCCCTGGGCTTGGACTGGGCACTACCCTCGAAGCCCAAGCCACCTACTTCTACGAATTCGGCGCTAGGACCCAGCTTCGGCGACATGGTCCAACCGCCGAAGCGGGCTTGGCCCAAGCGCGGCGATCTGCTCTCCCATCTCCGTCGCCGCATCGGCGAATTGCTTCCCCATGGCGGCCGACATGTTGAACATACGAATCCGGTCGGCTTCCAGGCCGATCGCTTCCAGCAATGCCTTGACACGCTCCACGCGGCGCCGGGCATTCAAGTTGCCCAGCTGAAAATGGCAATCTCCTTCAAGGCAGCCAGCGACCATCACACCATCGATCCCACCCTCGAAGATATGCAGCACCTCCAGTAGGTCCAGCCGGCCGGTGCAGGGCAGTTCCAGGATCTTCGCTTGCGCCGGATAGGGCATGCGCAGCACGCCGGCCAGGTCCGCCGCGGCGTAGGCGCAATAGTGGCAGCACATAGCCAGGATGTGCAGTGGGGTGGAGACGCTCTCACGCATTGCGAAGGCTCCGATCCTCCAGCACTTTCTCATCCAGCAGGGCCAGGGCTTGGAGTTCCACCTGGCGGTGACGGTAGTGCATGAGCTCGATGGCCTCGGCCGGGCACTCGGCAACGCAGGTACCGCATCCCTGGCAGATGGTGGGCTCGATATATGCCGCTCCGATCAAGCCCCCGACCCCCGATAGATCCGCCTGAATGGTCGGGACACCGTACGGGCAGACGCGCACACAGGTCAGGCAGCCGACACACCGACTTGAATCCACCCGGGCCACGGATCCGCCTGCCGGCAGTGACTGCTGGGACAGGATAGTGGCCGCTCGCGAGGCTGCGGCCTGGGCCTGGACAATGCTCTCCTCCAGCAACTTGGGAAAGTGCGCTGCGCCGGCCAGGAAAATTCCGGCGCTGGCGAACTCCACCGGGCGGAGCTTGACATGCGCCTCCAGGAACCAACCGTCCATATCCACTGGCACTTTGAATCGGCTGGCCAGCTGGCGACTGCCTTCCGCCGGAACCGTGGGCATGGACAGCACGAGCAAGTCCGGCTCCAAGGAGAGCATCGCACCCAGACTGAGGTCCTTCACCTTCACTCGCAGAGGGGTGTCCGAGTCACCGACTTGGACGATGGGCTTGTCGGGCAGTGCATAGCGCACGAAGAGCACGCCCTGCTCGCGGGCGCGTTGGTAGAGGCGCTCGAGGAAACCGTAGGTGCGGATGTCTTGATACAAGATAATGACTTGCGTCTCGGGTTGCTGAGACTTGAGCAGCAGTGCGTTCTTCATCGCCACGGCGCAGCAGGTCCGGGTACAGTTGTTCTCGGCCGGCCCGACGCATTGGATCATCGCCACTTGGCGGACCTCGCTCAGTCTCGGACTCGAGGCAGTTACGGCGCCGCTTTGCCCGGCAAGCCAGCCTTCGAACTCCTGTTGCGTCATGATCCGAGGATGGGTGCCGTACCCGTACTCTGGACCGCGATATTCCTGGCCTCCAGTGGCCAGGATCGTCACACCGTGACGAATGGTTGTGGATCCCCCAGGACCTCTTAGGGTGGTGCTGAAATTGCCTACAAACCCACTGCTCTCCACCACCTTCGTCCCCAGGTGAACCGTAATCCGGGGATGCTGGAGTACCGAGCCGGAGAGGTCGCTGAGATAAGCCTGCGGATCCTGGGGGTCGGAAGCGAGAGGTGGTGGGAAGCCGAAGTGGAGTTGGCGAAGATTGCCTCCCAACTCGGGTTCGCGTTCGACCAGATGCACCGAATAGCCCTGCTCGGCCAGGGTCAATGCGGCCGTCATCCCGGCCGGACCGCCTCCGACGACCAAGGCGGAAGGCTCCACCGGAACCGACTGCCGCTGGATTGATTCCAGCGAGACCGCCCGAGCCAAAGCCATTCGAACCAATTCCTTGGCTTTGCTGGTGGCGGTAACAACGTCGTCGGAGTGCACCCAGGAGCACTGGTTGCGAATGTTGGCCATTGCCAATAGGTATTCATTGAGCCCGGCCTGGCGCAGGCAATCCTTGAACAATGGACCGTGGGTTAGTGGCGTGCAGGAGGCCACGACCACGCGATTGAGTTGGTGCTTCTGGATGCGCTGCTGGATCAGGGCTGTGCTGTCCTGGGAGCAGGCGTACAGCAGGTGCTCGGCGTGAGTCACGTTAGGCAGCCGGGCAGCATAGCCGGTCACTTCCTCAACATCCAGGTATCCGGCGATGTTGGATCCGCAGTGGCAGACGAAGACACCGACCCGAGGGAGCTCCTGGGTTACGTCCCTCTCCGGCGGGTATTCGACCTGGCGAGCCAGCAAGCCGCGGGACGGCGCCAGCAAGCCAGCGGCAATGCCCGCCGCACCACTGGCGTCCACCACTGATTCGGGGATGTCCTTGGGCTCGCGGAACGGTCCCACGGCGTAGATACCCGGCCGGGAAGTCTCCACTGGATGGAAGGGGATCGTTTGGCAGAAGCCATAATCATCGATTTCAACGCCCAGGTCGCGAGCCAGCTGGCGGACCGTTTCGGAAATCTCCATGCCAACTGAGAGCACCACCAGGTCGAAGCGCTCCTCGCAAAGCTCGAAGCCAAGGCCTCCATCGGCAGAGTCTTGACGGGTGGACAGGCGCAATATCAACTGGTCGCTTGCGGGATCCTCCCGCACCGCGGAGACCCGGCAGCGTGTGTACTGGATCCCATATTGCTGTTGGGCGCGCCGATAGTAGGCTGCGTAACCCTTGCTGTAGGCGCGCACATCCATCACGAAAACCTGAACCTCGGTCTGAGGATAGTGTTCCTTGAGCAGCATGGCCTCTTTGGTGGCGTACATGCAACACACGGCCGAGCAGTAGTCATGGTTTTGGTCGCGCGAACCAACGCACTGCAGGAAGGCCACCTTCTCGGGGATCCTTCCATCGGAAGGACGTTGAACCACGCCTCTTGTTGGACCGCTGGCGTTGAGCATGCGCTCCAACTGCAGGGAGGTCACGACGTTCGGATAGCGTCCCAGGCCGTACTCGGCGGAGAACTCGGCCTGATAGGCCTGATAACCGGGCGCCAGGATCACCGCGCCCACTTGCAGTTGGTCCTCCCGCTCCACCTGATTGTGGTCGATCGCATCCGCGCCGCAGGCATAGGTGCAGGCCAGGCACTCGGAGCACAGACCGCACTGCAGGCAGCGACGCGCTTCATCCCGGGCCTGCTGCTCTGTCAGCGGCAGCACGACCTCGCGGAAGCTGACGACTCGCTCATCCATCGGGATAAGGGCAGCCTCTCGGCGCCGCTCCAAAGTGATCTGCCCGCTGCGTATCTGGTCGGCGAGCGCCTCCCGACTAACTTTCACCACCGGCGGAGACGGAGTTGTCTGTACCAGGGGCAGGTGCTGCAAATAGCGGTGGATGGAAACCGCCACCCGGTGTCCAAGACCCACTGCCTCGATGATGTAGCTGGCGCCGGTTTTTCGGCCACCGACGACGAATAGACCCGCATGATCGCTGGCCAGAGTCGTGGGATCACCGGTCAGTTCGTCGAAGGCAGGATCCAGGAAAGTCAGATCGGACTGCTGGCCCACAGTGCCGATCACTGTGTCCACTTCCAGGGCGACCTCGCTGCCGGGTTCGATCTTCGGGTGCTTACGGCCGTGCTCATCAACAATCATGCCCTTTGTGGTTCGGGCCAATTCAACCCCGACGACGGCCCCATTCGCTGTGAGGATTCTGGTCGCGGTCATGTGTTCGTAGACGCGGATGCCTTCCGCCTCGACCGCAGCCATCTCCCAATGGTAGGCGGGCAGCTCTCCCCTCGGCCGATCAAGGGCCAGAAGAACCTCTTCGGCTCCCAGGCGGCGTGCGACGGCCGCGGCGTCCAGGGCGGTGACACCGCCGCCCACCACAGCCACCCGCCGCCCCACCTGAAATGGCTCCCCGAGATTGATCCTTCGCAGGAAAGTGGCCGCGGAAACGACGCCCTCAGCATCCTCACCTTCGATGCCCAGTCGGTGATCGCGGGACGAGATACCGGTGGCCAGGCACACGGCATCGTACCCTTCCTCCAGCAGCTTGACCGGGTCGCGCACCGGCGAGTTCGTCTTAAGCACGACGCCCAAGGCAAGGATGTCGTCGATGTCCTGCTGTAGCACACCCTTGGGCAGCCGGTGAGCAGGGATTCCTACGCGCATCATGCCCCCAGCGACCGCCAGCGCTTCGTGAACGACGACGCCGTATCCTAATTTCGCCAGGTCATGGGCGGCGGTCAACCCTGCCGGACCGGAGCCCACAATAGCGATCCATTCCGGGCGGGTTCGCGGTGCGGGCTCCACCTTGTCTCGCCCATAGGCCAGCGCGTAATCCATCACGAAGCGCTTGAGTGCCATGATGCTGACCGGCTCATCCACCAGTGCCCTGGCGCAGTGACCCTCGCACGGATGGTGACAGGTGCGCCCACACACGCTGGGGAAGGGGTTGTCTTCCTTGATAACCCGGAAAGCCTCCCGGTAGCGGCCCTCAGCGATCAGGGCGATGTAGCCCTGTGCGCGCTGACCGGCCGGGCAGGCCGCTCGGCAGGGAGCGACTCCCAACTTCTCGATGGCATAGGCATTGGGCACCGCCTGGGGGTAGAGCTTGTAGGCAGCCCGCCGCTCAGCCAGCCCTTCGCTGAAGGGGTCGGGCAATGCCACAGGACACACCGCCGCGCAGTCACCGCAGCCGACGCACTTGAGAGGATCGATGTAGCGCGGCTTGCGTTTCAGGGTGACGGTGAACTCGCCAGCCTGGCCGTCCACCGACAGCACCTCGGTGTCCACGAGCAGATCGATGTTGCGGTGCCGGCCAACATCTACCAGCTTTGGGCTGATGGTACACATGGCACAATCGTTGGTGGGGAAGGTCTTGTCCAGCTGGGCCATGTGCCCGCCGATGGCGGACTTTGTTTCCGCCAGGTACACGCGATAGCCCTGCTCGGCCAGATCCAGACTGGCCTGCATCCCAGCGATCCCGCCTCCGACGACGAGGACCGAGCCGGTGAGCTTAGCTGCAGGGATCTCGGATCTCACCGGGGCACTCTCTCCAGTGCCTCGCCGACCACCCGTAGCAGCTGCTCGGGCGAGAGAGGCTTCTGCAGGTAGGCAAGTACCTTCATGTCCGTACCGGTTTCCAGTTCATAACGTCTGCGGCTGGCATCCTCCACCACTGTGGTAAGCACCAGGACGGGCAAATCCTTGTAGGCGGGAACGCTTTGCAGCTCACGCAGTACCCCGAATCCGTCCATGCGGGGCATGAGCAGGTCGAGGATCAGCAGGTCAGGCGTTCGCTTACGGGCCAAATCCAGACACTGCTGGCCATCGCGGGCGGTGATCACTGTGTAGCGCTGGGACTCCAGAATGGTGGTTAGCGCCTCCAGGATGTCGGGATCGTCATCCGCCACCAGGATGTGAGGCTGATCCACGATAGCGCTGACCCGCTTGAGCAGCTCTTCCGGTGGCGCTGGTTTCTCGATGTAGCCCTGGACATCCATGGCAAGTCCGGTTTCGAGCTCATACCGACGGTAGGCTGCATCTTCGACGACCGTTGTCAACACAATGATCGGCAATCCCGCATGCTTTGGATCGTTGCGCAGTTCTTTGATGACTGCGAATCCGTCCATACGGGGCATCATCATGTCTAGGATGAGCAGATCCGGGGTCTCGGCTCGGATGTGCTCCATACACTCCAGGCCGTCCCTGGCAGTGACTAGTTTGTAGGGCCGTGTTTCCAGGACCGCCGTCAGACCTTCCAGGATATCGGGATCGTCGTCCGCGATGAGGATACTTGGCTGTTTGCTCATGTCCCCTGACCCTCGTTTCCGACCGCTTCACCCACCGGGGTCGTTGAGGGTTGATCTGCCTCGAGGTTGGTGGGCTTGCGGTAATCCGGCAGCTTGAGTGAGCGCGGGATTCGGACAGTCAGACGAGTCCCGCTCGAACCCTCGGCGTAGGGGCTTTGGATCGTGATCTGACCCTCGTGGGCGTCGACGATCTTCTTGGCAATGGACAACCCCAGGCCAGTTCCGCCGATGTCCTCGACGTTGCTACCCCGGAAGAAATCCGTGAACAGATGTTCCTGGTCCTCCGGCGGGATGCCGATGCCTTCGTCGAGGACTTCGATGACTAGCGCATCGGGTTCGTCTTGAGCCGAAAGCGTTACCGTACTTCCTTCCGGCGAGAACTTGATGGCGTTAGCCAGCAAGTTGGAAACCACTTGCCGCAATCGGCGCTTGGCAGCGACAATGGGCTTGAACTCCCCGGGTCCTATGGCTTTTAGGCGGATATTCTTCTGTGAGGCCGCCAGGCGGACCTCCTCGATCGCTTCGGTACCGATCTCTCTTGGATCTACCAACTCGAAGTCTGCCCGAATCTGATCCGGCTGCATGCGGGCAAAATCCAGGATATCGCTGATCAGACCGCGCAGGTCGCTCAGGCGCAGCGAGCTGCGCTCGAGCAATCGGCGCTGTTTGTCGGTGATCTCACCGGCGTAGCCCCCGAGAGTGATCTGCAGGTAATTTTCCACCGCCGCCAGTGGCCGTTTGAGTTCATGAGAGACAATTGAAAGGAAGTAAGTCAGCAGGGCGGTCGTGCTGGTCAATCGTGCACGTACGATCGCGGCCACTCGGCTGATCAACTCGTAGCCGATGGCGGGCTGGCGGGCCATCAGCTGGAGAAGGCCCTCACCCGGAATGGCCAGGACGAGCGTGTCTTCAAGACAGACGCCAGTCGACGTGTAAACGTATGGGGCGACCAGGCTGGACCAGCCGATCGCCTGCCATGGCCCTGCGACATCGGTCGTCGCCCGCCTGGCGGTCCCGGTGCGCCCCAACTGCACTCGCTTCTCCAGCGAAATCTTGCCGCTAAGGATCAGATACAGCTTGTGCGCAGGAGTGTCCTCTGAGAAAAGCACATCACCGCTGGCATGCCTTTCCTCGTTTGCCAAGCGTGCAACCTCCGCCAGGGCATCCTGAGGGAGCCCGGCGAGCAATTCGAAACTCTCGAGTGTTTCAACCGTCGTCGGCGCCATGTTCCTTCCGGCTTTCTTCTTGGCCGGTGGCGGCGTTTCCGTCCGAGCCGCTGTCTCTGAGTGGAGTCGGCCCAAGGCGGGTCACCTCCGCCGTGATCTCCGCCGCGGCAAAGGCAAACTCGCCCGCCATGGCCGATGAGACGTAGATCATCTGTAACCGCCGACCCTGCAGACCGATCGCCTCGAGCACGCTACGCGCATACTCTACTCTGCGCCGGGCGTTGACATTACCTTCCAGGTAATGGCAGTCGCCGGGCAGTCAACCGGCGACCAATACGCCGTCGGCGCCATCCTCGAACGCACGCAGCAGGTGGAGCGTGTCCACCCGGCCGCTGCACGGAACCTGGATGATCTTGATCGCCGGCGGGTACTGAACCCGCAGGCTCCCGGCCAGGTCGGCTGCGTTGTAGGCGCAGTGAGTGCAGCAAAATGCGATGACCTGCGGCCTGAATTCAGGCATACGATTCGCTCTCATCCTCCACGAACAGGGCATCCAGCTTGACGATAATCTGGTTGTCGTCATAGTGAGCCAGATGAATGGCCTTGGCGGGACACTCGGCCACGCAATTGCCGCATCCCTGACAGACACTCGGCTCAATGTACGCAGCCCCAGCGATCCCTCCGATGCCGGTCTGCTCGGCGACGACTTTGGGAATATCGAAGGGGCAAATCCGGACGCAGGTCAGGCAGCCGACGCATTTCTCAGGATCCACCTCGGCGACAACCCCTCCCGCGGTCAAAGTCGAGCGTGAGAGAATACGACCGGCGCGAGCCGCCGCAGCCTGCGCCTGGACGATCGCTTCATCGACGAACTTCGGATAATGAGCCAACCCGGCCATGAACAGTCCATCGGAGGCGAAATCCACCGGCCGCAGCTTGACGTGTGCCTCGAGGAAGAAACCGTCGGCATCCACCGGTGCCTTGAACAGGGAAGCGACGTCATGCGAATCTTCCGGCGGAACGATCGGATTGCTCAACATCAGCAAATCCGGGTGCAGCAGAATTTCAACGCCCAGAGTTAGGTCGCGAACGGCGATCTCCAATCGATCGTCCTCGGCGCGGACGGACGGGGGCGATTCGTCTTCGTAACGCACGAAGACCACACCCGCCTGCCGGGCCTGAGTGTACAGCCGTTCCTTGAACCCGTAGGTCCGGATGTCCTTGTACAGGACGGTCACCCGAGCCTCGGGTCGGGCACGCTTGAGGGCCAGAGCATTCTTGAGCGCGGTGGAGCAGCAAGTTCGGCCGCAAAAGCGCGAGGCCGGTCCGACGCACAATACCATGGCCACTTCATTCGGCAGTTCCTCGCCGATCACGCCCCAGGCGGCTCCGGCCTGCCCATCCAGAGAGTCCTTTTGCCCGCCAGCGAAGGCGAGCATCGCTTCGAATTCCTGGCCGGTGACGACTCTCGGGCTGACCCCATACGCGTACTCATCCCCGCGATATTCGCGCCCCCCGGTGGCCAGGATCGTGACGCCGTGGTCGACCACGATCTCTTCGTCCGGACCGGTGCGGAGGGTGGTGGTGAACCGCCCATTGAAGCCGCTTGTGCGGATGATCTGCGAGGCGAGATGCACGGTGATCTTCGGTTCTGACTCAACCTGCTGGATCAAATCTCGCAGGAAAGCTTGCGGGTCGGAGCCCTCCACCGTTGAGAAGACATTCCGCAGGTTGCCCCCCAGGACCTCCGTCTTCTCGACGAGGTCTACGGGGAACCCGGCTTCCGCCAGGGAGATGGCGGCCGTCATCCCTGCCACGCCGCCGCCAACGACGAGGGCGCTTTGCTGGATGGCGACTTGTGTTGTGGTGAGCGGGCGCAGGGTCCCCGCCCTGGCGACGGCCATCCGAATGAGCTGGCGGGCCTTCTGCGTGGCCGCCTCCCGATCGTTCGAATGCACCCAGGAACACTGATTGCGGATGTTGGCCATCTCGAACAGGCCCGGGTTGAGACCGGCGGCACGAATGCTGTCCTGAAACAGCGGCGCATGAGTAATTGGCGTACACGAGGCGACGACGACCCGGTTGAGCCCGAGCTCTTTGACCTGCTCGGTGATGTGAGCGATGCTGTCCTGGGAGCAGGTGTACAGATTGTGTTCGGAATGCACGACACCCGGCAATTTCAGGGCTCCTTCAGCGACGCCGGGGACGTCGAGATACCCGCCGATGTTCGTCCCGCAGTGGCAGACGAAGACACCCACCCGCGGCGGTTCGGCGCTCACATCTTTCTCGGGCGGGTAGTCGACGGTTCGAGTCAAGCTGTGGCGCGCCGGCGCCAGCAGGCCGGCGGCCTTGCCAGCAGCGCCCGTCGCGTCGACGATCGACTCGGGGATATCCTTTGGCTCACGGAACGGGCCGGCAACGAAGATCCCGGGTCGAGAGGTCTGGAGTGGGTTGAAAAGGGCGGTGTGGCAGAAACCATAGTCGTCGAGTTCGACCCCGAGCTGCGCTCCCAGCGCTTTCACGGAGTCCGAGATCTCCATGCCGACCGAAAGCACAACCAGATCGAACATCTCTTCGACGTACGTTGGCGCCCGATTCTCGTCGTCGCTGAGGCCGCGTGCATATCGGACGACGAGATCCCCGGTGGCCTGATCCTCGCGGAGCTGTGATATCCGACAGCGGGTGTATTCGATGCCGTAGCGATCACGCGCCCGCTGGTAGTAAGCCTCGTAGCCTTTGCTGAAGGCCCGCATGTCCATCATGAAGACATGAACCTGAGTCTCGGAGTTGTGCTCGCGGATCATCACCGCTTCTTTGGTGGCGTACATGCAGCAGACGGCGGAGCAATAGTCGTGGCTCTGATCGCGCGAACCGACGCACTGCAGGAAGGCGATCCGCCTCGCCGGCGCGCCGTCCGAGGGACGGTTGACATGGCCTTTGGTGGGCCCGGAAGCCGACAACAGCCGCTCCAGTTGCAGTGACGTCACCACATTCGGGTAGCGGCCCAGGCCGTACTCCTGCGACAGCTCGGCTCGGTAGACCTGGTACCCCGGCGCCAGGACGACCGCACCGACATGGACCTGCTCCATCTGCTCGACCATGTTGTGATCGATGGCTTTGGCGCCGCAGACGTACTGACATGAGAGGCATTCGGAGCAAATGGCACAGGCCAGACAGCGAGCCGCCTCGGTCTGTGCCAGCTCGTCGGTATAGCCGCGTTCGATTTCCTGGAACCCGTCAATGCGTTCGGTGACCGAGAGAGCCGGCATCGGCACGCGCCCGCCGGGCTTGATCTGGCCGAGGGCGACGCGTTCCTCGAGTTCAGCACGGGTGAACTTGACGACGGGCAAGTCCGGCCGAGCCGGCGGCTCCAGGTCATCGCCCCGGAGGTAACGGTGGATGCTCTCGGCCGCTTTGTGCCCGGAAGCGACCGCCTCGATGACGAAGGCTGTCCCGGAAACGCTGTCGCCGGCAGCGAAGACGCCCGGTCGGGTGGCGGCCATCGTGTTCGGGTTGACAGCAATGGTCCGCTGGCGAGTTACGCCGACACCGGTGTCTTCCGGGATAAACGCCAAACCGGCGCGCTGGCCGACCGAGAAGATCACCGTATCGGCTTCCAAGACGTGCTCCGACCCGGGCGCCGTCTCGACATTCAGCCTGCCGTCGTCGTCGAAGGCGAAATGGGTCACCTTGGCACACTCGGCACCGCCAGCCTGGCCGTCCCCGTTCGAGACGATGCGTAAGAAGGAGCGATCCGGATGGATGACAACCCCCTCGGCTTCAGCCTCTTCCGCCTCCCACGGGTGGCAGAGCATGGCCTGGCGCGGCTCCAAACATGCCAGATGGACCTCGGCTCCGAGGCGGACGGCGGTTCGGGCACAGTCGATGGCCACGTTGCCGCCGCCGAGCACCAGTACCCGCTTTCCGAGGGGCGGCGGATTGCCCAACCGGACGTCCCGCAAGAACCGGGTGTTAATCCACACACCCTCAAGATCCGCACCTGGGATCGGAAGACGAACGCCTTCATGCGCGCCGACGGCGATGAGCACGCTGTCGAACCCTTCGTCGAAGAGTCGATCCAAGTCGTCGATGCGAGTGTTGAGGCGAAGATCGATGCCCAGGTCGAGGATGTCGGCGACTTCGCGTTCGATGATCTCGGTTGGTAGACGATACTCGGGAACGCCGACCCTGAGCATGCCGCCAGCGACGGGGAGACTCTCGAACACCGTGACGGCGTACCCGAGTTGGGCTAGGTCCTGCGCGGCCGTAAGCCCACACGGTCCAGCGCCGATGATGGCGACTCGCTCGGAATGGATCCTCTCCGCCGGCGGACGCGGCTCGCGCGCCTTCTCGTAGACTCGATCGGTGACGAAACGTTTCAGGGCGCGGATGTTGATCGGCTCATCGATCAGGCCGCGGTTGCAGGCATCCTCGCAGCGGTGATTACAGATACGACCGCATATGCCGGGGAACGGGTTGTCCTCTTTGATTACCCGCAGGGCGTCGTCGTAGCGCCCCTCGCGGATCAGAGCGATGTAGCCCTGGGCCCGCTGACCGGCCGGGCATGCATCGCGGCACGGCGAGATGCCCAGCTTCTCAATGGCATAGGCGTTGGGGACGGCCTGAGGGTAGAGCTTGTGGGCCGCGTGCCGAAGGGACAGGCCTTCATCGAAAGGGTCGGGGATGATCACCGGGCATACATCGGCGCAATCCCCGCATCCGACACACTTGGTAGGGTCGATGTATCGCGGGTGGTGACGCAGCGTGACCGTGAAGTCACCGGCCTGGCCGTCGATCTGGGCGACTTCGGTGTCTACTCTCAGATCGATGTTCAGGTGCCGGCCGGTTTCGACGAGTTTGGGGCTGATCGTGCACATGGCGCAGTCGTTGGTGGGGAAGGTCTTGTCGAGCTGCGCCATGTGGCCACCGATGGCCGATTTCCGCTCGACAAGATGGACCCGATATCCCTGGTCGGCCAGATCGAGGCTGGCCTGCATCCCGGCAATCCCGCCCCCGACGACCAGAACGGCACCGATGGGAGTTGGCTCAGCGACACTCCCAGCCTGGGGCATCAACGAATTCTGCATTCCCGGGTCCGTGTCGCCCAAGGTTTGTGCGTCCTATCACAAATGTCAATGAGGCACGTGGTGGAAGCCCGATTTAGCTTCCACCACCCGCCACCTCAATGGATCCGGTAGAACACCCACGGCCGCACCATTGAGGGGGATTCCGGGCGTGGGGCTCATGCGTATGATAGGGCTTGGGCGGGAGCGGCCCCCAGTGCCGGATGTCATGCGGGATGGGGAGAAACTTCATCGTCTTGATCGCTACCGGCCGGTAGGCAGGCCCTCTTGCCACCTCGACAAGGCTATCTGGCGAAGGAAGCGCGTGTGCCTCGGCGGGGACAAGGCCCCGAGTAAGAACCGTGGGGCAGGCCTCGTCCTGATCGACGGAACCGGCTGCCGGTCCCGAGGCCAGGTGAGCACCCGGGCTTTGCTGAGAGCTGCAAGGGAGGTCGGGGGAATCCTCCGCATGAAAGGGGACGCGAAGATGAAAGATTCGATGGTTGGATTGAAGCCACTTGTGGACGCACCCAAATCCGTCTTTGACGTGGTGATCGATGACGACGGTTTACGCCTGTCTCCCCAAGGGGCTATCGAGCAGGCCGTGTATCAGGTACTGCTTGGTGTCGGAGAAGATCCAGAACGCGACGGACTCAAAGATACGCCGATCCGCGTGGCGCGCATGTACGCCGAGATGCTCGAAGGTTATGCCCAGGACGCGAAGACGGTTGTGAACGGAGCCTTGTTCGACGTTGAATATGGAGCGAGTGAGATGGTCGTCGTTGGTGACATCCCGTTCAGTTCGATGTGTGAACACCACATGCTCCCCTTCACCGGCAAAGCCCACGTCGCCTATATCCCGGCCGACAAAGTCGTCGGCTTGAGCAAGATACCGCGACTTCTGGATATGTACGCCCGTCGCCTCCAGGTGCAAGAGCGTCTGACCAATGAGGTCGCCGACGCGCTGCAGGACGCGGTGCATCCTCTGGGCGTGATGGTCGTCGTCGAAGGTCAGCACAGCTGCGCCTCTCTTCGAGGAGTGAAGAAGCACGGGGTAAACATGACTACGACGGCCCAGAGAGGCAAGTTCCGTGACGATCCTCGGCTCCGAGAGGAGTTCTACCGGCTTATCGGGAAGTAAATCTCACGCGCCTTGGGCCTCCGGCGAAGACCGGATGGCGATGTGTGGAGCGCGAGAAGTAAGACCAAAGACGTGAAACGTAAAACGTAAGAATAAAAATCGGTCCCGGGAGCTCGAGCTCCCGGGACCGATTTTTGTTTGATCGATTGGCAAGAGCATTCAGGCGGCCTGGTCGGTGACGACCTTCTTCCCGTTCTTCACCGGGCTCGGCCCGAGTTTCTTGATTCGCTCGGTCATCTCGCGGGCGATCTCAGCGAAGGTCGCCCCCATTCCGCCGGAGACGAAGAATATCTCCAGGCGCTCTGGTTCGATCCCGATGCTTTCCAGGATCTCTCTGGCCCGCTGAACCCTGGCCTTGCCGCGCTCGTTCCCGCGCACATGGTGGCAGTTGCCTAGATTGCAGGCGACGACATACACTCCGTCGGCGCCTTGATCAAAGGCGTCCAACAAATACTGGATGTCTGTCTTACCGGTGCAAGGCAGGCGAACCAGCTTCACGTTTGCCGGGTATTCGATCCGAAGTGAGCCGGCCGTGTCCGCGGCCATGTAGCCGCAGTAGATGCAGGTGAAGGCGGTAAGCTCCGGCGAAAAGGAGGGCGACTCAGTCATGGGACGCTACCGACGGCAGACGGCGGACGACAAAGAGCAGACCGGGGACGGAGGACGGATGACCGAAACAGCCTGAATCCGGTCTCCGGTCTTCTGTCTCCCGTCTGCCGTCCAACGTCTGTCGTCCAACCTATGCCCCCAACACTGCGGGGACCTCCCACCGTCCGAGTCCCACGTCGATCTGCTCATCCGTGTAATTCTTCAGCTGGATCGCCCGGGCCGGGCATTCAGCAGTACATGTCCCGCAGCCCTGACAGCGGGCCGGGTCGATCCAGGCGGCACCGCCCAACCTACCGACGCCCTGGCGGTCATAGCGCATCGACGGGATCCCGAACGGACACGTACGGACGCATGTCAGGCAGCCGGTGCAGCGATCCGAGTCGACCACAGCCACGACCCCACCAAGCTGGATCGTCGGACGGCTCAAGATCGTCAGCGCCCGAGCGGCACAGGCCAGCGAGTGGGCGATGCTCTCCTCGATGAACTTCGGGTAGTGCGCCATCCCGGCCAGGTAGATCCCGTCGTCGGCGAAGTCCATCGGCCGCATCTTGGGGTGAGCTTCCTGGAGGAATCCCTCGGCCGAGAGACCCAAGCCGAGCATCCGGGCCAGGGAGGGCGTGTCTTCCGAGGGAGTGATCGACATGCTCAGTGCCAACAGATCGGGGTCGAACGTCAACTCCTTGCCGAAGATGTGTTCTTTGATCTTGACGGAAAGGATCTGGCGTGGGCCATGCGATTCGAGGCGGACCACCGGAGGATCCTCATCGGTATAGCGTACGAAGAGCACCCCCCGCTTGCGGGCATCAAGGTAATACTTCTCGCGGAATCCGTAGCTGATGATGTTCTTGTACAGGATCACCACCTGGCAGGCCGGGTTGAGCATTTTCAGCCGGATGGTGTTCTTGATCGTGTTGAGGCAACAGACCCTCGAGCAGTACTCCGGAGCGCCCTCCGCTTGCACGCATTGGATGACCACGACCGATCGCAACTGCGCCGCACGCTCGGGATGGTGGGCCAGCAATTCCTCGAGCGCCGACTCGCGCATCACACGCGGATCCTGCCCAAGCAGGTACCTCGGGTTCGAGGCTTCGACGCCGCCGGTGGCCATGATCGTCACGCCGTGGCGGATCTCTTCCAGCCGCCCCGGGCCGCTGCCTGAGTGCCTGCGAACGACCGCCCGGAAGTCCCCGACACTTCCGGTGTGCTGGACGACTTCGCTGCCGAGCATCAGATGGATGCGCTCATTAGCCACGACCCGGTTCACCAGATCGCGCAGCAGCCTTTGCGGGTTGTCACCCTCGGCGACGTAGTACACGTGGTGGAGGTTGCCACCCAGAGCCTCGGTCTTCTCGACCAGATGCACGTCGTAGCCGGCGTCGGCGATCGCCAGGGCGGCCGTCATACCCGACACGCCTCCGCCGATGACGAGGGCCGCCCGAGCCGGTTCGCGTTGTTCTTTGAACACTGGTTGGGCTGCCTGCACACGTCGGACGGCGACGCGCAGCATCTCGCAGGCTTTGCGGGTCGCCCCGGCCGGATCGCCGGCGTGGACCCAGGCACAGTGCTCGCGCAAGTTGACCATCTCAACCAGGTAGGGATTGATGGCCGACTCGGCCACCAGGCGTTGGAAGAGGGGCTCATGGGTGCGGTGACTGCAGGCCCCGATGACCAGTCGCCGGGCTCCGCTGGCTCGAACCAACTCTGCCAGGCGTTCAAGGCCCGTCGGCAGACAAGCGATGGGCACGATCTCGGTTGTGGTCACACCTTCTAGGCCGGAAACGAATTCGCCCAGGCGGGCCATATCGACGACGTTCCCGATCTCGCCCGAGCAGTTGCACAAAGCCACGGCAACCTTGTCATCCGTACCGTCCAACGCGATCTCACACGGAAAACCGTCCTCGCTCACGAAGGGCTGGGCGCGGCTGAAGGTCTCGCGACCGATCTGATCCGGCATCAGGCGCATCACTTCGGCCGCGGCACCGGAGGCGTCGATGATGGTCTCGGCGATCTCTTTGGGTGAGGCGAAGGCGCCGCAGACGAACACGCCCGGGCGGGAGGAGGTCAACGGATTGAACTTGTCCGTCTCGCAAAACCCGTACTCGTTGAGCTGAATGCCGAGCGTGCGGGCGATCTCCACCGCGTGAGATGGCGGCCGGATCCCCACGGCCAGGACGACCAGGTCGAAGCGCTCCTCGCGCACGGCTCCCTGACCCGGAGCCGAGGATCCGTGCTCACGGCCGCCCGGGTAGCGCAGGATCACCTCGCCTGTGGCCGGGTCTTCTTCCAGGGCTGAGATGCGGCAGCGGGTATAGCGAATGCCGAACGCGTCCCGGGCCTGAAGGTAGTACTGGTTGTATTCCTTGTTGAAGGCGCGCTCGTCCATGGTGAAGATATGGCATTCCGCATCTTCGATTCGTTGCTTGGCGAGCATGGCCTGCTTGGTTGCGTACATGCAACAGATGGAGGAGCAATAGGGATTCTGCTGATCGCGTGAACCAACGCACTGCAGCCATCCGATCCGTCGTGGGACCCGATTGTCCGATATCCGGCGCACGATGCCTTCGGTCGGCCCCGATCGGGATGCCAGCCGTTCATATTGCATCGAGGTAATGACGTTGGAGATCCGGCCATATCCCAATTCGGGGACGGCGGCGGCGTCGAACGGCTGGAACCCCATGGCGAGGATGATGGCGCCGACGTGGATCTCAAACCGCTCGGGCTCGACGTCGAGGTTCACTGCCTGCGTCGGACAGATCTCGACGCACTTGTGGCAGTCATCGCACCTCGGCGTCTTCTCGAGCAAGTAGTATGCGTTTGGGACGGACCGGGGTGCTGACTTGTCGATCACTTTGCGGGTGCTCATCCCGAGCTGGAACCCGCTTGGCCGCTCCTCCGGGCAGACTTGCGCGCAACGACCACAGTTGATGCACAGGGTGGGATCGACGTACTGCGGCCGCTGCTCAAGGCCGACGCGAAAATCGCCGGCAACGCCGTCGCAGGACTTCAGGTCGGCGGAGGTGATCAGGGTGATATTGGGGTGTCGGTTGTAGTCGAGAAGGGCCGGGGTGATCGAAGGCCGGGTGCAGCCGAAGCCATGGTCGGAGGTTCCCCGGCAGAGCACACAGTCGTGGGTGGGAAACATGAATCCCAGCTGGGACACACGCCCTCCGAGAGAAGGGAGGGTTTCCAGCAGATAGACGTGGATCCCGGCTTCAGCCAGGTCGATGGCGGCGCGCATGCCGCCCACGCCCCCGCCGACGACCAGGACGCTGCGGGGCGACGCTCCATTGCCACGATCTGACACGTGCTCCAATCGCTCCTCCAGAACGCATTAGGAAGCACAGCCGTGGTCCCCACCCGGGGGCACTCCCCACTGGGGCTGCCTATTAAAGGTATGGCCCGGTGTGACAGTCCCCCAGTGCAGGAAGTCACGCCGGAAATGGGATATTGTTCATCCAACTCCCCCCGAGAAGGAGAACAGGCCGAAAGAAAAGGGCGGGAGGCACTGCCTCCCACCCTTCTCTTTCGCGCTGGGTGGTGCGAAAACTCAGTCGGTGTGCTCGAGGAGATATTCGTACGCAGCCAGGGCGGCCTTGGCACCCTCCCCGACCGAGATCAGAACCTGCTCGGAGAAGACATTGGTCACGTCGCCAGCGGCGAAGATAGCCTCGGTCGTCGTCCGATTGCGGGCGTCGATCTTGATCCGGCGTCTGTCGTCCAACTCGACGAGATCCGCCACGATTTCCGATTCCGGCACCAGCTCCAACTCCACGAAGAAGGCGTCCGCCTCAAGCTGGCGCTGTTGTCCGTCCTGGCGGATGACGAGCTTGCGGGCATACTCGTCACCCAGAACCGCTTCCACTCTGTAGTCCTGGAGAACCTCGATCTTTGGGTTGCCGAGGACCTTGCGGCCCATGGCCGAATCCAGCTCCCCGTGACCCGGGGCGATGAGCGTGACCCCGCGGGCGATCTGGGCGAGTTCGGCCGTGGCCCGCAACGCCAGGCGGCCGTCGCCGATGACGCACACGTCCCGATCGATGAACAGCGGCGCGTAGGAGATTGCGCTGTAGCACAGCCCGCGCATCATGAACTGCTTCTCCCCCGGCACATTCATTAGTTGCCCCAGCGCGCCGGTGGCAACGATTAGCGCCTTGCTCTCGTAGGTGTTGCCTCCGTGAGTCAGCACTTTGAAACCACCCTCGATGCGCTCGATCTTCTCGGCCTTGTCGAGCACTCGGGCGAACTCGAGGTAGTCGACTTCGTTGGCGAAGCGGCTGACGACCTCCTGTCCGGTGATCACAAGGTGCTTCTCAATGAAAGGCAGTTGCAGGTGATAGTTGGTCTTGCCGCCAAGATCGCGGCTGATCAGGAGCACATCAAGCCGCTTGCGTATCGCATACACGGTGGCCGTGAGGCCGGCAGGCCCGCCACCGAGGATGATCAGATCATGCATGGGGTCCTCTCCTCTCGACCGGGCCTAGTCCTCGGCCTCTGGAATGTATCCTTCCGCCATCATCGTCTTTGTCAGATTGCGCGAGCGGCGGATGATCTCTTCGGCGTTCTTGAGTTCTTCGTCGTAGGTCATCGGCTTCCGGGCGACGCCCTCTTCGACGGCCTTGGATGCAACGGCTGCGGCTTCACGTGGGAACACTTCCCACTCGTCCATGTTGGGCAGGATGTAATCCGCTGTGAGACCTTTTTCCTCGGCCATGCCCGCCAGGGCATTGGCCGCTGACACGCACATCGGGTCGGTGATGGTTTGAGCCCGAACGTCGAGCGTGCCACGGAAGATGCCCGGGAAGCCGAGAGAGTTGTTCACCTGATTGGGGAAGTCCGAGCGACCCGTTGCGATGATCGCCGCTCCGGCCTCCTTGGCCTCCCACGGCCAGATCTCCGGCACGGGGTTGGCACAGGCGAAGAGGATCGAGTCCTTGGCCATCCCGCTGACCCACTCCGGCAGGATCGTCCCCGGGCCGGGTTTCGACAGCGCAATCACGACATCGGCGCCCTTCATGGCCTCGGCCGCCGCTCCCTGTCGCCCTTCGGCGTTCGTGATCTGGCACAACTTCCACTTGTCGACAAACTCGGCCTTGCGCAGTTCGATGTCCTTGCGGTCCTTGTGCAGAATGCCTTTACTGTCGACCACTCGACACTGCTCCGGCCTAGCGCCGGCGGCGAAGATCAGTCGCGAGACGGCTACGTTCGAAGCCCCGGAGCCGATGAAGACGATCTCGACCTCGTCGATCTTCTTTCCGACGATCTTGAGCGCGTTGAGAAGGCCCGCCAGAGTCACCGTAGCGGTACCCTGCTGGTCGTCGTGCCACACGGGGATCTCGGCCTGGGCCTTGAGGGTATCCAGGATCCGGAAGCACTTCGGCTGAGAGATGTCCTCCAGATTAACGCCGCCGAATCCAGGTTGGATCAGCAGAACAGTTTCGATGATCTTGTCGGGATCCTTCGTGTCGAGCATGATCGGCCAGGCGTCGACACCGCCCAGGTACTTGTAAAGCAGGGCTTTGCCTTCCATCACCGGGAGCCCGGCTTTGGGTCCGATGTCGCCCAGACCGAGCACGCGGGTGCCGTCCGAGACGACGGCGACGGTGTTCCACTTGTGTGTGTGCTCGTATACCAGCTCAGGATTTTCGGCGATCGCCCGGCATGGTGCGGCAACCCCGGGGGTGTACCAGATGGCGAAGTCATTGAAGTCGCGCACCCTTGCCTTGAGCGCAACCTCGACCTTCCCGCGGTAGTAAGGGTGAAGGCGCATGGCGTCGGCGGAGGGCTGTTTCGCCTTGGCCAGAAGCTCCTCCACGGTGGGGGGTGTGACCGTATCGGCCATGAATGTTCCTCCAGTGGGGCTATAGAGCGCTCAGCGTTCAGGTGTCAGCCGTCAGCGAGAAGCGATCAGCAGGATACTGACAGCTGAACGCTGACCGCTGTCAGCTGTCCTCATAGCCTCAGATACGAGTCGGTATAGATCACCCGGTTGAGAAGCACCTGGGTGGTTTTCCAAACCGCAACTTGAGCCGGATCGCTCATATCCACCTGATCGGGCTGCAGCTCTTCGACCGCAGCCACAGCGTCGAACAGTTTGAGATAGAGCGCGCCGACCGGAATGCTGTCATCGCGCGTTTCTACGATCCGAATTACCTCCATCAGTTCTTTGTCGAGCGGGTCGAGGATCGCCGCATCCAGCCCGGTCGCCATCAGCATCACCATGTACACCCGGTTGATCAACGGCCGCATCTCGTGGGGGACCTGGTTGGAGACGTTCGACAGCCCGACCACCGTCATCGGTGGGGGATCGGCGACCATCTTCAGCATGCGCACGGTCTCAACGGCATGTGGGACATATTCCTGACATCCGGACACGGTCAGGACCAAGGGATCGATCAGAAGGTTCTCTATCGGGAGGCCGACTTCCTCGGCGCGCGGGATCAGCTTCTCCATGGCGATCCCCACTCTGGCGTCGGCGCTGACCGGGATGCCGCTCTTCTCCATGCACAATGCGATCAGCTTCGATTGATATTGGGCCGCCAGAGGCGGAACGTTTGTCAGTCTTTCCTCTTCGGCCGAGGTCGAGTTGATGATCGCGTTTGACCCCGCCTTCTTCAAGCCGACTTCAATGGCCTCCAGGTTCGTCGTGTCAAAGGAGAGCGTCATCCCCGGAATGGCCTCCTGCATACAGTCGACGAGCCAGTCCATGACCTCTTTGCCGGCTTTCTTCTGTGGGCCGATGTTGAGATCGAGCGCGTCGGCGCCGGCGTCTCGCTGTTTCTGTGCCAATGTGACGAAGAAACCGCCGTCGCGGTTGGCCAGGGCTTCTTTGACCTTGGGCGAGATGATGTGGATGTTCTCCCCGATCTTGTACATTGCTTCTCTCCTGTGCTGCAGATCTTGCGCCCCGACGGACAGGCCTGATTCTCGGAGGGCTGACGTCTGCAGAACTCTCGTGAAGCCTTCAGAAAAGCCGAAGGCTAACCCATGTCGTTCAGAACTTGAGTTGTCATCCTCGCTACGGCCGAGGCGGCCGGAGAATTGCCATTGAGCGCGATCAGGGGCTGTCCGACCGCGTCGAGCTCGCCGACACGATCGTCGGCTGGGATCATGCCAAGCACCTCGATGCCGAGCTCGTCGATCGCCGACTGGAGTGCGGCGGGAAGCGAGCCGGTCACGCGGTTTACGATCAGCGCCGTTCGCCGGACGTTGACGTCAATTTCGGAGGCCATGGCGGCGATCGAGCCCGCCGCCCGGATGCCACGGACCGTCGGATCCGTCACCACAAGCAGCTGGTCAACGTCTTTGGTCGTCCGGCGGCTGATGTGCTCCATGCCGGCCTCGTTGTCGACAACCACGAAGGGATACTTCCCGCTGATGTCGTCAATGATGCTTCGCAACAGATGATTGACGGCGCAGTAGCATCCTTGACCTTCGGGCCGGCCCATGGCCAGCAGATCGATCTGCTCGCCCTCTTCCATGACCATGCGTATCTCGCGGGAGAGGTAGTCGTGCCGGCTGATGGTCACCCCGAGCTGGCCGCCCTGGGCCGTCTCCATCATCTCTTCGCGAATCTCACCGATGGTGTCCGGGGTTTGCAGTCCCAGGGCCATGTGCAGGTTTGTCGACGGATCGGCGTCGATCGCCAGAACCGGTCCCAGACTTTGCTGGACCAGGTTCTGGATGATCAGCGCGGCGATCGTCGTCTTGCCAGTGCCGCCCTTTCCGGCGAGGGCGATTACCTTTGTCATTACATACCTCCACGGATACCGACGGCGGACGATGGACGACGGACGACGACAAAGACCGGAGACCAGAGACGGAAGACCGGGGGATAATTCACAGCGCCTGCTCCTCGGTCTTCGGTCTCCCGTCTTCCGTCGAATCTTCCGGGTCGTCCATCATCGCGTGCTCTTTCGTCCCGTCCTCCCGCGCCCAAACCTCGGCCACGCTGGGGAAACGGGCGATGTCGGTGTGCGGGAGGAAAAGCGCGGCGGTGAAGCGATCGTAGAACGTGTTGTCGGCGGACAACTCCAGATATGTCATCCGCCCGGCAATGTGCGAGAGCTGATCACGCGCCTCTCGAGACAGCAATCCCATATAGGCTCCCTGGACGGATGTGTTGCCCAGGAAGACAAACCGGTCCCAGGGTAGGTCGGGCAGCAGTCCGATCTGGACCGCCTTCTCGACGTTGATGTATTTTCCGAAGGAACCGCCAATCAAGACGCGCTCGACGGTCGCCAGGTCGACCCCGACGCTGTCGGCCAGGATGCTGAACCCGGCGAAGATGGCCGCCTTGGCCCGCATCAAGTTGTCGATGTCGACTTTGGTGAGGGCGATGTCGCGCCCGGTTTCGGTCTCGTCGGCCCAGGCGACGATGTACTCAGGCCCGTGATCCCCGAGGCGCGCCCGGGGTGTGTCCAGGTCGAGTTTTGCGCTCCCACCGCGATCGATCACGCCGGTGACGAACAACTCAGCCAGGAGCGAGATGAGACCCGAGCCGCAAAGCCCTTTTGGAGAGCCGCCGCCGATCACACGGTAGGTTGGTTCGAGGGTCTCCGAGTTCACCCAGACTTCCTCAATGGCGCCTTCCGTGGCCCGCATGCCATCCACAACCCCGGCGCCTTCGAATGCAGGGCCGGCCGAACAGGCACAGGTCACCATCCACTCTCGCGTCCCCAGAACCATTTCTCCGTTCGTCCCGACATCGATGAAAAGGGTCAAACTCTCCGCCTCGGCCAGGCCACTGGCGAGCACACCGGCGGTAATGTCAGCGCCCACGTAGGAGGCGACGCCGGGCAAGAAATCGACGGATGCGTTTGGATGGAAAGGCAGGCCAAGCTCGCCGGCCGAGACTGCGGCCGGGTGGTTGGCAGCGGGGACGTACGGTGTCAGGCGGATCGACTCGGGCGGCAGGCCCAGGAACAAGTGGGCCATGGTTGTGTTCCCCGCCACGGTGACCTTGAGGATTTGCTCCGGGGTGATGCCGGTCCGCTTGCGCAAGCGTTCGAGCAACTCTGCCACGGTTCCGTAGACGAGCCGTCTGAGCTCGGCAAGACCGTCCCCCTTGCCGGCGTAGATGATGCGGGAAATGACGTCTTCGCCGCACTGGATCTGACCGTTGTACTCGGCCGCCGAGGACATGACGTGCCCATCGGCGAGGTCAACTAGGTAACAGGTCACTGTGGTCGTGCCGATGTCGAGCGCGAGCCCGATGGGCTGGATCGGCTCACTGGAGACCTCGATCAGCCTGGCGGATCCTTCGTCGGCGAGGCCGCCACTTGCCTCGACCGCCACCCACGGCTCCCACTCCGATGCCCGCAGCACATCTCCCAGCCGGCGTAGCACCGTCAGAGGCACATGCAGCCTGTCGAATCCAAGCGAACTCAAAGCGGATTCCAGACGCGACAAGTCATCCGTGCTGTCCTGCAGGCTAGGAGGTTGCAGGCCGAGGTGAAATGTCCGGAGCGTCTGCATGCTCGCCGGGTCATAGGCGAAGGGAATCTCGATCTTGCGGGCGGCCTTGTCGGTGACCAGTCTGCGCTCGATCGCTTCTTGCTCGGGGATGGTGATCTGGATGTCGCCTTCGACGACGGACTGGCAAGCCAGGGCACGGCCCGCGGAGAGATCCTCGGCCGTGAGACGGATCGTGGAGCGGCGCCGGATCCCGCTCCCGACGACGTCGACGGCACATCGACCGCAGCGCCCCTGACCGCCACAAGGTTGACTGAAAGTCAGGCCGGCCTGCTGGATGGCTTCGGTCAGCAACGCGCCGGTGGGGACTTCTACCGTCTTCTCGGCTGGGAGCAGCGTGACTCGGTGGGTTGCCATCAGGAATTCGACTCCGCCGTATGCTGATCTTCTGGCGTCGTCTCCTCCAACGTTGAGGTTACAGGAGGATTCTGATGGAAGCGGGCAGCAGCCCCGCCCCCCGACCACACAAAGAAAGTAGCCCCACCCCCCATTTTTTTTGGCCCGGGGGAGGGGGAGCCGACAACCAGGGGGGGGGGG
>CAZGRL010000027.1:32076-41838 GCA_964528155.1 uncultured Anaerolineaceae bacterium
CCTGGCCGTATGAGTATGTACGGGTGTCTTTTCCCCCTACGTTGATTTTAATGTTTGATTGTTTGTTCTGCGGGATGATCCGCTGCACGCTTCCATCAGAATCCTCTTCCCCCTGCCCCTGTTTTGTGTCCGCCGGTCGATGTGAGAGCCGAAAGCAGGGGGAGGGGGAAGGGGGTGGGGGTCTCGATGCCCAGATAGTTGCTGGGCGCGGTGAGAATGGTCGAACCACAACCGTCGCCCAGCCAAGGGGAAGTCTTCGACGTCGACACTTGGAACAAGTTCGCTAGCTGTAAGCATCTGTGATGGCGTCGCAGATCCGAGCAGCCTCGACACGCTCGCGATCCCAGAACCAGCGACTGAGTGCCAGGCCTTCGCAGGCGGCCTGCCCTGCCAGGCGCATCACGCGTGGGATATCCGCACCGCGAGCACAACTGAGGGTGCAAGGAGCAGGTGATGGACACTGCAAGCATGCGGCGCCGAGACGCGCCACTTGCAGCGCGTCGTATCCAAGGTATGGATCCCTGGGGATGTCCGAAAGGCGCACGGTCATCTGCATTCTCCCGTTCGGCCGGCTTAGGCGGAGGTCACTTCTGCCACATCGTCTTCAGGTAGGAGCTGATGTCCACCGCTTCGCGCGGCCCGACCATGATCTCCCAGCCGGGGAGTTCTTCCTCCAGTTCCCCGGAGAGCACGGCCACATGGCCGGGGATGATCAGTTTCTGATGTCCGACCTTCTCCCCGATGCCCTGGCTCTTGACCGCCTTGGCGATGCGCTCAGCGTCGAACTTGCCGGCAGCCCAGGCGGTGAGAACACTCATGCCTTCGGCGTCGGTGACCAGCAACCACGCCGGCCAGCCGGAGCCTTCGACCTCGTTGGCCACGGCGAAGTAGGTGATCGAGAAATTCGTAGTCACCATCACCGGAGCACTCTTGTCCGGCCCGTTGATCTCATACACACCGGGCAGTACTTGGATTGGCTTCTGGGGATCGGTGTAGATGTTCTGACGCAGGACGAGCAGAGCGTACAGGATCGCTGGATCAAACGTGTCGAGGACGATGAACCCGGCATACTTGGCGATCTGCTCAGCGGCCAGGAGTGTGTCATCGCCGGGGAAGGTGATGATGGGGAATCCCAGCGGTCGGAAGTTCTTCTTCAATGCCAAACGGCGTAGGCTGGTAAGTGTGAACAATGACTTGTAGAGCGAGTCAACAACCGGGTCGAGTACCAGATCCTCCAGACCTGCCTGGGTCAATGATCCGGTGAGCTCGGCCAGTCCGTCGAGGCCCTCCGCCCGGACGACGAGTGGTGCCTTGGCGGCTTTGGCGACCTCGGCCATCGCCTGCCAGTTGTCGCTGTCGGCGGCGTGAAGGAGGGGTCGCGTCCCGCTCGCCCCCTCCAAACCTGCCTTTGCCAGCTCGGGTGTCCCGGCCAGCAGGATCAACGGTTTCTTGCTCGCCGACTGAACCGCCTCGACGGCGGCCTTGAAGGCGGCCGGGTCTCCAGACTTCGCTTCCACGGCGAAGCCATCCAGTCCCAGGGAGATACCGACATAGTCGGCTTGATATGCGTCGGCCTCGGTGGCTTTGCGTTTCAAATCGTCGGCGCCGTCGCCGTCCACCAGGCGCAGGAACATGCCCGGTCGATGGTAGAAGGTCTTCTCGTGCCGGAAAAGGACGGTCTCGTTTCCCACTTGAAGCGACCCGTCGGCGCCGGCGATCTCGATCAGCCGAATCGGCGGCGCCGAGGCGGCCTCAAGCTTGGCCTTTGATTCTTCCGTGACGTAAGGGCAATCCTTCAGTTCGGCCTGCTTGGCGGCCAGTTTCATGGCGAATGCCAGACAGGTGGGGTAGCTGCACTCCTTGCAGTTGGTCTGCGGCAGGAGTTTGTAGATTTCAAGACCGGTCAGGGGCATCCTTCGCCTCCAGGATTTCGAAAGTCATTCGTCGTGGCCGCCCGCTCAGATCCGAAGGAAGGATTCCAGCAAAGCGACTCGTGAGTCGCGATGTCTCTCAAGGACACCGGCTCATGCCGGCGCTCGAAGCGCCTCCAGCGCACCCCGGATTCGTTTCAAGGTCTCGGGATGACGCAGCACAAGGATGTCCGCGCCAGAGAGCAGCAGCGTCGTCGCCGTGACGGCTTCCCAGGCCAGAGCGCGCCGCTCCCAGTCTCCCCAGGCAGCCGGGACGCCCTCGCCGACTTTGCTCTCCTTGACCTTCCAGGTTTCCTCGCCGGGATTGACGAGCATGGGCTGCTGGGTCATCGTGTCGCCCTGCAGGGCGGCCAGTCGAAGACGCTCCATCACCGAGTAGCCGTACTCGATCCCATAACCCAGCGCGCCGGTTGTCGGATCCATGATGATGCGTTCAAGGGGCATCCCCATGTCGTGGATCAAGATCACCAGCTGCTTGGAGAGGTTGACGTCCATCGGCGTCTTCGACTGGACCAGTTGATCGTTGGCCATGGCGCTGGCGACAATCGTTCGGTAGTTCTTGTCCTCGCAGATTCCAAGAAGGACTCGTTCGCCCTTGGCTTCCTCTGCGGCCGGGACAATCAGCTCGTTGTCTATCTCAGCCTGTCCCGGGCCGATGATCGCCAGGGGCAGACCAGTCGCATCCAGGACCTTGCGCACGACCTTTCGCGCGTTGTCCCCGGTGTTGGGCTGTCCATCCCCTGTCGTAAGTGAGAGGGTGAGGTAGATCATGTCGGCGCCGGCCGCCTCGGCGGCTTTGGCCCACTCGGCCGGATCGTCCATCGCTTCGCCCCATGCCTGATAGAGCAAGGGGCTCCAATCATCCGGCTTGCGCTCGCGGACATCCACGGCCAGGACCGGCACATGCGGTAAAGCACCTTCGTGCGGAAGGAAGGGAAGCGTCCCCTCCCCGCCGACGGTGATCGTTCGACTGCGGGTACCGCCCTGCTCGGCAGTGGCGCCGATCGTCACTTCTCGGACCCTGGCGGCGTATTTCTCGGTCGGGATTTCAACTGCCATCAGATGTTGGCCTCCTCGAATACAGACGATCGACCGCGGACGACAGACGACCAGTCATCGTCCGCCGTCCGAGGTCTGGCGTCAGAAGATGGGGGGCATGTTCGGGGCCGGGTGGTTCTTCTCGGCCAGGTAGGCCACCAGCCCTTCAACGTCGGTGCACACTTTTTCATCGGCGATCTTGTCGATGAGATCCGGATCGCCTTCCCGGATGGCGACTTCCTTGAGTTGCTCGGCCATCTGTTCCTTCAAGATTGACGACATCCACACGACGCGCTTGAAACCGCCGTCGGCCGAGATGAACTTCGGACTGAGGATGTAGTACTTGCCATGACCCATGATCCCCGGGGTCTGCAATCCACCGCCGGCCATTCCGGCCAGGGTCGAGAACGTCATCCCGGCCGGACTCATGCTTGTGTCTTCACGGCTGAGGACCATGATGCCGTTGGTCTCGGGGATGACCATGGCGATGCACTCGAAACAGCCGCAGGCGGTCATCGGGTTCTCCATGATCGAGTACATGGAGACTTCCTGGACCTGCTGGTGGCTGGCGCTGAGGGCATACTCGTTGATGCCGGTGAAGTAGCCCTTCACCGGATCGATGGTGTGGTCCTTCTTGATCGGCTGGTTGGGGCCGGTGGGATTGATCTGAAACGACGCTTTGCAGTCGAGCCAGTTATAGGCGCCGCACAGCCCCAGTCGCTCGGGGCTGACGATACACACGTGATTGGGGGCGAAGGATTGGCATAGGGTGCACGAGTAGAACGTGTCTACGCTTTCGTCGGTCATCGAGCCGATGCGCACGTTGCGATCTTCATAGGCGTGGCGGGCCTTCTCAAGCCACTCGGCGTGCAAGGCCGGATCGGTGATGACCGTCACCTGCACCTTGTCGACAATGCTTCCGAAATCGCCGTGGAAGCGTGCGTGCAGAATTTCGCCAAAGTGATTGAGATCAAAACCCTTGTCTGCGGCGGCCTTGCTGATGCGGATCCAGGCGATATCGCGCTGGCCGATATGCTGAATTCCGGAGGCGCCGTTGATGAAGTAGTGGATCTGACGCTCGAGCACCGGCTCGAAGTCCTTCTCCATCTTGCGTCCGGCGACATGCACGATGATCGCCAGATCCATCGCTCCCTGCTCCGGGATGTCCTCGAAGCCGGGCCCGACGACCTCGATCTTGCCGTCGTCGATTTCGTCCAGGTCGCCCATCAGCAGGTATTCGAAGGCGCGGCTCTTCTTTCCGCCGAACTCGACTCGCATGTCAGCTTTGCGCACCACTTCGCCTTCGAAGGCGGAGCCGTAGGGAACCGGCACGGGGACTTCCGTGATGCGAACCTTGACACCGCGCACCTCAATGCACTTCTGAACGAGCCGGGACGCCTTCTCGGTCTCGGTTTCACCTTCGATCTCGTTCCAGGGCATGGAGATCACGTGCTCGTAGCGAGTGACGCCGGTGGGCAGAATTTCCGGGATGACGGTATCGGCGATCACGGGGAAGCCGTAGGAAATCGCCCCGGCGGCTGTGGCGTATTTCAGGTCGTCGACCTCCCCCAGTGCGAGGACAAAGGCGAAGACGCGGAACTTGTTGTACAGCAAGATGTCGCGCCATTGGCCGCCCTTCATGCCGCCGAAGGTGAGCGCCGATCGAGTGGCGAACCCGAGAGGGTAGATCGCCCCGACCGTGTCCATGCTGAAGGGCACGATATACGTGTCGTAGCCCATCTCCACGCCCTCTTCCTGGAGCTGGTCGATGATCGAGCGGCCATTCACGTTCCCCACGAGGAAGGTCAGGATGTTGCGCCGCTGCAGTTCACGCACGATAGCCACGGCGGCCTCGTTTGAGTGGGCGGCGCCGACAATAGCGGCGAAGCCGGGCATGCGGCCATCGACGAGTTGAATGCCCCAAGAGCGCAACTGAATGTCGTCGATTGGGCCGTTAAGATGCCCATCGGCGTGAGGTTGGACGTTATCGCCGTTCCCCCCTACGTCCGGGCTGGTGAAAGACGTGGCACCGGCGAGTTCCAGCCCCGGATAGGGCTGAGGCTCCACGTTGTTCACAAACCGTATGCCCTCGATCACCTCTTCGGCCAGCAGCGTGGCCATTCCCGAGTCCAGTGTCTCGCCCAGATAGGGCATCCAAACGTCCCCATCCGGCACCGGGTGGAGCAGTTTCTTGGCGTGCTGGAGGACCGGCTCGAGGTCGCCCAGTTTCGTGACCTCACGCCCGAGCATCCCCAGGATGACCGGAAGGTAGTAGGCAGTGTTGGGGAAAGCGACCGGAGTATCCGGTCCTTTCTCGGACAGCGCTTGGCCGAGCATCATTTCTGCCTCGGCGACGACAGCGTTGGCGCCCCGGATGGCGCGAGTGGCAATATAACGTGACATCCCTGCCTCCCTAATTCTCTAGAGCGCCGTAGGCTGCTTGAGCACGCTCTTCCAGCGGAAGCTCCAGAAGCTCCCGCATCCGCCAATCGCCGCTTCGGCCCCACTGGCTCGCGTCATAGGCTGGCAGTCCCAGGGCAGCGCGTTTCTTGTCGATGTGGGCCAGCGCACGGCGAACGATCTCTGCCCCGTCGTCGACGAACTCCATCCGGCCGCCGACTTTGGCTTCCCATCCATCCGTGAGAATCTTGGTGACCTCGTCCACCCCCGAGACCGGGCTGCTGTGCCCCATGATGACGTAGGCTCCGGAGGCGACGCAGTAGGTGGCGATGGAAATCGCTTTCTCACTCATCCACTCCGGCGCCATGCCGACAGCAGGGATGTCACTGATGTCCTCGCCCAGCCCGCCTTCGGTGGCCATCTGGGCCAGCACGGTGAGGATACGGGAGTTGTCCACACAAGAACCCATATGCAGCACCGGCGGCATGCCGACCGCCTCGCACACTTCGCGCAGGCCCGGTCCGGCGACCTGCAAGGCCGCCTCGGGCGTCATATATCCCTGCTTGGCGCTGGCGATGGCGCCGCAACCCGTCTCGACGACCAGGACGTCATTCTTGAGGAATTCAGTCACGACGTAGCTGTGGAGTTCGTCATGCTTCACCCGGGCGTTATTGCAGCCGATGTTGGCCACCACGCCGCGAATACGGCCGGCCATGATGGCGTCGTTCAAGGGACGAAGCGATTCGCGGTAGTAGCCGCCAAGGGCATAGTTGATGTATTCGTGTGAGAACCCTGGCACCAGCTGACTCGTGTCATCGGGAATGCGAGTTTCGCCTCGTTCCGGGAAACGGTCGCAGCCTTTGCGCACGATCTCCTTGGCGATTTCCATCGCCCGGTGCTCGTCGAACTCGATATGCGTGGCACCGCTGATCTTGGCCTTGGGCGAAGTGGTGATCACTTCGGTGTGGAAGCCTTCCGACAACTTGACGACCCCCTGCATGATGCACTGGATGTCGACGACCATCGCATCGACGGCGCCGGTCAGGATCGCCAGCTCCTGCTGAAGGAAGTTCCCGGCGAGCGGCACGCCCTGGCGCATGAGTGTCTCATTGGCCGTGCAGCAAATTCCCGCCATGTTGATGCCAGAGGCGCCTTTACTCTTGGCATACTCAATCAGCTCTGGGTCCTGGGCGGCGGCGACAATCATCTCGGAAAGAGTGGGTTCGTGCCCGTGAATGACGATGTTGACCTCATCCTGACGGAGCACGCCCAGGTTCGCTACGGAGGCCACAGGCCCCGGCGTTCCAAAGAGCACGTCGGAGAGATCGGTCCCGAGCATTGAGCCCCCCCAGCCATCTCCCAGGGCCGCCCGCAGAGAATGATCCAGGATGTGCTCGGCGTCCTGGTCATTTCCCATATGGGTGCGGTGCATCACTTCGACGATCTCGCGATCGACATTGCGCGGGGCAATCCCGAGATCGTGCCAGATTTTCTGTCGCTTTTCGGGCGCCCGCTTCAGGAAGGTCACCTCGTCCAGCGGCTTGCCAAACTCGTTCAGCGCTGCCAGCGCCACGTCGCGGGCCAACTCCATGATCGGCCGGTCACCCGGCTCAATCCCCAGGTGGCGGGCGACCTCCTTGAGCTTGGCTGGATCGCGCACCTGATAGTCGGGCGCGTTCCCCTCGGCTGCAGCCAGCAGCGTATAGGCCAGGTCACGGCCATGGTCGGAGTGGGCGGCCGCTCCAGCCGCGACCATGCGAGCGAAATTGCGGGCCGCCACGGTCTCGCGCGTCGCGCCGCATACTCCGGTCTGTCCTTCTTTGACCAGGCGGCAAGGGCCCATTGAGCACACCCTGCAGCACAGGCCTTCGCTTCCGATCGGGCAAGCCGCCATCTCGTCGGCTCGTTTGAAAGACGTCTCGTAGCCCTGATCGCAGGCATACTGGAGCAGGGTTATCGAAGCTGGATCTCGGCTTGCCTCTTCGGGGGTTCTGATCTTTTTCGCCATCGCTTAGCTCTCCTGTGGTCAATAACGCCGGAATTCACCCGACAGCTTGTTGTCGGCCGGGTTGGTGCTGGTCACGCGCGAGCCGACGACCTCCCACTGGGGGTCGCGCTTGATCGCATCCGCCATCACCAGGATTGGGGTCTGCTCGTCCTCCCCGCCGTAGCCAGCCTCAGACAAGGCCTTTTTCATCTCCTCCTGGGTGATCTTGTCGGGCTCGAAGGAGACCATGATCTGTTTCCAGGCGGAGCTGGCAAACACATCCTCCACCCCATTCAGGGCCAGGAGTGTTTCCCTCACTCGCAGGACATGGTGATCGGCGTACATCGCGGGTAGGTCGAGTATGAGCTTCTCCATCGGGCCTTTCTCCTTTAATCAAGCATCTTCGACGCGACCGGACGGCTGCAGGTATACGACGGACAAGTACGGCTGGATCTCGTCTTTCAATGATTCCTTCAGGATGTTGCCGGAGACGTGCATCAGTGTGTCCTGATATTCCGGATCCTTGTTCATGCTTGCCAGACAAGGGAAGTGATGGTGCAGCAACCCGGCCTCTTCAACCGCATCTTCTATGGCCAGGCCGACAAGACCCTCCGCCACGTGCCGGGCGCAGCCGCAGGCGGCGTCACGCACGACCTCGATCCGGGCGATTCGATCCTTCTCGACGGCTACTTCAAAGATCGGCCGTCCGAAATGCGTGGCAAATCGCCGGATCAGTGGGTCATCGTAGAAAGCCTTCCGCGGCGGGCGGTTGATCGTCTCTGGCGTGAGCGAGCAGAAGGGCATCGGAAAGACGATCGGCACGCTGGTCTGGGCCAGCCATCCTTCAAGTTGAAGAGCGAGACCGGAGGGCAGGGATTCGCTGCGATCGATCGGTGCCAGGACCGCCCTGGCACCAGTCATACGCACGATGTCGGGGATCAACTGGGCCAGGCCGGCCACTTCGCCCAGCGCCAGGAGCAGGTCTGTTCCGGGTAGTTCATCCGGCAGAAACTCGTCCGGGTCATCAACGATCGGGGGAATCACCCGCGGGGCCGCCCAGACGTTCACTTCCCAATCACGCGGGGCATGGGCCACAATATTCTCCGCGATTCGCTCGCCCCATAAGCCCTGAGTGACGGCCAGGACACGAAAAAGAACACCGGCCGTCGGCAGGGCCCCGCTGTCCAACACCTCACCCATACGGTTTCACCTGGTTTCTTTCCTAAGGATCATCCCCGCGAAGCTCCGGGCCGCCCCAGTGGGATATGTCACCCTTTTGGTCGGTAGGTTATCCCAATTGGTGGGAATCAAAGCCGGGCCCCCAGAACCGCTCAGATCGGGTGTCTTGAGGGCCGGAGGACTGCCCAGGTGGAGCTCGGGAAGCGCCTCAGCGCCCGCCGGATCCGTGAATTCGAGCGAGGAGGCCGACACCGCGTTGGGCTTCTGTAGGGGCTCCTGGGGGCAGGGTTTTTTAGCCGAATTGTGAAGAAAAACGCAAGCCTGACATTCATCCAGGCGGCCCGCGCCAATCGTCACTACGCTCTATGTGAGGGAGATCACATACTGTAGGTGCCACCGCCTGCAGACTGTATTTCGTGGTGTTGCCGTTCCTACAACCGATACGACCCCACCTCCCCTCAGGCTCAGGCGGCGAGCGGGCACGGTGGGGTTTATTCATGATTGGCGAGGTGCCGGATGGCCCGTTCCAAGACTCATGACACCGACGACTTCTTGAACGAAGTGATCGAGGCGACGCCTGGAGGCGAGGCGCTCGTAACCTGCCTCCAGTGCGGGACGTGCGGTGGATCGTGTCCGTCCGGCGCGGACATGGACCACACGCCCAGGCAACTCTTCGCCATGATCAATGCCGGCATGCGAGAGGAGGTGCTGCGGAGCAATACCCCCTGGTATTGCGTGACATGCTACTACTGCATGACCCGCTGCCCCAAGGAGATTCCAATCACCGATCTCATGTACACCCTAAAGCGCATGGCGGTGAAGGAAAAGCTCTACGACGACAGCGACGCCCCGGATTGGTCGTCTAGCTTCATCGGCTTCGTCGAGAATTACGGCCGAAGCTTCGAGTTCGGGCTGGCGACGCGCTACCACCTGACCCACAGCCCGCTGCGGAAGGTCGGCATCGGCTCGATGGGACTGGAAATGGTTGCCAAGGATCGCATGAAGCTCCGCCCAGATAAGATCAAGGGGATGGATCAGCTGCGGGCGATCCTGGATACGGCGAAGTCACTGGAGGGCGTGTGATGCGTTACGGATATTACCCTGGCTGTTCCATGACCAACACGGCCCGCCCCTACGAAGTCTCGACCAAAGCCATCGCCGGTGAATTGGGGCTGGCATTTGATGAGGTCGAGGACTGGAACTGCTGCGGGGCGACGGAGTACATGG
>CAZGRL010000028.1:0-11327 GCA_964528155.1 uncultured Anaerolineaceae bacterium
CGCCATCGGCGGCGTCGTCGACCGGGCGCGTCGTGCAATCGAGGACGGCCAACCAGACGACCTTGGGCCTATGATGGACGAGAACCAGGCGTTGCTGGAGGAACTGGGTGTCTCGAGCGTCGTGCTGAGCGAGATGATTGAGGCGGCGCGGTCGGCCGGCGCTCTGGGTGCCAAGCTGTCCGGCGCCGGGCTCGGCGGCAATGTGATTGCGCTGATTGGCGAGGCGAATCGTAGGCGCGTGCTCGAGGCGCTCCAATCCGCCGGGGCGATCCTGACCCTGGAGACTGAGGTTCGGCCGTGACCATGTTCCTCAAGCTTGGCGGTTCACTGATCACCGACAAGGACCGGCCTGAGACGGCTCGGCTCGATGTCCTCAAGCGTCTCTCCGAAGAGATCGCCGCCGCATTCGAGGATAACCCGAGCTTGAGACTCGTACTCGGCCATGGGTCCGGTTCATTTGGACACAAGGTCGCCGCAATCCATGGAACGCACGCCGGCGCGGCGACCCCGGACGAGTGGCGCGGCTTTGCGGCTGTCTGGGCTTCTGCCAGCCGGCTCACTCGCATCGTGATCGATTGCTTGATCGAAGCCGGGCTGCCGGCGATCGCACTGCCGCCTTCCGCTTCCGCCGAGTGTGAGAACGGCCAACTGCTTGCGATGGCCACCGAGCCTATCCAACGAACCCTGCAAGCCGGTCTGCTGCCCGTCGTACGGGGTGATGTCGCTTTCGATCGCGTCCGAGGCTCGACGATCGTCTCGACCGAGAAAGTCATGGCCTACCTGGCTCCGATCTTCAAGCCCTCCCGCGTACTCATGGCCGGCGTCGAGCCGGGAGTCTTCGCCGACTTTCCGAACAACGAGCGCCTTCTTGAGGTTCTCACTCCGGCCGAACATGAAGAGATCCGAATCGACAGTGCGCGCTCAACGGACGTGACGGGCGGCATGGCGGACAAGGTCGCGCAGGCCTTCGCTCTGGCCAGCGCCGTACCCGGCGTCGAAGTGCGCATCTTCTCCGGGATGGAACCTGGTGCGGTTCGGCGGGCTTTGGCCGGAGGCCCCGTGGGAACGCTGATCCGGCTCTCTTGAAGGCTCGTCATCCCCGACAGACACCTCCCGTTGTCCCATCCCAATCTGCTTCAACCGGTAGGGTACAATTCCCGCGATCGGCCCCGTCGGATGCAGATCAAGTCGGTGATGGAGATCATGCAGTCAGCCAAATTGCTACGCCAACTGACGTCCAGTCTGATCCTCTCGACGCTCTTGTTGAGTTGTCGCGGAGCCACTCCGCCAACACCTGTCGCCAGAGAAGCGACAGTCACGCCGGAGTACACGACAGGTGACTTCGATGTGCAGAGCGTTTCGGCGGATGTGCAGGGCGAAGGTCCGGCCGAGATCACGTTGACCGTGGACGGCACACTCCCCGACGTGTGCACGCAAGTCGACTCGGTTTCACAGGAGCGCATGGCCAATCTGGTTTCGGTCCATATCACAACCGTGCGCGAGCAAGGGGTTGTGTGCGCTCAGGTCCTGGCCTCGCACCAGGAGAAGATCCGACTGGGGACGTTTCCGGACCCGGGCGTGTACACGATCAAGGTGAACGGCGTTCAGACGATTGTGAGGGTCGGACAGATCACGGAAGAACCCACGAGTGGGGCTGACCAGACTGCGAACTACACAACGCCGGACGGCACGATATCCATCGCCGTACCCTCCACATGGCAGGTCCAATCCTCGCCGGGGGCGATCGTGGCCGCCGAGACATCGGAGGCACTGTCGCCGGCCGAGACGCCGCCGGCAAATCGTCTGTCGGTCACGACTATCACCGGCCCACATCGCGCAACGGATTTCGGGATCGATGGCCAGGCACAACGCGAGGCGTTCGCTTCCCTCGTCCTCACACGCGCGCTGCTGATCCCCGCTCCTCAGAGCATCGAGGGCGCCGAATGGCCGACACTCTGGGGGCATGGCAGCTCCCCGGCGACCGGCGACGTTGACCTCCGGGTGATTTCGATCGACTCTGAAACCATGGTCGCCGTCCTCGCGCAGTCTCCTCCCGGCGCGTGGTCGACATTCGAACCTGTCTTTCAGACGATGCTCGATTCTCTCGAGATCCGCTAGTCGTTCTCCTTTCCGGCGCAGCCTGCCACCCACAGTCACAGGCAACCTGAGGCGCTGAACAAACTCTTGTGGGCCGGCTACCACCCTGCATATGGCCGGGGTCATCCGAGGCCTGAGGCGGATGGCCGCTTCCCTCATTTCACAGCATCAGGCGGCGATCTGTGGCCGATCAGGCTTCCTGCCATTAAGCGCCGGGACGAATGACCTTCCAGGCCTCTCGGCCTGCAAAGCTCACCCCCGAATGGGATAGACGTAACTTGTGATCGGTCGTCGAGCTTCCTAGACTGGGATTGAACCTGTCTGGGGACAATGACGGCTGCATGGACAACGGTCCAGATCGCGACGTGGGTCGGCCAGGAACCACACGGATCGGGCCCGTTTTTGCATTCTGCGGCGCTGCCGGTTTTGACGTCCCTGCTGTCTGAGTGATATCGGCCCAGAACGCCGGAGTTCTGAGGAGGCAACGAGATGTCCGATCGCAAGAAAGTGACTCTACCGATGCTCTTCAAGAAGGTCCGTGCTGGCGAGCCGCTCACCATGCTCACCTGCTACGACTTCCCCACCGCATACCTCCAGGAGCAGGCCGGCATCGACATTATCCTCGTCGGTGACAGCCTGGGTATGACCATGCTCGGGTACGAGAGCACGCTCCCGGTGACGATGGACGACATGATTCGACACACACAGGCCGTCCGGCGGGGGACGCCGAACGCCTGGCTGATCGGAGATATGCCGTACATGAGCTACCAGCCGAGCGTCGAGACGGCTATCCGCAACGCCGGCCGGTTCATGGCCGAAGCCGGTTGCGATGCCGTCAAGCTCGAGGGCGGTGTCGAGATGGCCGATCGCGTGGCCGGCATCGTTTCGGCCGGGATCCCGACGATGGGCCATCTGGGTCTGACACCCCAAAGCGTCAGCGCATTGGGCGGCTTCCGCGTGCAGGGCAAGGATGCGCTTAGGGCGAAGAAGATCATCGACGACGCCAGGGCGCTTGAAGAGGCGGGGGCATTCGCTGTGCTGCTCGAAATGGTCCCGGACCGGGTGTGTCAACTGATCACAAAGCGTGTCCGCCAGTCCTTCATCATCAGCCTGGGGTCGGGACCTGACGCGCATGGCCAGCTGTTGATCTATCACGACATGTTCGGGCTCTACCCGCGATTCAAACCGAGGATGGCGAAAGTCTTCGGCGAAGCGGGCACTGTGATCCTGAACGGCCTGAAGCAATACGTCACAGAGGTCACGACGCACAAGTTCCCCGCCGAGGAGAATTGGTTCGGGATTCCGGACGATGCATACGAAGAACTGCTGACGCTCCTTGAGTAGAGATGGGTGCGTTGGCCTTCCATACGTGGTGACTCACCCGCCCGAGTTGTCCGCGAAGGAGATGACGATGAATCAATCGCTACTTGAGAGACTCAGGATCTCGAAGGAGCAGGTGGACGAGATAAACGCCATCCTTCTCGACCCCGAGCTGGATGTCATGCGGAATTTCCTCGAGGTCGTGGACAAATACGGCACCCCCGAGGAAATCAATCGAAAGGCGGAGGAGGCCCGTCGGCTTCCGCACCTGCTCGAGCTGGTCAAACAGACCAGGCCGGAGAACTTGGCGCAATTGGAGTGGCTCACCGCCCAGCGCGATCGGCGAGTTTTCGTCAGTATCGATGAGTATCGGCGACAGGTCCTGGGCGAGAAAGCGACCCGGATGGAATTCCAGGAAGACTGTGCTGTGACGCTCGAGATCAGCGCCTGCCAGTACTTCACCTGGGTCATTGAGGTCGCCCGACGGGCGATCGCCCAGCGTTCGCTGATGCCCGGCCGGTTCATCCGCGTCCGAAAAATGAAAGAGCAGGAGGCTGACGGAGACCTGCCCGCGTTTGCAGCGGCGATGCAGATCATCGGAGCCAGCTACGTGGAGACCCTCGACACCAAGGGAACCGACGGGTCCAACATCCACCTCGGGGGACCCGAAACGATCACGGGGTATTTCGGCGGCATCGGTCAACCCAACGAACATGCACTTCAATGGCTGGATGAATACCTCTACTACTACACGAACTACGGTGTGCGCCAGGTGCTCAATATCAACCCCGGCACGGTCATCCTTGGCTACTTGCTCCATCGCCTGGGCGTCGACATTGAGTTCAAGATCTCGGTATATATGGGCAATGACAACCCGTATGCCGCCCTGTGGACGCTCATCGGAGCCAAGCTCTTCGCCCGCGAAGATGGTTCTTCACCCCTCATCGGGTTCAACTGGAGCAACTCGATCGACAACCGTACGATGGAGATCACAGCCGAATTCCGAGAGAAACTCGGCTTTGAAAACATCGTCCGGTTCGAGCACCACATCACGGAGACTTGGAAGAGCATTGTTCGCCAACCCTACAACAGGCGAGCGGAACTGATCGAGATCGCCGACCACGTGGCCAACATTTCGGCCAAGCACGAGGGCGGTGAGCCCGAAATCGAGCCGTTGCGCGAGCACCCGACGGACATTCTCGACTATTTCCGCGACCGGGCCGAGATCGTCGAGAGCGGCGACTGGGAGTGCATGACACAGAACTTCATTGACAAATTCGACGCAACCAACGAGACGGCGCGTGCCCTCACCCAGGCCGGTCTGTCCTTCGTCGCCGCTAGAAATCTTCATTACGCCAGCCAACCGGTGAGTGCTTGAGACCTGGCGCAGCCATCCCGTCTACAGGCTACCCACGCCGTATCGACGCCCGGTCCGCCGAGGGCGTCGGCGGGCCGTCGGGCCGGTGGAGAATAAGGACGGTCGGAACAAAGAGAAGCCGTCTCTCGCGGGGATCGATCACAATGGCGCCCCATACACGATTTTGCCTCGACGTGAGGGGGCCTCTATGAAGACCAAGATCAGCACTCGTCGCCTGTGGAGGATCAAAGGAAGATGATCCCGAAGCGAATGCACGCGTTCCTTCAGAGCCGCCTGCCCGAGAAGACTCTGTCCAACCGGTTGGTCAGGGAGGCGGGCAGGGCATTCATGGAGTTCGGCCCGCTCGACGTCGAGCGGTTGACGGCTCTCGGAATCCAGGTGGACAGTCTGGGGCCGACTCTTGTGGTCTGCCTGTGGGATGAGACTTCCGATCTGGAGATCGGCGGCTATCTGATCGTCGACAACTTGGCGATGGGGCGTCCGTCGATGGGCGGGATCCGGATGTTGCCGGAAGTCACGCCCGGGGAGATCCACGACCTGGCGCGAGGTATGACGCTGAAGAACGCCGCGGCCGATCTTCCATATGGCGGGGGCAAGGCCGGGATCGTCGCCGAAGGCAATCTGTCTCCGCAGGACCACACCCGGGTCGTACGCGGCTTCGCCAGGCTGATCCACCGTTACAGGGAGATCTACCTGCCCGGCCCGGATGTCGGCACGGACGATGCCGACATGCGGACGATCGCCATCGAGAACGGGCTCGACAACGCGCTTTCAAAGCCGGCCGAGATGGGCGGGAATCGGATCGATCAGTTGGGGGCGGCAGCCGGGGGGACGATCATCGCCCTCGAGGAATTGACCCGGCTGATGCCAAGGCTCCAGGTCCTTCCCCAATTCGCATCCAGCGATCCCCCCTCACGGGAAGACATCACTCTGCTGATTCAGGGCTTCGGCGCAGTCGGCGCCCACGCCGCCAAGATCGCCTGCGAACGCATCCCCGGTGTCCGGATCATCGGAATCAGCGACGAGCAGGGATACGTATTCGACGAAGCCGGCCTGCAGGTGGACGAGCTCTTCCAGACATGGCAGTCACAACGGCTGGTCACCCTCAGCCACTTCGAACGTTGGCGAGCCGGCGGGGATGGCAAGCGCTCGCCGCTCAAGTATTCCTCTCAACCGAATGACCTCTTGCGGGAGTCCGCCTTCTGCCTCATCCCCGCGGCGCCCATCGCGACCTACCTGGGAGTAGAACCTGATCCTGCGACCTGCATGACGGTGGATCGAATGGGCCGATGGCGGGTTATCGTCGAAGGCGCCAACACCTATTCTCCTTCTCCGGTCCGCAAACAAGCGCGGGCGAGAATGGAACGTGCTGTGTACCGTGAGCGCGGCGTTCTGATCGCCACGGATTATCTGGTCAATTCGGGTGGAGTGATCTTCGCCGCGCAGGAGAGGCTGATCAAGACACCCGACGAGCTGCGTATCCCCAGCGAGATTCTCGGGAACGACGAAGCCGCCGATCGCTGGCTGATGGCACACGCCTCCGGGCTTGAGGAATTGGCCGAGCGAAGGCGGACGGCTGCGATCGCATATCGAGACGAGGTCATCCGCCGCAACATGCGTGAGCTGATCGACCTGCTTGTAAGCGATGCCGATTTGCTGCCGTGCGAGGCAGCCGAACGGATCAGCGTGCGTCGGATCGCCTCCAGCGAGCGCGACCGGACAGTCGCGGAGATCATGGAGCCGATCCCCACTGCCCGCGTCGGCGATACGATCCAGAAGGCGGCGTCGCTGTTGGTCGAAGGCGGGAGCCCGATCGTCGCAGTGCTCTCCGGCGAGGGCGCCCTGGCGGGCGTGGTGACCGAGTGGGATTTCACCCGGGCGACATCAACCGCTGTTGGCGTCGAGGCCCAGGTCAGCCAGATCATGTCCACCAATGTGATCTCGGCCGCACCCGAGGAGACCATCCTTGAGGTCGTCCGCAAGCTGGAATACCACGAGATTTCGGCCATGCCGGTTGTCGAGTGCGGCTGTGTGATGGGTATGGTCTGCTCCGACCTCTTGGCCAGACGATCGCTGCTGCGCCTACTGCAGTCCAAGACGGAGTAGGCGAGTGGAGACAGGCTCCCGGAGCCTCCAAGGCTCCGGGAGCCTTTGCGCGCAGGACGCAAGACGTGGGACGTGATGCGTGAAACGGAAGACGTGAAACGTAGAACGTGGTGCGTAAAAAGCTAATGGAATGGGCAGATCCGAGCATGCACCGTCAAGATCGGGAGTCGCTTGCTGTTGGCTGAAAGCTGATTGCTGATTACTCATTGCCCCCCCCCGCGATTCGCATGTGTTAGACTCCGCATCAGACAAGACCACGGTTCGACGCGCCCTTGATCATCACCGGGAGATTGATATGAAGGCGATACTTGAGAAACTCCACATCCAGCCAGTCAATCCCGGAGCCTGCACGGGAACGGACGGTTGGATAGAGGATCCCCGGGGAAGCGAGCTGACCTCGTACAACCCCACCAGCGGTGAGGCGATCGCCAAGGTCGTTCAGGCCACATCGGGGAGCTATGAGAAGGTGGCCTCTGCCGCCCAGGAAGCTTTCCTCAAATGGCGGGAAATCCCTGCTCCAAAACGTGGCTTGCTCGTTCGCGATCTTGGGCAGGCGCTGCGCGAGAACAAGGAGGCGCTCGGCGATCTTGTCACGCTCGAGATGGGGAAGATCAAAGTCGAGGGTCACGGCGAAGTCCAGGAGATGATCGACATTAGTGACTTCGCCCAGGGCCTGTCACGGCAACTTTACGGTGTGACCATGCAATCCGAGAGGCCGGCGCACCGAATGTACGAACAATGGCACCCGCTGGGGATCGTTGGAGTGATTACGGCATTCAACTTCCCGGTTGCCGTGTGGTCTTGGAACTCGACCATCGCTACGGTTTGCGGTGACACCGTGATCTGGAAGCCATCGAGTTACACGCCGTTGACGGCGATCGCCGTTCAACACATTTGCAACGCGGTCATGGCGGATTACGGGGTGCAGGGCATTTTCAATCTCGTTGTCGGACGGGGAGGCGACGTGGGGGAGCTCCTGCTGAACGACCCTCGGGTGGGGCTGATCTCCTTCACCGGTTCGACCAAGATCGGTCGCAGCGTGGCTGAGGCGGTGTCCCGCCGGTTCGGCCGGACGATCCTTGAGCTCGGCGGCAACAATGCCATCATCGTGACCGAAGATGCCGACCTGGATCTGGCAACCCGGGCGATTCTCTTTGGCGCCGTCGGGACCGCCGGTCAGCGCTGTACGACGACGCGACGCATCATCATGGAAAAGCTGATCGCAAGCGAGCTCGCACAGCGTCTGGTGAACGCCTACAAACAGGTGCGACTGGGTGATCCTCTTGACGACAACACACTCATGGGCCCACTGGTCGCCGATATCGCCGTCGAGGAGATGTTCGAAGCTCTCGAACAGGCCAAGGCGGATGGCGGCGAGGTCCTCATCGGTGGGAAGATGCGGCCCGACCTGGGGAGGAATTTCGTCGAGCCGACGATCGTGAAGATGCCCTCACAGACCGATATCGTCAAGCAGGAGACCTTCGCTCCGATTCTCTGGTTGCTCGAATCCCAGGATTTGGAGGATGCGATCCGAATCCACAATGATGTGCCGCAAGGGCTTTCAAGCGCGATCTTCACGCAAAGCATGCGCTCCGTAGAGACGTTTCTTTCGTCGCGAGGATCCGATTGCGGTATCGCCAATGTCAATATAGGCACATCCGGCGCGGAGATCGGAGGCGCTTTCGGTGGAGAGAAGGAGACCGGAGGGGGACGAGAGGCAGGCTCGGACGCGTGGAAGGCGTACATGCGCCGTCAGACCAACACGATCAACTGGTCGACCGAGCTTCCGCTCGCCCAGGGGATCACGTTTGGCGAGTAGCCGATTCCGTCGATTCATGAGAAACGACGTCGGGCGCGGGAAACCCGCGCCCGATTTCATTATGGAGGTAGGTGGAGGCTCCCCGAGACTTCGGCGAGAAGCCTCACATTGAATTCAGCTCAAGGTGACGTAGTTTCGGTCGGTTCGGGTGTCTCGCTCGCCTCCGGCGTCTCGGTCGGCTCTTCGGTCGGCTCGACCTCCGGCGTCGGAGGTGACTCAAGGAACGGCACCTGCCCAGCGTCCCCCGAGAGTGTCACCGCCCCGCCCCAAACCCAGCCGTCCCGCCCACCTCCGATGCGGCGGATCGACCACCAGGTCCCATTGGCCGCATTCTGGTAGCGACCTACGACGTTCGCCTGATCCCCCTCGAGGATGAAGTCGATCACCGGAAAGACCTCGTCCGGGCCGCTTCGGACGTTGGCATTGTAGTCAGCCCTGACGATCGGCGACAATGGGGTTGCGGTCGCCTCCGGAGTGGCGGTTTCCAGGATCTCGGTCGGCGTCGGGGAGGCGGGGATTTCCGAAGGCGTGGGCGTGGCGGCGTTGCGGGTCGCTTCAGCGATAGCTTCGGCCGTCTTGAGGACATCGTCGCTGGAAATCGTGGGTGTAGTCTGGGTCTCTTGTGCCCGACCACAGGCGACCAACGCAAGGGCCAGCAGCGGGACAACAGCAAGGCGAGCAGTTCTCAACATAACCTTAGCCCTCCGGATGTTCTCGCGGGGTCGAGGCTCGGTGGGTCCCCCTACCCTGGACGGGTACCAGTATACATGAGCCTGGAAGCCACCGGCCGCCCCGGTTTTCAGGCCGGAGGCCTGGCCCGCGGCCCGGTCTGGTACCCTTGTCCTCTCCGGGGCGCCCGCCCGAACGTGTATCATGATTGGTATGGAGGGTCAACGGCTCGACTCGGCAGGGGCCAGCGTCCACACGGCAGAGGTGCGCTACTCGGCAAGAGAGATCCAACGCGGGTCGTCCGCCGACCAAAGAGAGGAACTCGAGTCCGCTCTTGAGAGGCTCGAACAGGCCCGGGCGCGATTGTTCTCTGCAGCACTGGCATTTTGCGATGGCACGATAAGCGCCGGTCAATTGCGCGCGGTGCGTGAGCTGTTGCGCGAGTCCGAGCAGCGCACTTCTCAGCTCCAGGGCAAACAACCGCAGCCATTCGTCGAGGAGATGACGCAGCCAAGCACGATCGCCCATCCTGATGTCGTGACTGCTGCGCCCCTGGCCGATACCCCCAGCTCCAGGGAAGTGCCTTCTGACGAAGCCTCGCCGGAACTCCGGAGACGTCTTGAGGCACTCGATGAGAAGACGGTGCGGTTGGAACAGGATTTCCAGCAAGGCCGGATCAACGCTTCCCAGTATAGGGCCATTCACCGCCATTACGTCGAGCAACAAGAGGTCGCCCTCCGGCTGCACCAGTCTCATCCGGATAGCGATCGATGGAAGGTGGTCTTGGAAGAAGGCAAGACGTCCTTCCTGCTCCAACTGAACGAAGCCAGTTGCATGGGCGTCGGTCTCTACGACATCAACACCAAGAGCCGACTGCACATGCAAGGCGAGCTGCCCACCTCCGCTGAAGAAGCGATGTCTCTCCTGGGAACTTTCGGATCGGCGGGAGGTGACGCGCCTGCCGGACGCATGCTGGCGACCCAATCCGAGGACGGGACCACACTGCTGCTGATCCCCGGGCGGTACACCGCCGCTCTGGTTGTATTCTCGCAGGACCCTCCCGGATGGCAGGTGCGAGCGTTGCGTGAAGTCCATCAGAATTTCGAGGCCGCCAATCGTCTTACACTCGAGCGAGGTCACCTTCAGTTCCTGATCTACCCCGATCTCAGTCGCTTCATTCGCGACTGACCCCCTCCCCTCGTCGGCGAACATACACTGATCGTCTACCCTCTCACGAGTGAATCCTGATGCTGGTAGCTCTCCCCGCGCATGGCGGCTGCTCATGAGATAGTCGGCCGGCTCCCCCGGCCGACAATCCCGCAACCAGCCGGAGCACCGCCGAGAGAGCAAAATGCCGGTGGACGCTCCCGCGTCTCACCTGTGAGATGATTCCTGCGCGTGCTTGGACTACAATTCGATATTCATCTTCCGAGGGTTCCGGTGCCGGATCAGTCTTTGCTCGCCGTCTTCCTCTTCGCCGTCGCGGTCTCTATTGGCGCGGTGGTCTCCCCCGGCCCAGTGTCTGCAGCCATTGTCAGCGAGTCGCCGCGGTCCGGCTGGCGCGTCGGCCCGATTGTCACATCCGGGCACGCGCTGCTCGAGTTCATCATGGTGATCCTGATAGGGATCGGCCTTGCGGCTGGCCTGGCGTCTCCCGGCATCCAACGCGCGATTGCCGTTGGAGGCGGGCTGCTCCTGATCCTGCTGGGCGGAAGCTATCTACTCTCGGCCTCGCGAGGTGGGATGCAGCTGCCTCAGGCCGATGAGAGCGTCCCACGTCGTTCCTCCCGCGCCTTGTTCTCCCTCGGCGTACTGACCACTCTGTCCAACCCGTTCTGGTACGCGTGGTGGGTCACGGTCGCGGCGGGATACTTGCTTGAAGCGCAAAGGTTGGGGCTGGCGACAGTCGGCATCTTCTACCTGGGTCACATCGGCACA
>CAZGRL010000028.1:11337-41259 GCA_964528155.1 uncultured Anaerolineaceae bacterium
CTGTTGTCTTCCGCCACTTCCGCCGGCAGGGGTTGGCTCACTCCGTCGCGCTACAAGGCCCTCATTCTCCTCACGGGAGTGGCAATGGCGTACTTCGGAGTGGTCTTCCTGCGGTCGGCGTTCACGATCTAGAGCCCCCCGCTGGCCGGCGACGGAGATCTGGGCTTCAAGCCACAAGACACACGACGCAAGGCACAGAACGGAAGACACAGCAAGACGAGCCCCCGACACTATGGTGAGCGCGAGCAGCCTAGTGCTCCCAACACAAAGCTGGGAGAGGGAGCTCCCTTGGGAGCTCCCTCTCCCAGCTTGTCCATTCCGGCACAGAGATTCCAGTACCGCGTATTCCCGCACAGCAGATCGCTGCAGGCTGAACGCGGTCAGCTGACAGCTTATTGCTTACTGCTTACCGCTTATTGCTTATTGCTCGTTGCCTATCTCCTTCCGCTCTTCCTGGCAGATTTCTTCGAAGCTCGCGAAGACTTCTTGGCAGCCCGCCTGGTGGTCTTGCTCGCTTTTCGGGCGGTCTTCTTGACAGCCTTTCGGGCGGTCCTGGCGCTCTTCTTGACGGCCTTCCGAGCGGACCTGGCGGTCTTCTTGGTGGCCTTCCTGGCCGTCTTGGCCGTCTTTTTGGCCGCGCGGCGACCCTTGCCGTCCGCCCCGGAGGCCAACGCGGCCTGAGCCGCAGCTAGCCTGGCGATGGGAACCCGGAAGGGTGAGCACGAGACGTAGTTCAGGCCGATGCTGTCGCAGAACCAGATCGACTTGGGATCACCGCCGTGCTCGCCGCAGATGCCGACCTCGAGCTTCGGATCGGTCTGTCGCCCGGCTTCGACTGCCATCCGCATCAGTTTCCCCACCCCGCTCTCATCGATGCTGGCGAAGGGATTCTCAGGCAGGATCTTCTTCTCGAGGTACTCCATCAAGAACCCGGATTCGGCGTCGTCGCGTGAGATGCCGTAGGTCGTCTGGGTGAGATCGTTGGTCCCGAAGGAGAAGAACTCCGCATACTGGGCGATCTCATCTGCAGTCAACGCCGCCCGCGGGATCTCGATCATCGTCCCGAACTTGTAGTCGATCTTGACGCCTTCGCGCTGCATGACCTCTTTGGCGACGGCCTCCAGCGCCGTACGTTCTACCTTGAGCTCGTTGACGTGCGATGTCAACGGGATCATGACCTCGGGGTGTACATCGACGCCGTCTTTGCTGCATCGGCAGGCCGCCTCGAAGATGGCCCGGACTTGCATCTCGGTCAGCGCCGGAATGTGAATCCCAAGGCGCACGCCGCGCAATCCAAGCATCGGGTTGGCCTCGCGCATCGATTCAACCGCGGAGAGCAAGGACTCCTTCTCGGTCCGCTCAACGGACGTCTCTCCTTTCGTCCGCATCTCTGTGACTTCGCGCAACAACTCGTCGTGGGCCGGAAGGAACTCATGCATCGGCGGGTCGATCAGGCGGATGATCACCGGCAGCCCGTCCATGGCGCGGAACAGCCCGTCGAAGTCGGAACGCTGGAAGGGCAGAAGCTTGTCTAGCGCCTTCTTTCGCTCGGCGTCGGTCTTGGCCAGAATCATCTGCTGGACGTACGGCAGGCGCTCGGTTTCGAAGAACATGTGCTCGGTGCGGCACAGGCCGATCCCCTGAGCGCCGAAGTTGCGCGCCCGGCGCGCGTCGCGCGGGTAGTCGGCATTGGCCCACACCTGCAACCGTCGGAACTTGTCCGCCCATGACAGCAGCTTGATTAGATAGGGATCGTTCAGGTCGGGCATGATCGTCGGGACCTGACCGGCGAATACTTCGCCCGTCGTCCCGTCGATCGACACCCAGTCCCCCTCCTTGAGAACCCGGCCGTTGACCTGCATTTTGCGGCCTTCCAGATCAATCTCAAGTTCCGAGACTCCGACGACAGCCGGCTTACCGAACTGGCGTGCGACCAGCGCGGCGTGAGAGGTTCGGCCGCCTCGGCTGGTGAGGATGCCGTTGGCCGCAAGCATGCCGTGCACGTCATCGGGCTTGGTCTCCGGCCGGACCATCACCACCTGCTTCTTGTCTTTCTTGGCCCACGCTTCGGCCGTGTCGGCATCGAAGGCAATCATCCCGACCGCCGCCCCAGGCGACACGTTCAAGCCGCTGGCGATCTTGTCGGCAGACTTCCTGGCCTTCAAGTCGAATTGGGGGTGGAGATAGAAATCGATCTGGGCCGGCTTCACCCGCTGCACGGCTTCCTGGCGCGAAATCACCCCGGCGTCGGCCATGTCGATGGCGATCCGTACCTCGGCTTGGGCCGTCCGTTTGCCGTCGCGCGTCTGGAGCATCCATAGTCGACCGCGCTCGATGGTGAACTCAACATCTTGCATGTTGCGGTAGTGTTTCTCCAGACGACGGGCGATGGCGTCGAACTGCTTGTACGCCTTGGGCATCTCTTTCTTGAGATCACTGATTGGCTTGGTCTGGCGAATGCCGGCGACGACATCCTCGCCCTGGGCGTTCGTCAAGTAGTCGCCTTCGATCTCGTTGTCGCCGGTGGTGGCGTTGCGAGTCATCGCCACGCCTGTAGCCGAGTCCTCGCCCATGTTGCCGAAGACCATCGTCACGATGTTGACGGCGGTCCCCAGATCGTCCGCGATCCCGGCCGCCTTCCGATAGTCGATCGCGCGCCGGCCGTTCCACGACTTGAACACGGCTTCAGTAGCTAGTCGAAGCTGCTCTTCGGGTTCGCTCGGAAACTCACGCCCTGCCCGCTTTCGCACGATCGCCTTGAACTCGTTCGTGATCGCTTTGAAATCCTCGGCCGAGAGTTCCGAGTCGCTCTTCACGCCCCTGCGCTTGCGATATTCCGACAGGACTTCCTCAAAGGCCTCATCGGCGACACCCAGCACGACCGATCCGAACATCTGGACCAGGCGCCGGTACGCGTCGTAGACGAAACGCGCATCGGAGGTCAACCCGATCATGCCTTCAGCCGTTTGATCGTTGAGCCCGATGTTGAGCACGGTATCCATCATCCCCGGCATCGAGAACTTCGCTCCCGATCGGCATGATACAAGGAGTGGATTCTTCGGGTCGCCGAAGGTCTTTTTCGTTGACCGTTCGACTTCTCGAAGGGCTCTCTTGACCTGATCCCACATGCCGGGCGGGAATTTTGAGCCCGCCTCGAGGTAGGCGTTGCAGGCGGCCGAAGTGATCGTGAACCCCGGTGGGACCGGGACACCGATGCGTGTCATCTCCGCCAGGTTGGCGCCCTTGCCGCCGAGCAGGCCCCGGACACCATCCCACGAGCCCGCTTTGGTCTCGGCTTCATCCACTTCTTTGAACAAGTAAACCCATTTCTTTGCCATTTTGAACAGCCTCCATTATGGAAGGGGGTTGACACGTGACTCGCGCCGCGACCGCAACCTGGCGGGCACGGCGCTGTGTTGCATTGAATAATACTCCAAACTTCGGGGGTTGTCAGGTTGCCGAAGGACCGAGGGGCATTCCAGGGAAGTTGGCGGAAGAACCAGGGCAGTCCCGCTAAGGGAAGCGAAGAGCAATCGAAGCGCGAGGGCCACATCGGGGACGCTCATTCGACGGAGTTTGTCCCGAGCGAAGTCGAGGGGCTCGGCTTCGCCTCGCGGAGTTCACCCTGAGCGGGATCGAAGGGCTCCCTGGCCTGCGGCCTGCCTGTACCTGCCCGCCCTGGCGGTCGGGCCAGGGTGGCGCAGGCACAGGTGGGCAGGCAGGATGCTCAGCTGCCAACTGAATTGGATTACGACCAAGGATCGGGGCACGACCCTCTCACGCTGCCATGAGCCCATGCAGCCGATCTTCCAGAGAGCGAGCAGAACGGGTGTGATCGGCCGGCCCCTTCTCCCCCCGGCAAGGTAGGTGTGTCCCGAGCTGCGATTGACGCTCATACGGCGCGGTCAGGAAGCAACGATCGCACTCACTCGACCGGCAGTCCGATCTGGATCTCAGCCCCGACGACCCGGACCGGATACGAGGGGATGTCGACCACGGCCGGCAACGTAAGCGCTTCCCCCGTTGCCAGGTCGAAACGCGCACCGTGACGCGGGCATTCGATCTCCGTGCCGATCACTTCGCCCTCAGCCACGGGGCCGTCGTCATGCGAACAAACGTCGGCGATGGCGAAGTAGGCGCCGGCGATATTGAACACGGCGATAATATCGCCATCGATATCCAGAAGCTTCCTCTCGCCATCCCCAAGTTCATCCGTGCTGGCGACGGTGACGAACTCGAGCTTGTCGGTTTCGAGCATGCGATAGTTGTACATATGTCCTTCCGTAAAAGCGCCGGCTTTCGCCGGCGCCCTGAACTTCACTTCGAGAACCGCCTCGCATCAGGCGAGCTCCTCTTCGACGGCGTCGATCCCATAAACGCCGGCCTTCATGACTTTCAACGACAGCAGGGCGCACTTCAGCCGGACGGGGCCGAGCTCAATCCCGAGCAGTTCGAGGATGTCTTCCTTGCTCAGCTGTTTGACCTCGCTGAGGGTCTTCCCCACTACCGATTCGACGAGCAGGTCGGCCGACGCCAGAGAGATGGCGCATCCACTGCCTGAGAAGGCAGCTTCCGTAATCCTCTCGTTCTCGTCAACGCGCAGATCGATACGAATCTGATCCCCGCACAGGGGATTGTCGTCTTCATAGGTGTAGTCGTGCGGGTCGAGCATTCCGCGCATGCGCGGGTTCTTGTAGCGATCGATGATCACTTCCCGATACAGGTCATCCATAGACGATTCTCACCCGAATACTTCCTTCACCTTATACAGCCCCTCGATCAGGCTGTCAATCTCTCCCGTCGTATTGTATAGGTAGAAAGACGCGCGGGTCGTCGCCGGAACGCCGAATCGCTCATGCAGCGGCATGGCGCAATGATGCCCGGCGCGCACGGCGATGCCCTGTCGATCCAGGATCTGCGCCACGTCGTGGGGATGGATTCCATCGAAAGTAAACGAAGCCACCCCTCCCCGCTGCTGGGCTTCGGGTCCGAGCACTCTGACGCCGGGCACCTCGGCGAGCCGCTCCAAAGCGTACTCGATCAGGACCTGCTCGGCCCGATGGATCGCCGGCATCCCCACTTCGCTCAGGAAATCGACCGCCGCACCCAGGCCGATCGCTTCGGCGATGGCCGGCGTGCCGGCCTCGAATTTGTGAGGGACGTCGTTGGCCACAAAGTCGCGAAGATGCACACGCTTGATCATGTCCCCGCCGCCGAGGAAAGGCGGCATCGATTCCAGCAGACTCAGCCTTCCGTAGAGCACCCCGATGCCGGTCGGGCCGCACATCTTGTGTCCGGAGAAGGCGAGGAAGTCCGCATCCAGGTCTTCGACGTTCACTGGAAGGTGCGGCACCGACTGTGCAGCATCAACCAGGACAAGCGCGCCGGCGGCGTGGGCCTGCGCCGTCATCTCCCGAACCGGATTGATCGTCCCGAGCACGTTCGACATCTGGCTGACGGCCACAAGCCGAGGGCCACGCGACAGCAGCTCGGAATACGATTCGAGATCGAGCAATCCATCTTCAGTCACAGAGACGAACTCGAGCTTGAGATCCTTCTCGGCGGCCAATATCTGCCACGGAACCAGGTTGGAGTGGTGCTCCATCTCCGTCAGCAGGATCATGTCGCCCGGCTTGAGCGTGGCCCTGGCCCACGTATGCGCTACGAGGTTGATCGACTCCGTGGTGTTGCGGGTGAATACCAGACATCGAGGGTCGCTGGCGCCGATGAACTGGGCCACGCGTGCCCTGGCCGACTCAAATGAGGCGGTGGCTTCTTCCGCCAGCGCGTGGATCCCGCGGTGGATGTTTGCATTGTGGCGCTCGTAGAACACCGTCATGGCCTGGATGACCGAGCGCGGCTTCTGGGAAGTCGCCGCCGAGTCGAGGTAAATCAGCGGCTTGTCTGATCCAACCCTTCGCTCGAGAAGCGGGAACTCGGCTCTCAGCCGTCGGACGTCGAGCACAGCTGCTTCCGGTGAGTCCATGAGAGGCTCCCCGCCTCAGCGCCGCCGCGATTTGGTGATTCGGCGGCGACGACGCCTCGTCGCCGGTCGGATGTTCTCGCTCGACTGCTGGAACCACAGCACTCGGTCGGGGACCATCCAGCCGTCTGTCAGATACACGTCTTCCAAGAACTGAACCGCCACCATCTTGAAATCAGCCTGAACGACCACTCCTTGCAGCCAGTCGTTTACCCGTTCGCCGTTCCGGGTGTGATCGCATAGAACCTCGACCTGGTTACCGACGTCGAACCGCTTGGGCTCGACCCGGCTTCCCCCCATTGTGCTTGCCACTTGCTTCATCACTCTGACCTCATCTTGAGGATCATCTGTGTTCGGTCGTGTGGACCGGTCGGTTCAACGTCCAAGCTTCCCGTCGATCATCCGGGCGAATCGCTCCCTCACCCCTTCGAAGGGAATACGCTGCATGATCGGCGCGAAGAACCCATCAACAACCAGCCTCTCGGCCTCCGGACGGGGCAACCCGCGCGACATGAGGTAGAACACCGGCTCTTCTTCGAGCTGACCAACCGTCGCCCCATGCGTGCAGCGGACGTCGTCCGCCAGGATTTCGAGGCCTGGGATTGAATCAGCCCTGGCCTGCCTGCTCAGAATCAGATTGCGATTGGCCTGGTAGCCGTCGGTTTTCTGTGCGCCCGGGGCGACGTAGATCATCCCCTGCCACACAGAACGGCTGCGCTCCGTCAGAGCGCCTTTGAACAGCAGGTCGCTCGTCGTGTTCGGGGCCCGGTGGTTCTGCTGAGTATCGTGATCGAAATGCTGGGTCCCGCCGGCGATGTAGAACCCCGACATTCTGCCGGTCGAGCCCTGGCCGACCAGATCCAGTTCCGAGAAGTTCTTGGTCAGGTGGCTCCCGACCGCACCGAAGATCCAATCCAGGTTGGCATCTCGCCCGACACGGGCGCGTTCGTGAGTGAAGTTCCACACGTGCTCGCCCCAGTTTTGGAGCTCAACAAAGGTCAGTTTTCCGCCATCCCCAACCGAAATCTCGACCGTTCCGGCGTGGACCGCCTGGCCTTCAGCCTCTGTCGGCGAGGCGGTCTCGTGCACATAGGTCAGTGAGGCGCCGCGACCGACCAGGACCAGAACCCGGCTGAAAGTCCCCAGCCGCGTCCCTGGCGACCACATGATCGAATGCAACGGGAGATCGAGTTCTACGCCATCGGGCACGTAGACCAGCACCCCGTCGCCGGCCAATGATGCCGCAAGTGAGGCGAACCAGCCCTCGTTCGATTCAACAATCCGGCCGAGGTGGGCCTCGAGGATTTCGGGGTGATCATGGATCGCGCCCGCGAGATTGGTGAACACGACTCCACGCTCAGCCAGCCGGTCATCCAGCTCGCGCAGGCTCTCATGCCCTGGGCGCACCACGAGTAATCCGGCGTCTTCTTCGCCGGCCAGCGGCTGTCGAAGCTCGGCGTCGAGCGCTATGTCGTCACACGGTCGTAGAATTGCTTGATCCGCCGGGAGGCTGCGGATATCGGTTCTGCGCCAGGCCTCCTGGGTGACGTTTGGCATTGAACCGGCTTGAAACGCGTCCCAGGCGCGCATGCGCCGGGCAGCCAGCTCCGCCGGCTCTCGTAGATTCTCCGAAATGCGCCGGACGTCGGCTTGAGTGAAAGCGAAGTCGGCTTGGGCTGCCGGTTTGACCCCCCGGCTTGTACGAATGACGGTAGGAGAAGGCATCGATCGGTGTGTCCTCAGGGTGTATCTGGAATGTTGGGGCGATGAGCGAGTCCGGCTAGCCGATTGAGCCTTCCATCTGGAGCTGGATCAGCCGGTTCATTTCGACGGCATACTCCATCGGGAGCTCTCTCACCAGTGGCTCGATGAACCCTGAGACCACCATCGTTGTGGCCTCCTCTGCGCTCAGACCGCGGCTCATGAGATAGAAGAGCTGCTCTTCGCCGACTTTGCTTACAGTCGCCTCGTGACCGATATTGACGTTGTCTTCATCGATCTCAATATACGGATAGGTGTCTGACCGGGATTGCGGGTCGAGCAACAGCGCATCACACACGACATTCGACCGGGAGTTCTCGGCACCCTTGTGTACCTTCAGCAGACCGCGGTACGAAGCCCGCCCACCGCCCTTGCTGATGGACTTCGAGGTGATCTTGCTCGACGTATTCGGGGCGACGTGAATCGCCTTGCCCCCGGCATCCTGATGTTGGCCCGGACCGGCGAAAGCCATGGATAGGATCTCACCATGGGCCCCGTCCTCCATCAGGTAGCACGACGGGTACTTCATGGTCAGCTTGCTGCCCAGGTTGGCGTCCACCCACTCCATGGTCCCGCGTTCGTAGACCATCGCCCGTTGGGTGACAAGATTGTAGACATTGGTTGACCAGTTCTGGATGGTCGTGTAGCGAACTCGAGCATGCTTGTGGACGATGATCTCAATCACGCCGCTATGGAATGAATCGGTTGTGTAGATCGGCGCCGTACACCCCTCGACGTAATGCACCTGCGCGCCTTCGTCGGCGATGATCAAAGTGCGCTCGAATTGGCCAATGTTCGGCGTGTTCAGTCGGAAATACGCCTGAAGCGGAAGATCCACCTTGATACCGGGCGGGACGTATATGAATGACCCACCCGACCACACAGCGCTGTTGAGCGCGGCGAACTTGTTGTCCGTGATCGGGATCACCGTGCCGAAGTACTTCCGGAACATGTCCGGATGCTCTTTCAGACCGGCCTCGATGCTGAGGAAGATCACGCCTTGCTGCGCCAAATGCTCCTGGATGTTGTGATAGACCATCTCCGACTCATACTGGGCCCCTACGCCAGCCAGGAACTTCCGCTCGGCTTCGGGGATGCCCAGTTTGTCGAACGTGGCCTTGATCGATTCGGGTACGTCCTCCCAGGTCTTGCCTTCGGCCTCGGCCGGACGGACATAGTAGGTGATGTTATCGAAGTCGATCTGATCGAGGTCGCCGCCCCACTTCGGCAGCGGGCGCGCCAGGTAATGCTCCAGTCCTTTCAGCCGGAAGTCGAGCATCCACTGCGGTTCTTCCTTCATGCCGGAGATGTGCTCGACGACTTCGCGACTCAATCCCTTCGGGGCCTTGTAGACCGAGACATCCCGGTCAGCGAAGCCATACCGATATTGTCCGAGACCATCAAGGGCCTGTACGTCTCTCGCAGTCGCCATCAAGGTACCTCCGCCAACTTCTCTTCCTGCATCTCGCGCAACCACCCATACCCGCGCTCTTCGAGGTGTTCGGCCAGATCCGGCCCGCCTGACTCCACGATCCGACCATCCAGCATGATATGTACGAATTCTGGCTTGATGTAGTTCAAGATCCGTTGATAGTGAGTGATGATCAGGACACCCAGATCGGGACCGGCCAGAGCGTTTACGCCCTCCGAGACAATGCGCAGCGCATCGATATCCAGACCCGAATCGGTCTCATCCAGAATGGCGATTTCAGGCTCCAGAGTGGCCATTTGAAGAATCTCGGCGCGCTTCTTCTCACCACCCGAGAAGCCTTCGTTCAGATAGCGACCGGCGAACTCTTGAGGGACCTTGAGCAACTCCATCTTCTGTTTGAGCATGCGCCGGAACTCGGGCACGCTGATCCCTTTGTCCTCCGGATCGGCCTCCTTGCGCCGGGCATTGATCGCCGTTCGCAGGAAGTTCGCCACGGAAACGCCGGGGATAGAAACCGGATATTGAAACGCCATGAACAGTCCCAGGCGCGAGCGTTCATCCGGCGCCATCTCCACCAGATTCTTACCCTTGAACAGAATTTCGCCGCCCGTCACCTCGTAGGACGGATGCCCCATCAGAACGTTGGCCAACGTCGATTTGCCTGTTCCGTTCGGGCCCATCAATGCGTGAACTTCGCCCGTGCTCACCTTGAGGTCGACCCCTTTGAGGATCTCCTTACCCTCGACGGCGGCGCGAAGTCCGCGGATCTCGAGCGTGTTTCCCATCCACAACCTCCGGGCAGGTCCTTTCGGAGCCCTGCCGTGAATATCGCACGGGATTATAGCACGCCCGCTTTGAATGTGTCAATATTTATGTCATAAATATGAGAAAAATCCGATTTCAGGCTCACCCTGCCACCCAGATACGCCCCGGAGGGCTTTGAGACCGGTGCCTTGGGTCGAATGGGCCTGAGCATGATGCCGACCCCAGCCTCCAGGGGCCATGTGAGGACGAAAAAAATGATAAAAATAACAAATATTGACACCCGGAAAACCGCCGTGATATACTCCCGGACGAGATGTCCAGCGCGACTCGCGATCGTATCCTGCGCACGCTCAGGCTGCGGGGTAAGTGCACGGTGATTGACCTGGCCGAGGCATCGGGCGTGTCACCCGTGTCGGTCCGGCACCACCTGGCCAACCTGCAGGCCGAGAAGCTCGTCGAGGCTGAGGAGGTCAAGCATGGGGTCGGCCGCCCTCGCCTGGTCTTCGCTTTGAGCGACACGGCGCTCGAGATGTTCCCCAGCCGGTATTTCCGCCTGATCAATCGGATCCTGCAAGAGATCAAGGACAGCATGCCCGCCGACGCCGTCCGGCATCTGTTCGCATCGGTGGCGTCAACCATGGCTGCCGACTATGCCGAACAACTCGAAGGCCTTCCGCTCGAGGAACGGCTCGAACGACTGATTAAGCTGCTTTCGGACGAAGGATTCGAGGCCGAGTTGGAAGGCCACGGGGATAGTGTGACGATCAGGGAGCTCAGCTGCCCGTACTACAGGATGGGTCGGGAGCATCCTGAAGTGTGTGTGATCGATCAGACCTTCATCGCCACTTCGCTCTCATTGCCTGTTGAACGCGTGAGCTGTCTGCTCGACGGGGACTCGCATTGCAGTTTCAGTATCCCGATAGTTGTTGCAGAAATGGGAGAGATAGACGTATGACCGAATCTGCCGAAGTGCCCCGGCTCGTCTGGGAAGCCGACTCAACCCATCCGGAGAAAGCGGAGCATGTGCGTGAGGCCTTGCGCGAGGTCGTTGATCCGGAGATCGGGTTGAGCGTGATCGAGCTCGGGCTGGTGCGCGACCTGTCGATCACCGACGCCGATGTCCATCTTCGCATGATCATGACAACCCCATTCTGCCCTTATGGCCCGGCATTGCTAGAGATGACGCGATCGAAGGCCGAGCAGGCGGCCGAGCTGCCCACGACGATTGAAGTCGGAATGGAGATGTGGGACCCGAGCATGATGGAAGAAGGTGCCGGGGCTGCCTGGGGCTTCTACTAGGCCGGATTGCGCCCTCAACGCTCGAACAGAAAACAAACGGCGGCTCCAACATGGAGCCGCCGGCTCTTTCTTCTGTGAGGAATGGGGCGATCTCTTGCCTTACGCGGGCAGCGAGTCCCTGTCTCGGTTCCGAGTTCGATGGATGATCCCGAGCACGCTCAGGATGGCAAGGATGATCCGGAGCGCCAGGCCCAACGAAGCCGCCGTCACAAGGATCAGGGTCACAATGGCGGCGATAACCTTCCATTCCATCATCAGGCTTGTGCCCTGATAGGACACCAGACCTGCCCTGAGCCTTCGGATGAATCGAGCGCTCGGCTCAACAGGTGTCATCGTATGGCGGAGCCATGCCTCCAACTGGCGTCGATCCATGGCTGCGTTCATATCTCCAGCCCCCATCCCCGATCTGTGCTCGTCGCCTCCAGGGGACGAACTGCCCCATTCTGTCCGCAGTCGGTCTCTCCCGGGACGATCCCGATCAACCGGGCTCCGGCCCTACCCTCTACTCGCACCGTCGTCGCTCCCCACGTCCAACTTGGTGAACTCTTCACGCAGCGAGTTCAACGTCCTGTGATACAAGCTCTTGATCGCCCCCTCCGTCCTGCCCATGATCTCGCCGATCTCGGCGTTGGACAGCCGCTCAACAAACTTCAGAATAAGCAGCTGTTGACGATCCGGTGGCAGCTGGCGCACGGCGACCAGTAGCATTTGTCTCTCTTCAGCCGCCATCGCCTCGACCTCGGGGTGAGTGCTCGATCCGGGGGTCGCCAGGTGGTCATCCAGCGGGACGACCGGGCGGCGGCTTCTGTCTCTGTGCCAGTTGGCCACCAGATTGTGGGCGATCCGGTATAGCCAGGCCGAGAACGGTACGCCCTTATCCTCGAAGGCAGCGACGTGTCTCAGCGCCCTCTGAAAAACACGCGCGGTGAGGTCTTCCGCGTCGTGGTGGTTCCCCGTCCGGTAATAGATGTAGTTGTAGATCTGCCGGACGTGACGCTCGTACAGCTCGCCGAAAGCCGAGGCTTCCGACCCGGCCCGGCGGATCAGATCCAGTTCGCTCTCAGGTCGCTCGCTCATCCTGCTCTCCCTGAGAGACGATTCTGGACATACATGTAAACCCCGAAGTGTGGGTTAGGTTTTCCAAGGGCCGGCTCGAATCGGATCGCCTCATGCGGCTCGCTTACCCCACGCTTCCAGGTGGTGCGATTCTCGGGCCGCCGCCGGGTTGTAGCGCGGCCCAGGCCCGTCTGACTTCGACGATACCGGCGTCTTCATCCGGTCGACCGCCGTATTGAACCTCGAGATAGGCCCGAGTGATGGTCTCCACCTCTTCCTTGTGGTATGGGAATACCTCACGCAGCACAGTCAGATACTCGAGCGGGGTCTCGGCCGGCGACCGGGCCCGTCCGAGCGACTTCGCCCGTCGCAGCAGCCTGCCGTAGATCCTCCTGATCGAGGCCGCCGCCAGCATCTGTTCGAGGACGTCCAGGGAGGGTCTCCTGCGCCGACCGAGCGCGGCCAGGAGGCCTCGACCGCGGTCGGTGTCCTCCTGCTCCCAGGGGATCAGCTCCACCTCCTCTACCGCCGCGCCCTCTTCCCTGGCATCCCTCTTTCGCCCTCCGCGGATCGCCGTCAGCGCCAATAACGCCACGATTAATCCAGTGCCTGCCGCGGCGAGTTCACGCGCGTGTTCCTGGAGCCACACCGATGGCTCGCCCTGGCCTTGAGATACGGTGCGGGTCAATGATTCGATCCCGCTGAGGATCCCCGCAAGCCCTTGCATCCCTCCCAGGGCGCCGGCAGCCGCCCGAATGACCCAACCCAGGAACAGGCTCACCGCCCTGATCACAGGGCTGATGAGGATGACGATGACCCGAAGCGCCCCCAACAATGCCGAGGTCAGAATGGTGACGATCTCAACCGCTATCCGACTTTGGAGCAGAGCACTCAAGCCCTGGGCCAGCCCGACCGTAGCCAGGATGATCACCAGCATTGCGCCCACCCACGCCAGCCCCGCCGGACTCGCCTTTCCGCCGACGTGCGACGGCGTCCGGTCCACGCGGCTCACGGCCAGGGCCAGCAACCCTGCGAAGAAGTAGGCCGGCAATGCCTCAAGCATCAATCGGCCCTCGACATCGCGGAAGATCAATCCGAAAGCCGCCAGAATCACGATCCCCAGGCGGAATCTGAAATGCAGCTTCTCGGGAGCCGGGACGTCCTGCCCCGCAGCGACGACGCCCCGTCGAAAAACAAACATGGCGCTCAAGATGATCACCAGTTCAGCCGGGATCAACTCAAGGACACCTCCCAGGGACCCGAGCATCTGCGACAGAAACTCTCGCCAACCCAGTCCCGGGTACTCCGGCTGGAAGAGAAGCATCAGGGCGCCGGCTTGTGCGATCAGGAGCAGAAGAAGGAGGAACGCACGCATCAGGCGCGAGGCGTGGCCGGCCCTCAGCGCGCGATCCGCCATCATGGCCAGCCAAGCCGCCGATACAAGGCAGCCCAGCACCGCCAACTCCCCCATGCTCTTGCCTCTGGCGTTGAAGTATCGAAACCAGGGTGTGAACCAGGAAACTTCCATCAGCAGCCCACCGGCAATGCCCAATTCCGTCAGGAGAGTTTCCAGATGGCGATTCGCCATCGGATGTGATCCGACCGCGATTCGGTTCATGCGGCCAACCCCTGTGACACGAAAGGCTGATGGACAATCTGCACGCCCGGAAGAAACGGTGGTTCGTCCTGAGCGAGTGAGAATAGAGTGAGACGCCGGCTGCGCGCCTGAAGCTGTCGGACGGCCATCCCCAGTTCGGGAGTGGTCACGCCGGTCACGACGACCAGGCACGATCCGTACTCGATCTGTGGAGCCGAACCCATGAGATACCGATCAAAAGGCGCTGTGACAATCGGCGTGACCGACGAGAGTGCCATGAGCATCGTCGCCAGATGGGCTTGCGTCCGACCGAGGGCGATTCGGAACGGCCGGCCGGCTCTGGCCCTTCCACCGTTCGAGATCAACCCTACCCTGTAGCCCTGTTCGAAACTCTCCTTGACGATTGTCGCAGCCGCCTCGACCAGTGCGTCGAACAACTCCGGCCACGTGCCCAGCCAGGGCTTTTCGTACGTGCTGACGTTGAGACACACGACCAGATCGAGCCCGGAGACCGGCTGAAACATCCGGCTCTGGAGTTGTCCCGTTCGCGCGGTTGCCGGCCAATGTATCCTGCGGAAGCCGTCTTGCGGCTGATACTCTCGAACCCCGATCGTCAGCGAAACATCCTCGAATAGCCGCCGGGGGGCGCGTCTGCCGCCGAAGGGATCGGCGGCCTTGAAACCGAGATCGCTCAAACGCCTCACCCTGGGGAAGACCACCACCGGCCGTGCCTCCGCCACGTGGGCCTCGGAGGCGAACAGGCCGAACGGATCTCCGGAGACTGCCTGCGCCGGCCCGACATCGTACAGGCCGCGCGATTGGAACATGATGGTGAAGCGGCGATGAATGCGCTCGTAGCTTCTGACCATCAAACTCAGCACGAGCAGTCCCAGGCCTTTGGTCGCTGACGGCTGAAGCACACTCTGCTCGCGCGGGGTGAGTGCCATCGGCCAGCGGTCGACCAATGTGAGCCACGTCAACGGGAGAAGCTTGTGATTGTCAACGACGACATCCACGTCTGTCTGTTCACCCGGGAAGGCGCGCCAGTATTTCAGGCGGCGCTGATATGTCACGCCTCTGAGCGAATTCCGATTCCACCACCACGAGGCGAGCAACACGACCAGCATGAAGGCGCCGACACCGAGCAAGCCCGGCGCCCGGATCAAGAACCCGAAGATGAGCAGTAATACTGTGAGACGGGACCAGGCGACCGCGCGCGCCACCTCAAACCTCGACGGGTACGGGGATTTCGGAGACGATGTCCTCTACGAGCTCGGCCGGGAAGCGTCCGCGGAGTTGAGCCTGAGGCGAAATGATCAGCCGGTGCGTCAGAACATATGGTGCAAGGGACTTGGCATCATCAGGAATTACGTAGTCGCGACCGCGGATCGCTGCCCAGGCCTGGCTGGCCGAATACAGGCCGAGTGTTGCCCGCGGGCTCGCGCCCAGGTCGATCTCGGGATGCGTTCGCGTCGCGCGCGCCACGGCGATAATGTAATCGCGCACGGATGCCTCGACTCGGACTTGCCGTCTTTCGCTCTGACAGCGAATGACTTCCTGCGGGGTCGTCACCTCACCAAGATCCTCCAGAGGATCATGCTCGGTGAAGCGCGTCAGGATCTCGCCCTCCTGGCTGGCATCCGGATATCCGATCTTCAACCGGAGAAGGAAACGGTCGAGTTGCGCCTCGGGCAAGGGGAACGTCCCTTCCAGCTCGACCGGATTCTGCGTTGCCATGACAATGAAAGGCGGCGTGATCGGATGGGTAACACCGTCGATGGTCACCTGTCGCTCTTGCATCGCCTCCAACAAAGCCGATTGCGTTCGAGGCGTTGCGCGGTTGATCTCGTCGGCCAGGACGACCTGGCTCATCACCGGCCCCGTCCGATACTCGAATTCGCCGAGCTTCTGATTGAACCAGCTCAAGCCGACGACGTCCGAGGGCAGCAGATCCGGCGTGAACTGGATCCTGCGGAATGAACAACCGATCGAGACGGCCAGCGATTTGGCGAAGGTGGTCTTCCCCGTTCCGGGCACATCCTCGAGCAGGATATGCCCTTCGCACAGGATCGCCACCATGGCCAGATCGATCGTCTCGGCTTTGCCGACGATCACACGCTGGACATTGGCTCGTACACGAGACGCAAGCTCAGCGATCACGTGCCCACCTCATCCTGGTGCCGCAATCATTGCATTGGAGGAGTGTTATGCACAGGCCAAGACCGCGGGTTGGTCGATTTGCCTCGCGCGCCGGCGTGGTGATGCGCGATCTCGAGGGATTCTCTGCCAGCGTCAGCCGGAGGCGGCCCCGCCGACACACACTTGTGCCCCTGCCCCAGGTTCCGGAGTATAGCATGGATGGAGGGAGGCGATGATATAATCGCCGCATCCCTTGAATGCGTACCTACATTGCACTGGACCTGGAGACGACGGGGCTAGACCCTGATCGCGACGCGGTGATTGAGATCGGCGCGGTGCGTTTCCAGGGTGCGCGCGTCGAGTCTGAATGGGCCTCTCTTGTCAACCCCGGGAGACCCCTGCCACCGTTCATCACACAGCTCACAGGGATCAGCGACGACATGCTGGCCAACGCGCCCCGCATCAAACGCGTCGTTCCCGAGCTGGCCGAGTTCGTCGGCGATGACCCGATCCTCGGACACAACATCGCCTTCGACATCTCATTCATGAAACGCCTCGGTCTGTTTGGCCTCAATGAGACGATCGACACATACGATCTGGCTTCCGTCCTGCTGCCCGACGCCGGGCGTTACCGGCTGGCGTCATTGGCCAGCAGTCTCGGTGTCCCCGTCCCGCAGTCCCACCGGGCGCTCGACGATGCGCACACGACGCGACAGATCTTCCTCAGGCTTCACGATCTCGCCGAGGAGCTTCCTTTGGCCGTCGTGCAGGAGATCGTCGAACTGGGCGCCGAGATCGACTGGGGCGGTGCGGCGATCTTTGATGCCGTGCTCGCCAGGAGAAGAATTGATCAGCCTTCGGATTCAACCGCCAAGGCCGGTACCGAGCTGTACTTGCCTCACACCGTCGGCGCCCGAGTATCGCCTCTGACGCCTGTCGACCCGTTGGAGCCGCTCGACGTAGATGAGGTGGCCGCGGTGCTTGAGCCGGGTGGGCCCTTCGCCCGCGCCTTTCCCGGCTACGAGCACCGGCCTCAGCAGCTCACGATGCTGCGCGCCGTGGCCGAAGCCCTCTCGCACGGCCGGCACTTGCTCGTGGAAGCCGGGACCGGCACGGGAAAGTCAATGGCCTACCTCGTCCCCGCTTTCGCCTGGGCAGCCCAGAATGGCGAGCGTGTCGTCGTCTCGACCAACACCATCAACCTCCAGGATCAACTGATCAACAAAGACATACCCGATTTGCTGCAGGCCACTGACCCCGTACTCAGGGCAGCGGTCCTCAAAGGGCGCAACAACTACCTTTGCCCGCGGCGGCTGGAGGCGAGCCGCCGATTGGGCCCGAGCTCCGCCGAAGAAATGCGCGTGCTGGCCAAGATCCTCGTTTGGCTGGCGCGCGGCGGGTCGGGGGATCGAAGCCAGATCAATTTGAACGGTCCCGGCGAGGTGAGCGCCTGGGCGCGCATCTCCGCCGACAGTCCGGAGTGCGGCGGGCAGACTTGCCTCGAGTTCAACGGCGGTGCGTGTCCGTACTACCAGGCGCGCCTCCAGGCGGAGTCGGCCCATGTTGTGATCGTCAACCATGCGCTGCTTCTCGCCGATCTGGCGACGGGGAGCCGGGTCATCCCTGACTACCACTACCTGATCGTGGACGAAGCCCATCACCTCGAGGCCGCCACGACCAATGGGCTCAGCTTTCACGTCACCGAGTCTGAAGTGGCCCGATTGATGAGAGAACTCGGCACATCCGAGACCGGCCTGCTGTCCCAAATCGATCATGTCGCCGGATCCACACTACCGCCGGACGTATCCGGGCAGGTTTCGCGCGCCATCGGCACGGTGAGCGAGAGGGCCAGCGCATGCCTCGATTTGTCCACGGCGTTCTTCGCGCAACTCGACGCCTTCATGGCCGACCAGCGTGACGGCCAACCCGTCGGCGCCTACGGACATCAGATGCGCGTTGTGCCTTCGACGCGCACGCTCCCAGCCTGGTCGGCCGTGGAGACCGCCTGGGACGAGCTGCGCGGACCGATGGCCACGGTAGTCCAGAACCTCGGGGAAATGGCCGAATCTCTGATGTCGCTCTCCGACTCAGTCGGAGCGCCGGCCGAAGACCTGGCCGTGGGCGCACGTACCGCCTCCCGCGACCTGGCTGAGATCGTAGCTCATCTTGATCAGATGATCTTCGAGGGCGGGCGCGAGACAATCTTCTGGCTCGAAATCCACCCGACCCGGGGTCGTCTGTCGCTCCACGCCGCGCCGCTCGAAGTTGGCCCGCTGATCGAACGCTACCTGTGGCACGAGAAGGAATGCGTCATCATGACTTCGGCCACGCTGACCACGACCGGCGAGTTCGACTACATCCGAAGGCGTCTGAACGCCGATGAGGCCGACGAGCTGGCGCTGGGTTCTCCGTTCGACTTCGAGACTTCAACCCTGCTGTATCTGATCGACGACATTCCTGAGCCTGCCGATCGCAGCGCCTACCAAAACGCCGTCGAGCGTGGGCTGATCGCATTGTGTCGCGCCACGCGCGGACGCGCCCTTGTGCTCTTCACTTCCTACGAGCAGCTCAGGCGCACGGCCCGGGCGATCACTGACCCCCTGGCCGCCGGCGGCATCATCATTTATGAGCAGGGTGAAGGCACATCCCGTCACTCACTGCTGGAGTCTTTTCGAACGACCGAACAGGCCGTTCTTCTTGGAACGCGCTCATTCTGGGAGGGCGTCGACGTCGCCGGACAGGCATTGTCGGTCCTGGCAATCATTCGTCTGCCGTTCGACGTACCATCCGATCCGATCGTGGCTGCCCGCGCCGAGACCTTCGAGTTCCCATTCGATGAGTATTCCGTCCCCGAGGCGATCTTGCGATTCCGCCAGGGGTTCGGTCGATTGATCCGCACCCGCTCCGACAGAGGCGTCGTCGTGAGCTTCGATCGGCGGCTGTTGACCAAGCGTTACGGGCGGGCGTTCATCGATTCGCTGCCTCGCTGCACGATCGCCAACGGCGCCCTGGCCGACCTGCCCAAGGCAGCCGCCCGCTGGCTGGGGGAATGAGCGCGAGCAGACGACGGACGATAGACGATGGCCGAGACCGGAGACGGAAGACGCAGGACCTGACGAACAGCCCGAGTTGGTTCTTTTCCGGTCTTCAGTCCTCGGTCCTCGCTATCCGATCTCCCATCGTCTGCCGTCTGACGTCCATTGTCCGTCGTCCGCAGTCCATCGTCTGTACCCATCAACGTGCGATATAATCCGCCGAAACTCCTTCGTTGAGGGCAATCCGCCGTGATCGATGTCAATGACCTTCGAAATGGTGTGACTTTCGAGTTGGACGGCAATCTGTACAAGGTGATCGAGTACGCGCACCACAAGCCGGGCCGAGGCAAGGCGACGATCCGCACGCGCGTTCGGGATCTGCGCAGCGGAACGGTTCTAGAGAAGACCTTCATCTCCGGCGATCGCGTGCAGGATGTCAGGCTCGACCATCGGATCGTGCAATTCCTCTACCGAGATAGCGACCTGTTCTACTTCATGGACACCGAGACGTACGAGCAGCCGGCCCTGAATCCGGCCACTCTGGGAAGCGCCGCCGATTACTTGAAGGAAGGCCTGGAGGCCAAACTCACTCTGTTTGAGGGGGAACCACTCGACCTCGAGCTTCCGACCACTGTCGATTTGCGCGTGGTTGAGGCAGAGTTCGCAGTTAAGGGCGACACGGCCACCGGCTCTACGAAGTCCGTCACGACCGAGACAGGGCTCAAGGTTCAGGTTCCGCTTTTTGTCAACACCGGCGATGTCGTCCGGGTCGACACCCGCACGGGCTCATACGTGACGCGGGTCTGATCACGCCCCCCCGAACGCGTTGAAAGCAGGATGCGAACACCAGCTGGCACCGAGTGCCCACACTACTATGCTGATTACCAGCGCGGCCGTCATCGCCAAGAATGTCGGCTAGTCGATCGGACTCCCGGAGGAGGACGATGGTCGCCGGATCTGTGCTCCCGCTGTCCGGTGCCGCGGATTGTGCTGGCGAATGCCTGCCCTCACATGGTCCTCGAAGCGCGCGTCCGGGCGGGCATCCTCGGCTTCGGCCGGAAGGTTGACATTACCGCCTCGTGCACAAAGAGCCTTGAAACGGGATTTGCACCGGAAGTCGGATGCACCCAATGTCATCAGGACTTAGAAGACATCGGCGGACCGTGGGAAGTCGCATGATCAAGGCCGTGTTGGTTGACCTGGATGGCACACTCCTCGAGAACAACAACGAGAAGTTCCTCGCTGCGTACATGAGGAGTCTGGGCGACTATCTGTCGGATGTCGCACCCCCGGAGCGTATCGTCCAGGAGTTGCTCGCCGGCACTCGAGCCATGGTTGAGAATAATGATCCAACACGGACCCTGCAAAGCGTGTTCGCCGCCCATTTCTACCCCAGCCTGGGATTGCTCGAGCAGAATCTGAGCGATCGGCTCGAGATCTTCTACCGCGAGCTGTTCCCGAGTCTCAAGCCGTTGACCAGACCTATCGACGACGCACGCCATTTGGTCGAATGGGCGCTGCAGAACGACCTTGAGGTCGTGATCGCCACCAATCCGCTGTTCCCGCTGACCGCCATCGAGCAGCTCCTCGACTGGGCGGAACTCGCTGTCGAAGAATTACGGTATGCTCTGGTCACAAGCTACGAGACGTCACACTTTTCGAAGCCGAGCATCGCTTACTATGCGGAGATCCTCGGACGACTAGGCAGATCGCCGGAGCAAGCCGTCATGCTCGGCGATGACCTTGAGGCGGACATTCATCCGGCGAACGAGTTGGGCATCTCCACCTTCCACGTGTTGCCTGTCGTGTCGGACGAATACGGATCCGGCACCATCATGCAGGCGATCTCCTGGATCGAGAGCGGTCCGGCGGCAGATGGCGGTTCGACCGCAGCGCCTCACCCAGGCGTGATCCTGGCGCGCATGCGGGCAGATCTGGCCGCGTTGACCGAGCTCGCCAAGGACCTTTCCGTGAACCATTGGCGAACTCGCCCCGAGCCGGCTTCCTGGGCGCCGGTGGAGATCGTGTGTCACTTGCGAGACGTCGAGACGGAAGTCAACGGGCCGCGGTATCGCGCCCTGATCAACCAGAGCGACGCTTTCGTCCCGGTCGCTGATCCTGATCGTTGGGCCGCCGAGCGAGGCTATATCGGACAAGACGGTGTGCAGGCGCTTGGGGACTTCTGCCGGGCCAGGCTCGAGAACATCCAACTCCTCGAGTCGACCGACGCCGCGATCTGGTCCCGCTCCGCGCTCCACGCCATATTCGGTCCGACAAATCTGGCCGAGCTGGCCTCGTTCGCCGCCGATCACGACACGCTCCACCTCGATCAGCTCCGACACGCCCTCGCCATCCAGCCGGCCTAGTCAGGAAGACAATCCCACCAGAGGAAGCAAAAGGGAGGACGAAATGACCCTTCAGGGCAAGGAAATCGCCATCCTCGTCGACGAAGGTTACGAAGACCTGGAGTTCTGGGTGCCGCTGATGAGGCTGCAGGAGGCGGGTGCCCGGACAACCGTTGTTGGGGTCGAGGCGGGCAAACGTGTCTCGAGCAAGTCTGGGGGCCTCAAGGCAGTGACTGAGGTTGCCGCCAGGGACATGACACCGGACCGCTTCGCCGCCATCGTCGTGCCCGGCGGATGGGCGCCCGACAAATTGCGTCGCGAGGCGAGCGTGGTCGATCTCGTGCGGGGGATATGCGACCAGGGGAAAGTCGTGGCCATGATCTGTCACGCCGGCCTGGTTGGGATCTCGGCCGGCATCGTCAAAGGTCGTCGGGCGACAGGATCATTGGGGATCAAGGACGATCTGGTCAACGCCGGAGCGACCTGGGTTGATGAGGGCGCGTTTCGCGAGGACAATCTCGTGTGGGGACGCGTTGTCCCGGATATCCCGGCGTTTTGCCGCGAGTTGATAAGCGCCCTGGAGGAGTATTAGGCGCGCCGCCCCGACGTCTCAAGCCAACACCATCCTCCCCGCCGGCGCTCTTGTGTCACCCGGTTGCCCCCAATCGCAGACAAGGCCCATCCTCCCTCCGAGGCCCAATCGGACTCAAATGAAGATCTAACGCAGGTCCGCTTTACAGCCCCTCTCCCGAAAGCTATAATGCTCGGACGGGGAAGTGCTGGAACTGGCAGACAGGCGTGACTTAGGATCACGTGCCGCGAGGCGTGAGGGTTCAAGTCCCTCCTTCCCCACAGCCGCCACTATATCTGGGGCTCTTTGACCTAGTTTCAGCCGGAATTGATACGCGTTTTGAGACATAGATCGCGATCTTGCGATCGAAGGGATCACTCTTGAAGGTAGAGACTCAGGCCCTCGAAGACCGTCAGGTGCAGCTCACCGTCGAGGTCGCCGACGATCAGATCCAGGCTGCGATGCGCTCAGCCGCGCGCCGGTTGAGCAACAAGACACGCATCGCCGGCTTCCGCCCAGGTAAGGTTCCATACGATATCATCGTGAAGAAGCTTGGCGACGAGGCCGTGTTCGAAGAGGCGCTTGAGACTCTAGGGCAGGAAGCTTACAGACAGGCGCTTGAGACGGCCGAGATCGACGCGTTCGCTCCCGGCACTCTGGATGAAGTCGTCAGCCGCGAGCCTCTGATTCTGCGATATACGGTGCCGCTCCCGCCCGAAGTCGACCTGGGGGGTTATCGTGATGTCAGAATCGAATATGAAGAACCCGAGGTCACAGATGAGGCGGTCGAAGCCATGCTGGAAGAGCTCCGGCAAGGTCAGGCGCTCATCGAGCCGGCCGAGCGAGCTGCGCAACTGACCGACGTCGTTATCCTCGACGTCACCGGCGAGCTTCTTGATCCACCTGAAGGCGAGAAACCCGAGCTTCTCAATGAAAAGGGCGTTTCCGTGCTTGTCGCGGACACGACCGACTGGCCGGTGCCGGGGATCTCGGAGCATCTCGTCGGGCTCAAGGCTGGAGACGAGAAGGAATTCACCTATACGTTTCCCGATGATGATCCGAACGAAACCCTGGCCGGCAAGACGGCCAGATTCAGCCTCACTTGCCAGGAGGTGAAATCCAGATTGGTGCCCGAGTGGTCAGACGATCTGGCGCGCAACCTGGGAGACTTCGAGGATTTGCTCGACCTTCGCATCAAGGTCCGAAAGACGCTCGAGGATCGGGCGCGACAGCAAACAAAGGATGAATTCGCAAACAAGGTCGTTGATGAAGTCGTCAAGGGAGCGAGTGTGCAGTTCCCTCCGGCCTTGCTCGACCAGGAAATCCACGACATGATGCACGACCTGGATCGTCGGCTTCAGAGCCAGCGGTTGACGCTGGCGGATTACTTGAAGATCCAGGACAAGACCGAAGAAGCATTGCACGAAGAACTCAAGCCGCAAGCCGAAGTGCGTCTGCGACGTGCTCTTGTCTTGGGCAAAGTCGTCGACCTCGAAGTTCTCGAAGTGGAAGATGCCGAGATCGACGGCGAGCTGGATCGCATCATCGCCCCGCTGAAGGAACAGGGCGCGGAACTACGCAAGGCGTTGGACACAGCCGCCGGCCGAAAGCGGATCGCACTCGACCTGCTGACCGACAAGGCCATCTCGCGGCTCACGCAGATCGCCAGGGGTGAGGCTGAAGTTGCTCCAAGCACGGCGACTGAGAACGTTGAAGTTGAAAGCATGGAACCGGTGAGTGAGACTTCCACCGAGGTCTCAGCGGAAGCCGCAGAATCTGAGGTACCTCAGAAGGAGTAAAGCAACGGACATGTACAATTCAGAGCCGAAATCATTAATCCCGATGGTGATCGAAAGCAGCGGCCGAGGCGAGCGTGCCTACGACATCTATTCGCTCTTGCTCAAAGAGCGGATCATCTTCCTCGGCACCCCGATCACCGACCAGGTCTCTAACCTGATGGTCGCCCAGCTCCTGTTTCTGGACCGAGAGGACCCGGAACGTCAGATTCAGATGTACATCAACTGCCCGGGCGGAGCGATTTACGCCGGACTGGCAATCTATGACACCATGCAGCAAGTCAGCGCTCCCATCTCCACGGTGGCCGTCGGAGTGACAGCTTCATTTGGGACAGTGCTGCTGGCAGCAGGCTCAAGTGATTTGCGCTACGCGCTGCCTCACGCCACCATCCACCTGCATCAGCCATTGGGGGGAGTCCAGGGGCAGGCAACGGATATTGAGATCCAGGCCAAAGAGATCTTGCGCTTGAGGCAAGAACTGAATACGATATTGGCACGTCATACGGCCCAGCCGCTCGAGGTGATTGAGCGCGATACTGAGCGCGATTTCTACATGGCTGGGGAAGCGGCCAAGGAATATGGATTGGTCGACCATGTGCTGTACCCGAGCGGAGAAGCCGAGATGGAGCCGGCCAAGAAAGGCAGCTAGCGAATGACCGGAAAGGATCCGGGCCTGCCAACGACGCGAGTGTGTTCGTTCTGCAACCGCGGCGAGCCTGAGATTCAACGTCTGATCGCCGGGCCGGACGGCGTCTTCATCTGCAACCAGTGCGTAGAACTGTGTCGCGAAATCCTCGACGGCGGTGCCCCGAGGCCGATCCAGCCGGGGCTTTCTCCCGACGGCCGCCCGGCGATGTCGCCTCAGCAGATCTTCGCCAAACTCGACGAGTACGTCGTCGGGCAGGAGCACGCCAAGCGCGTGCTTTCTGTTGCCGTCTACAACCACTACAAGCGGATCGGAAGCCGGGGCGTCTCCCGCGTCGAGCTCGATAAGAGCAACATCCTGCTCATCGGGCCGACCGGATGCGGCAAGACGCTTCTGGCCCAGACGCTTGCCCGTACTCTGGATGTCCCCTTTTGCATCGCCGATGCTACTGCTCTAACCGAAGCCGGCTACGTCGGCGAAGACGTCGAGAACATCCTCCTGCGTCTGCTTCAGGCATCGGAATTCAACACTTCCCGGGCGGAGCGAGGCATCGTCTATGTTGATGAGATCGACAAGACGGCGCGCAAGTCCGGCGATAACCCAAGCATCACTCGCGACGTCTCCGGCGAAGGGGTCCAGCAAGCTCTTCTGAAAATCATCGAAGGCGCCGTCGTCAACGTCCCGCCTCAGGGTGGCAGAAAACATCCTCAACAGGAGTTCATCCAGGTCAACACCAGGGACATCCTGTTCGTGTGTGGCGGCACATTCGATGGCTTGCCCGAAATCATCGCTGAACGCGTCGGCCGGCGTGGCCGGATCGGTTTTTCGGGAACGCGTGTCGAGGCCGAGGCGCGTGACCTGGAAGAGAATGCTCTCTTGCGATTGGCCAACCCCGATGATCTGATGCGCTACGGGATGATCCCGGAGCTCGTCGGCCGTCTCCCGGTCGTGGCCAGCGTCGACCCGCTCGATCTGGATGCATTGCGCGCCATTCTGACAGAACCCCGCAATGCGCTTGTGCGCCAGTACGAGCGACTTTTCGAGATCGACAACGTGAGGCTCACGTTCGACGAACCCGCCTTGATGGCCGCGGCCAATCTCGCCATGGAGCGCGAGACCGGAGCGCGCGGTCTTCGGGCAATCATCGAAGGCGTGCTCCTGGATGTGATGTACGAAATCCCCTCTCGTCCGGCCATCCGACACGTGATCGTCACCGAGGATGTGATTCTACTCGGCTCGGCGCCTCAGCTTCTCGACGACGACGGCAAGGAGTTGCCCTTCGACGCCCAGGAACCTCTGCCGGACGCCGCTTGAGACCCACCTCTCTCGCTACGGAAAACCCAAATTGATTCGTCCATCCACATTCTCGGTCGTCGCCTTCGATCCGGATCTGCCCGCCTGGGGAGTGGCGGTCGCCTCCAAGTTCCCGGCCGTGGGGGCGGTCGTGCCCTGGGCGATTGCCGGAGTTGGCGCTGTCGCCACACAGGCGCTGGCCAATACGACCTACGGACCGCATGGTCTCGAGTTGCTCTCCCAGGGCAAGTCGGCGTTGGAGGTCGTCGATCTTCTCGTCGGCCCGGATGAACTTCGCGAACAGCGACAGGTAGGGGTCGTTGACGCCGATGGCGGGAGCGCCACGTTCACCGGGGAGGCGTGCTTCGATTGGGCCGGAGGGACGTGCTCAGAAGGCGTCGCCATCCAGGGAAACATCCTCGTCGGACCTTCGGTGATCGAGGAGATGTACCGGGCCTATCACGATTCGGGAGGTGCGTTTCCGCAGCGTTTGCTCGAAGCGCTACGGGCCGGCGACGCCGCCGGTGGGGATCGACGAGGCAGGCAGAGCGCGGCCTTGCTGATCGTCAGACCGGGTGGCGGATATGGCGGGCTGAACGACCGCTGGCTCGACTACCGGGTCGATGATCATGAGGAACCCTTGCCCCAGCTTGCCCGCCTGCTCAAACTCCACGAGTTGTATTTCGGTGAAAGCCCCGAATATGACAGGCTGGCCATCGTCGAATCCACTGCCAGGGCACTCCAGCAGATGATGACCCGCCTGGGATACTTCAGCGGCGAGATCGATGGGGAGTATGATGACGAAACCCGGGGCGCTCTCCGAAGCTTCATCGGGAACGAGAACTTCGAGGATCGGACTGACATAGAAAAGGGCACGATCGATCGGCCGGTCTTCGATTTCCTGGTAGAGAGGTTCTTGGAGTAGTCGGGGTGATCAATGGTGCACCTCCCGGCCCGGCAAACCTCGCTCGCCGCAATAGAGGCAAGGCGTGACCACGCGCTCTTCCCTGGCGCGCTTGCGTGGACTGATCCTCGATATGGATGGGGTTCTGATGCGCGGCAGCGCACCTTTGCCCGGAGTCCCGAAGCTATTCTCCGTATTACGCCAACGCTCGATCTCCGTCGTCATCGCATCCAACAATTCGACTCCCACGATCGACCAGTTGCTGGAACGAATCAACGCTGCCGGGGCAAGCGCCGAGCCCAAGGAGATCCTCACCTCGTCTCAAGCGACGGCCGAATACTTGCAGAGTCAGATGCCGGGCGGCGGGCGCGTCTTTGTGGTCGGGGAAGCGGGACTGCTCGCCGCAGTGGCCGATGCCGGCTATCAGATCGCTGAGGATCACCGTGCAGTCGAAGCCGTCGTCGTCGGCATGTGTCGCGGCCTCACCTGGGAGATGCTGGTTCAGGCGACGCTCGCTATTCGCGCCGGCGCCCGCTTCATCGGAACCAACCCTGATCCAACATTCCCATCGGAGATCGGTATCGTGCCTGGCGCAGGCGCCATTTTGGCGGCGCTCGAAGCGGCGTCTGAAACGGCTCCGGTGATCATTGGCAAGCCCGAGCCACACCTGTTCCGCGCCGCGCTGGCCAGGCTCGGCACTCAGCCGGATGAGACGGCCGTTGTCGGCGACCGGCTGGAGACCGACATCCTCGGCGGATTGAACGTCGGACTGACGACGATACTTGTCCTGACCGGAGTGACGACGAGCGACGATCTGTCGCAATCGAAAATCATGCCGGACTGGACGTTTGACGACCTCGACTCCCTGAGCCGGGCTCTGGAAGACCGGGCAGTATGAACTCCGTCCCGCTGATCTACGATCTCACCCAGGAAGACCTGGTTGACGTCTTGACCGGCTGGGGGGAACCGGCCTACCGCGCCCGGCAGATCTGCCATGCGCTCTACTGCGAGTTGCTCGACGACCCGCTGGAGATGACCGCCCTACCCCTCAGTTTGCGCACGCGTCTTCAACAGAACATGCGCTTCGATCCGATCAAGCCGACCGCCGAGATGGAATCATCCGATCGAAGCACACGCAAAACGCTCTTCTCGCTGGAAGGCGGGCAAGCGATCGAGGTCGTCCTGATGCGCTATGCCCGAAGGTTCACAGTCTGCATCTCAACTCAGGCAGGTTGCGGGATGGGCTGCGTATTCTGCGCCACAGGACAGATGGGACTCCAGCGTAACCTGAGTTCGGGGGAAATCATCGCCCAGGTGCTGTTCTACGCGCGCCAGCTCAAGGCCGAGGGTCGCAGCCTGACGAACGTGGTCTTCATGGGAATGGGTGAACCATTCCACAACTACGAGGCGACCATGCAGGCTGTCGACGTGCTCGGTGATCCGACCGGTTTCAACTTCGGGGCCCGACGGATCACGATTTCGACGGTCGGTCTGGTTCCGATGATCCAAAAGTTCGCCTCCGAACGGCGACAGGTCAACTTAGCGGTCTCCCTTCATGCCGCAACGGACGATCTGCGTGACCAGCTTGTCCCCATTAACCGAAAGTACCCTCTGGAGACGCTCATCCGGGCCTGCCACAACTACGTCGGGCTGACCGGGCGGAGGATCTCACTCGAATGGGCGCTCATCTCGGGCATCAACGATGGCCTCGACCAGGCCCGAGCGCTCGTCCGGCTGGTCGAGGGGCTTACCTGTCACGTGAACGTGATCCCCCTCAATCCGACCTCCGGGTACAGCGGAAATGCCTCGGCCCACTCCCAGACGAACGATTTCGCCCGCGTGCTTGCATCCGCCGGAATCCCCTGCACTATCCGCACTCGTCGCGGCATCGACATTCAAGCAGGCTGTGGTCAGTTGGCTGTGAAGGCGGGCCACCCGACTCGCGTGAGCCAAGCCTCAGGCGGCGAAGCTCGGGCGGTGTAATCGCTCGGCGGCAGTAGCGTTGAGCGGAACGACAATCGAGATGCGGGTCCCCCGACCAGGGGCAGAATCGATCCGAAGCAGTCCGTTCACAAGTTCGGCCCGTTCGCGCAAGTTGATCATCCCAAGGCTGCCGCGCTCGTGGTAGGAAGCGTTCACCGCGGCCACGTCGAAGCCGTTCCCATTGTCCTCGATCTCCAGGAAAAGCAGATCGCCGTCGCGCTTGAGCCGGATGGTGATGACCGCGGCTTCGGCATGTTTGCGGGCGTTGTTCACAGCTTCTTCGGCAATGAAGAACAGGACTCCCTGCTTGCCCAGGTCGAGTTCGTCGGCGGCACCGGCTTCGGCCTCTACCTCGACGTGCTGGCCCATGTTCTCGCGCGTCTTCGAAGCCAGCTCCTCCAGGGCCGCGTTCAGACCTCCGGCTTCCAGAGCCAGTGGTCGCAACGTGAACAGCATCTGCCGGATCTCTTTGGTCGTGCGACGCGCGAGCTCTTCGATCTGGAACAGTTCGTCTGCGGCGTCTTTCGGCTGACGTTCCATCAGGCGTCTGGCGAAGTTGACCCGCATAGCGATTGCCGAGATCGACTGCGTGGGGCCGTCGTGCAGGTCGCGGGCCAACTTCTTGCGCGCTTCTTCGTGGATCTCGGTGATCCGTTCTTTCTCGACTTCCAGATCGGAATACAGTTTGGCATTCTGCAGCGCGCCGATGGCAAGGCTGGAGACAGCACCCAGCAGCTCCTGCCTCTCGCCGTTGAAAAAGCCCGGGTGTGGGTGGGCGAAGAGCAGCAAGCCGCACATTTCGAGGCCGACCGCAAGTGGTAGACACACGACGGAGCGACAGGTGTGCATCCCTGCCAGTTGCCGCAATTCGGGGTCCCCGGTGGGGTTGCGGGTACCCTGAGGCTTACCGGTCGTGAGCGCGGCAGCGATGACCCCGTCGGTCGCCGCAAGCCGCACCCGCTTGTCTGCCCGGGTCAGCCCGCGGGCCGAGACGACATGCAACTTCTCATCGTCGAAGAGAAGCAGGGCGCTCACCAGCCCACTGTCGTCACCCTTGGTGTCTTTCAATACGGTGGTGCCCAGATCGAGAACGAGCTCGAGCACACGATCGTAGTTGAGGGTGGCGTTCAGGGAGGCGGTCATCCGAAGCAGGGACCGCAAGTTGTCGAGCTTGGCCTCCAGGGCGTGCTCACGCCTCCGCAGACGGGCCAGTTCCTGTGCCATGTTGTCGTCGCGCCGGGCGGGAGACCCGCGCCGTCCGCCGTTCAGCCAGCTCATCGTCCTCGCCCCGGTCCAAAATTGAGGTGCATCAGCAGG
>CAZGRL010000029.1:0-33236 GCA_964528155.1 uncultured Anaerolineaceae bacterium
CTGGTTTGACCCCGTGGTCGTTCCCACACAGCCGGCACCCTCCTGAGTGTTCCTGACTCTCCTTGAGAGAACAGCCACCGAGTCCCAAAACCGGGGATCGGAGAAACAGGACATGTCGATATCACAAAGCGAACATGCGGTAGATCGAGAGGAGCGCAGGGCATGAGGCTCTATCTGCGTCTGGCTTGGCGGAATATCTGGCGCCATAGCCGCCGGACCGCGATCGTGGTCATCGCAATGGGTTTCGCCCTGGCCCTGATGATGATCTACGATGGGACGATCGCTGGCTTTGAACAGGCGATCTACGGCAATGCTATTCGAATTCTGGGAGGCAACCTCCAGGTCCACGCTATCGGGTACGGTGAGAGCAATTCCAAGGACCCGCTGTTGCCTCTAACGGACGCGCAGTCGGTCGTGGCCGCAGCCCTCAAGCAACCACAGGTTGTGGGAGCCTCGCGTCGCATCAACACCGGCGGATTGACGACCAATCGCGAGGGAGCTTTCCCGCTGGTCGTCACCGCGATCGAACCGGAACTGGAGGCGCCGATCAGCCTGGTGGCTCAAAACATCGTCGCCGGGCGTTACCTTCGGGCCGATGATGGCGATCAGGTTTTGATCGGAAAAGGCCTGGCCGACGCCATGGGTGTGCAGGTCGATGATCGCATCACCCTGGCCGGCAAAGCGGCGCACGAACAGATGCGCCAACGGACCGTGACGGTCATCGGTATTTACGACGTCGGGCTTCGCGACATCGAGAAGCGTACAGTCTACATGTCCCTGGGCGAAGCCCAGTCTCTCTACGGTCTCCCCGGGCAGGCGACGGAGGTCATCATTTCGTTGACCAAGCTCGGGCAGGAGAGAGCCGTCGCGACCGCGCTCAGTGCCGCCATCCCCGGTTATGAGATCGACTCGTGGGAAACGAGCTTCCCCGAATTGCAGGCGGCTATCGGGACCAAGGGCGCCGTGATGAACGTATTCAGCGTGATCATCTTGATGATCGCCGGGATCGGCATCCTGAACCTGCTGCTGATGGCAGTCTATGAACGGACGCGTGAGATCGGACTGCTTGGGGCGATGGGTTTGAGACCGCGCCAGATTTCGACTTTGTTCATCCTGGAAGGCACAATGATGGGGATCGCCGGCGTGGCGTTTGGAATCGCCCTTGGGTTGTCGCTCACGGCCATCCTGGGGCGAGTAGGTTTCGACTACAGCGCGTTCGCCTCGCTCACTTCGTACACGGCGTTGATCACCGGACGCATCTACCCCACTCTCGGCGTGGAGAAGCTCCCGGCCCGGGCACTGACCGTGGCGATCATCGCCTCGTTGGCGGCCGTGATCCCGGCCCGGGAAGCGGCCCAGCGTGAGCCGGCCGAAGCACTTCACTACGTGTGAGGACCCCGATGATCCAGCTCTTCAAGATGGCCTATCGTGACCTCGGACGAAATCGACGGCGCTCCTTCTTCTCGGCCCTCGCCCTCGGCATGGGTCTCTCCCTCCTGCTCCTCATGGCCGCCGTTGTGACGGGTGAGATGCGCGGCTCGATGGAGTCGACGATACGCCTCGAAAGCGGCCACCTGCAAATACGGGCCAGTTCATACGATGAAAACAAGACCAGCCTGGCCTGGAGTGATCTGATCGAGAACCCGGATCAGGTCATCAGCCAGCTTGCGGCGTTCCCTCAGGTGGTCGTGGCCACGCCGCGTCTATTTGCCAGCGGGATTGTCTCCGCTGGCGATCAGTCAGCCGGGGCCCGCGTGATCGGGATCGATCCGCCGTCTGAGGCCAATGCCCCATTCCGTGATGGTCTGATCCGCGGGCAGTTCCTCCAGGCCGACGACCGGGAGGGGATCTTGATCGGACAGCCGTTGGCTGAGAAGCTTGGTGTGTCGGCGGGGGATCAGGTCAATCTACTGGTCAACACGTCTAATGGCGACGTCGATCAGCAGATCTTCATCGTCCGAGGAATCTACACGACTCATACGCCGTCGTACGACGAGACCACCGTCTTGATGCCGCTGGCGAAGGCGCAGGCGATCACACAGGCCCAGAATCGCGCCAGCACGATCTTCGTACTACTGCAGAATCGCGATCAGGCCCAGTCCGTGGCCGCTGCGCTGGCAGGGTCCGACTATCAGATCGTCACCTGGGAGCAAGCAAACCAACTCATTCTGGAGACCGAGCAATTCGCCGGCGCCTACATGATGGTCTTGTATCTCATCGTCTTGGCCATCACGGCCACTGTCATCGTCAACACTCTGGTGATGGCGGTCTTCGAGCGCACGCGCGAGATCGGCATCCTTTCGGCGATCGGGATGAAGGGCCGCCGGATCATGGCGATGTTCTTCGCTGAGTCGAGTATGCTGGCCGTAGGCGGGATCGTCATCGGCCTCGTGCTGGGCGGCCTGATGGTCGTCTATGCCACCAAAGTCGGCTTCTACATCGGGAATCTCGGCATTACCGGGTTCATCTTCGGCGAACGGATCTACGCCTACCTCCAGTTGAGTGACGCCGTGACACTGAGCGTGCTCGCCTTCGTGGTCACGCTGTTGGCTGGGTTCATCCCGGCCTGGATGGCTGCCCGAATGGAACCTGTCGAGGCCTTGCGGGAAGCCCAGTAGACTTGAGCGCCCTATCAGACCGATCGGAGTCTCGTGTTGAAGGGCGAACCAGGAGCACAAGATGGAAGTTGCTAGAGTTGAAGCAGTCACGCGTACATACAAGGTCGGCGCAGTCGAGACACAGGCGCTTCGAGGCGTCGACCTCTCGATCGAAGGCGGCGAGTTCACCGCGCTCGTCGGGCCTTCCGGTTCGGGCAAGACCACTCTGCTGCAGTTGATCGGATGCCTCGATTTACCGACGAGTGGGAATGTATATATCCGAGGGCAAGACGTCAGCCACCTGAACCGCAACCAGCGAGCGGATATGCGACGCGGCACCATCGGCTTCGTCTTCCAGTTCTTCGCCCTGATCCCGACGCTGACGGCCTACGAGAACGTCGAGATGCCGCTGCTCCTGAACGGGCACGGACCCGCCGATCGACGCGAGCGCGTGATGCATCTCTTGGCCGCCGTCGACATGGCCGACCGGGCGGATCACCGTCCCGACCAGCTCAGCGGAGGCGAGCAGCAGCGTGTGGCCGTTGCCCGAGCGCTGGCCCCGGAGCCGACCATGATCCTGGCCGACGAGCCGACGGCCAACCTGGATACGAGCAATGGCGAACAGGTGATGGACATCATGACACGTCTGAACAAAGAGACCGGTGTCACATTCGTTTTCGCCACTCACGATCCGCGGGTAATGAAGTACGCGCGACGGGTCGTCACCCTGCGGGATGGCAAAGTTGTCGAAGACCGCCTAACCGATAGGAAGGCCTAAGGACGTCATATGACAACCAGGGTCTTGTTGATCGTGTCGCTGCTCCTGGGAACGACGGCTTGTGCTTCGATTGCGTCTACGCCGACGCCGCTGCCGACCGTCGTATTGAACAGCAGCGATACCTCGCCCTCTCAGAGTCTTGCTGTAGTGAGTGCCTCCGGCTTCATCGTGCCTTTCAAAGAGGCGGAACTGGCGTTCTCAATCGGCGGCATCGTCGATGCTGTGTATGTGTCGGTCGGTGACCAGGCGGTCGCCGGACAGGTCCTCGCCGAGCAGGAGAATGCTGCGGCCTCGATACAGGTGGAGCAGGCCAAACGCACGTTGAGGGAGCTTACATCACAGGCCGCCATCGCTGCGGCCGAGCAGGCTGTGGCGACGGCCCAGCAAGAGGCTGATACCGCCCAGAAGAAGGTGAATGGCCTTTCTTACCCGCGCGCGACAACGGCGTTTGTCCAGAATCTCGAAGGTGAGCTTGAGCTGGCGAAGGAGAGGCTCTCTGAGGCAGCAGATCACTACCACGCCGTTTCCGGATTGTCGGACAGCGATCCGACTAAGGCGGCTGCTCTTGTGGCGAAGACCCAGGCCGAGATCCAGGTGAACCAACTGACAGCTAACCTCAACTGGTACACCGGAAAGCCGTCCGATATCGATGTCTCCATCGCGCATGCCAATCTCGACGCGGCCAACGCCGCCCTGCAGGAAGCTAAATGGTACCTTTCCGCTCTGCACGGGGAGCAGATACCACTGGCGGCCACCGGCGCCAAATTGGCTGAGTTGGAGCAAGCCCGCGATGCACTCACCACAGCCCAGGCATCATACGATGCCACGCGCGTGATTTCTCCGATAGCAGGAAGAATCGTTTCCGTGGAAATCATGGCCGGGGAATATGCTTCGGCCGGAGCGGTGGTCATCGCAGTCAGCGATGTCACTCGACTTCGAGTTGAGACGACCGACCTGAGCGAGCGTGACGTGCCTCAGGTCCAGGTCGGGCAGCCTGCAACCGTCCATATCGACGCGCTGAATCAGGACATTCCCGGCACGGTCAGCGCCATCTCTCCTGTTGCCGACACGATCGGCGGAGACGTGGTCTACAAGACCACGGTCGACCTGGACACTCAACCCCCCGGTGCCCTGGCCGGGATGAGTGTCGAAGTTCAGTTCAACTCGATCCCGTAGCCCGGTCGCGGCCGAGTCGAGGTCCCAGCGCCAGCGCGTGGATGGCATGAGTGAACGCAGGCATGATTTAGCCCTCGAGAGCGCCCGCATAAGTTGCTGATGGAACGCTGGATCTGGCTCTTCCCGGCAACCTATCTTCTCCACGTTCTTGAGGAGACATGCGCCGGCGAGCGGTTCTACAACTGGACCCGCCGGATCGTCGGGCGGCGCATTCCCGCTCGGGCCTTTCTGGTTCTGAACGCCTGCTTCTTCGCGCTGATGGTCGCGGCCATATTCACTCTTGAAGCCGGGAATTGGCCATGGCTCCTCCCCGCTCTGGGGACGATCGCTGCGATGAATGGCCTCGGCCATCTGGCCGGTAGCCTCGCCACCCGATCGTATTCTCCCGGACCGATCACGGGGCTCCTTCTGTGGACACCGCTGGGTATCGCTGGATTGACTCTCTCGAGGCGGGCTCTATCTGCGGAGGCCTGGTGGTTGGGAGTCGCGGCCGATATGGGGACCAGCGGGGTAGTGATCGGGCTGGCATTGGTCACAAGTCGCGTGGTCAGGAACTACTGAGGCGGCCGCCTCGGGTGTAAGATTCCTGTTCGGCTTGCTCCTATCACGCGCGTGACACGGGGGACGCACTGACTGCGATGGATGAACCCCGTACCGATGGTTCCAGCGGAAACAGATCCCGCGAGAATCGTGTCCCAGTAAACGGGGAATCACAGGTAAGACAGTAGTCCCGCGGATGCGGGGCCCGGGCTCAGACGACGCTTGTGCCGTATCAAGAACCCGGGATAGATTGGGATGTGTGCGACCCGCCGGCTCACAAGATCTAGCTCAGGTCGCTGCCGGCTACGGATGCACAATGGAGGGAATCCGGGGACCTGTGCATCGCCGGCGCCTCGATGCGTGCGCGTTGTTGCATCTAGCGGAGGATTGAGCGCGTGGCTGTTGAGCATCCTCAGTTTCCGCCTGAGTCCAATCAGACGACGTACGCCAAGTGGTTTCTGCCGCCACGAGCCGTCATCCTTGGTCTCGGATTCGTCTTCATAGCCTGGCTTGCCCACACGCTTGCCCTGCGGATCTGCAGCGCGCTCTCGATATCTGGCTGCCCACCGCACTGGCCGATCAGCGTATTCGACTTCCGGGCCCCTCCTAGGCTCTACTACCCCAACCTAACTCACGTGCTTGCAGCAGTTGCCACCTGTGCAGTCTTCTTCTTGGCTCTTCGGATCCTCAAGAAATCACGATATCGCATTTCCTTTGTGGTCGTGTTCGGCTTCGCTCTGATCCTCGGTTCCAACCTCGTCCAGGGATGGCAGTATGGCCTGCGAAGGCCCATCGACGGCCTGGGCATACGGACGAACCAGTACTACCACGACGCGCTCAAGATCCAAGACCCGGTCGATTTCTTCCGGCACTACCCTATCCGCCAGTTGACGCTTCAGAACCACTCCAGATCGCATCCCCCGGGCGCTATCATGACGATCTACTTCCTGTCCAAACTGCTGGAGGCACCGGCTTTCATCGCTTTGGCGATTTGTCTGATCGCGATTTTGATTTCCGGCGTCTCGCTCTATTCCCTCATGCGAGAAGAGCTCGACACCTCCAGCGCAGGCTATCTCACCTTCTTGTTCTTTGCATTGCCCGCCATTCAGATCTACTACCTGGCTACGTTGGATGCGCTTGTAGTCGCGCTGATCCTCGCATTGTTTGCCCTCGTGATCCCGCGAAGGACGCCAATCGTTGCAGTGGCGGGAGGACTGGTGCTTGTGTTGCTCTCGATGCTGACATTCTTGTTCGTGTTCGTAGTGCCGCCCATGCTCTATTACTGGCTCAAGTCGTCCCCGCGCACTCGCAACATCCCAGTGGCGCTTGGCACCTTTGTCCTGGCTCACCTCCTGATCTTCCACCTCACAGGTTTCTCCTACGTGCAGTCGTTTCTCACCGCCTCGCGACTCGAGAACCCGAACGGCTACGGCCTCTTCTTCGAACCCCTCAGCTTCATCATGATCAGGTTTGAAGGCCTGGCGGAGCTCCTGCTGTTCGCCGGCCCCTTCGTTCTTGTTGCAGCCTATTGTGGATGGAGGCTTCGCGGCGAGAATACCAGGCTGATGTCCATAACATCCGCGGGAATCGTCACCCTTGTCGCGCTGATGGTTGCCGGCGTGTACAGAACCGGCGAGACCGCCCGGGCAGCCATGTTCATGTACCCCCTGTTGATCTTCCCGGTAGGGACCATACTCAAGAAGGTGTTCTCGTGGGACTCGCCCCAGGCCAGGCTTCTTCTTGCCGTGACTTTCTCTCAGGGCATCATCATGCAGCTTATTGCGAATTACTTCTGGTAGGTCCGGCTCAATTGACCTTTGGATGATTGTCGTTCCAGCACCACTACGTGGCGAGGGCCAAAGTGTGCCGGCGAGACGGAGATCGCGCTTCCGGCCGGCGCTGCCATGCGTCGAGCGTTTTGGGCCGGCCTGACGCAGACGCGCTCGGCTCTTTCCCGAGTGCCATGCTGTCTGGGAGTCGCGGCCGGAGTGATCGCGTCCGGATTCGCAGTAGGGCAGGACGCCGCGGTTCGAGAGAGGCATTCAGTGAAAGCTCCCCGCTGGTTCTGGCGGTTGATTCGGATCGGACCGTGTTTGGCCTACGCCCTGGGATTAGGCCCCGTCATCGGACGTTTCGTCTTACTGCTCACGACGACTGGCCGCAAGACAGGCAAACCCCGCACAACACCCCTTGTGTACGAAGAGGTGGACGGGACATACCTGGTCGCATCCGCACGCGGATCCTCGGCCGATTGGATCCGCAACATCGTCGCGGACGGATGTGTGGAGGTACGTGCGGGGAAGGCCCGTTTCGATGGTCGGGCCGAAATCATTCGTGATGTCGGAGAAATCACAGCGTACCTGGAACGGCGGCTGGCGGAGAGGCCCCGCGTGTTCGGCGCAATCCTGCGGCTCGAAGGACTCGCCCCGACACCTGCTCGGGCCGACCTCGAAGCGCTGGCTCGGGCTCGCCCGATGGTCGCCATTCGACCTCGCCAGTTGAACCAGCCGCCCGACCGCGCTCCGTCGGGCCTACGCGTCTAGGTCTCACCCATCTCGCACACCAGAGGGACAGACCGGCCCGATCAGGCGGTCCGGGAAACCGCTCATCCCTGATCCGGCAACTTGCGTATAATGGTAGACCAGGGATGGGTCCGAGAGACCTGCGCGCAACCCGGCCTCGACAGGCCCATGTGATCCCCGCGGTCCACACCGCCTCACGCATAGTACAGGCTTCAGGCGAGTACCAGGTCCCGCATCTCTGCCGACCGGGTCGAGTCAGTATTGCCCGGAGCTGGATCGACCCGATCGAGATGGACCGCCTGGCGGTGAGGCCGTAGCTCTAGCAACCGGTTGAACTCCCTCTCGGATCCCCTCTGGGTCCGGAGACCGGGAATAGCGTATCGTTGAGAATGGAAATCCCCAGGATCGAGAAGAGTGTATGGAGTAACATCCTCGGCGGGCGTCGTGGACGTCATCTGCGCGAGTACCTGACTGCCTACGCGTTCATCACTCCGGCCCTGATCCTCATTTTCTCATTCGGAATCTTCCCTGTCGGTTTCGCCCTGTACGTCAGCCTGCACAAGTGGCTGATCATCCGGGGCGACTTCCGCGGGCTCTCGAATTACGTGAATGCCATCGGAAGCTTTGCCTACATCGGGGTTTTCGCCCTCGGTGTAGGTGGACTGGTGGGCGCGTTCCTCATGTTGCGCAAGGTCTACCGACAGTCAAGAGAGGACCACAGCAATCCGTGGCCGCTGGCGATCCCATCGGCGCTGTACACCGCCACGATCCTGGCGTTCTTCCGCTGGGTCTACCTCGAGCTCCCTGAGTTCCTTGACATTGCGACAAAGATGCGAGGGCTTGAGCGTACTCGCGAGTTGTTCCTTCGCCTGCTGAGCGAAGCCTTCCACGCGGAGACGGCTTACCCCGCCTGGATCCAGTTCATCGAGCTTGCCGGCCTGGCGCTCGTCGTCGGCGTTGCCATGGTTCTTCTTCGGCGTCTCCCCTCGGATCCCGTCTACCAGGCTTACTTGACATCATCCTTTCTTGCCGCGAGCTTGGGTATCGGCCTGCTCATTGCAGCGTTCAATGCGATTCAGCAGGCCTACGCGGCGGCGGTGGAAACCGGCGAGGATCCGGGGATTTGGCCGCAACTCATCATGATCACATCCGGGGTCTTCCTCCTCCTTCTGGCCTGGCGCACATGGCGAGGCGCCGAAGGTCAGTCCTCCAACGGGCGCTTCGCCGCACGCATCCTGGCGGCGATCGTGCTGATGGTTGGGGCGGTGATGCTGATCATCGAAATCCCCACGATCGTCGCGTCCGGAGACCCCGATCTCTGGAACGGTCTGAAAGTGACAGTCTTCTTCTCCATGGGGACGGTACCGATCCAATTGACCATCGCCCTGTTTCTGTCTGTGATCCTGTTTCGCCAGAGGTGGGGCGCCGGCGTCTTCCGGGTGCTCTTCTTCCTCCCATATGTAACCCCGGCGCTTGCCAGTGCCACAGTCTTCCGGGTGATGTTCTCCGAGCGTCAATCGGCCCCGATCAACCGGATCCTGGGCTACCTCGGGGTTGGGCCTCAAGGTTGGCTCCGCGAGTCGGATGGGATATTCTCCATGTTGGCTCGAGTTCTGGGCATATCCAACTACCCCAATTTAGTCCTTCCCGGCTGGTTGCCGAAAGATCTCTCGCTGCTTTTGGCCGACTGGTTGCCAGGCCCCAGCCAGGCCTTGACAGTCGTTATCATGCTGTCGATCTGGACGTACGTTGGCTACAACGTGGTGATCTACCTGGCCGGCCTGGGCAACATCCCTTCCGAGCTGGCCGAGGCAGCCGAAATCGACGGCGCCGATCGGTGGGGGGTCTTCCGTCACATCACCTTCCCACTCCTCTCCCCCACGACGTATTTCCTCTCACTCATCGCCATCATGGGTACGTTCAAGGCGTTCAACACAATCTGGCTGCTCAGAAAGTCCGTGGGAACCGGGTTGGGGACGCTGAACACGATTAGCGTCGAGATCTTTGACCAGTTCTTCATCAGGACGCGTTACGGATACGCTTCGGCGATGGCATTCGTGCTCTTTGCGATCATCTTATGCCTGACCTACATCAACAATCGGACCCAGGGTTCGAGGGTCTTCTATGGCTGACACCTTAAGTTCCACAAGAGACGTCGTCGAGATTCGAGAGGAGCGGGCATCCTTCAGGCTTCCTAGTCTCAGCTTGTGGGGAATCATTAGTATGCTCCTCCTGATCGTCGGGGCGGCCGTATCGATCGTCCCCTTCTTGTGGATGCTCTCCACTTCGCTGATGTCGCTGGGTGAGGCCATTGGGGGTCGGATGCTTCCGAGCGTGATCCATCTCGACAACTATGTTGAAGCATGGATCGGGGCGCAGTTCTCCGAGTACATGCTCAACAGCGTCTTGATCACCATCATCACGTTGGCCGGCGAGATGACCTGCAGCATCATGGCCGCCTACGCCTTCGCCCGGATCGAGTTCCCTGGGCGGAATCTGATTTTCGGCGTCCTGCTCAGCACCTTGATGATCCCGGGCATGGTCACCATGATCCCCAACTTGCTGACGGTGACCTGGCTTGGGAGAGTCGGGCCGCTGCCGTGGATCGACAACTGGCCGGCCCTCACTGTCCCCTTCATGGGAAGTGTGTTCTCGGTGTTCTTGCTGCGCCAGTTCTTCGCGCAGATCCCCGATGAGCTCTTCGACGCGGCCAAGATCGATGGGGCGGGCCACCTGCGCATCCTGCTCCAGTTGGTGTTGCCGCTTTCGACCGCACCGGTGATGGTGATCATCCTGCTCTCGTTCATCGGATCGTGGAATGCGCTCGCCTGGCCGCTCCTGGTGACCAACTCCGACAGCTGGCGCCCCATTTCAGTCGGGCTGTACAACTTCGTCACCGACGTAGGGAGCGAGTTGCATCTCATCATGGCCGGGGCTGCCATCACCATCCTTCCGATTCTTGTGCTTTACTTCTTGACCCAAAAGCAGTTCACCGAAAGCATCGCCCGGAGCGGTCTCAAGGGGTGAAGTTGGGCGGCGAAGCCCGGGCAGTCGTTGACTCGAACTCACGAGCGAAGGAGGTGCCCCGCGACGAGTGTGAGCACGGTCTTTGAAAGATGGATAGCCCCGACAATCCAAAGATCTTGACAACCCAAAGAGGAGGACTTGAAGAAGATGAAGAGCAAGCGATTGCTTTATGTGTTGTTGGTTGGGTCGATCGTTTCGGCGCTGCTCGCCGCGTGCGCTCAACCGACGCCCGCGCCCACCGAAGCCCCACCGCCCACGGCGGCCCCGGCCGCCACTGAGGCGATGGCTGAGCCCACGATGGCTGAGCCGACGGAAGTCATGTCGATGATCGACGCCGATCCGACCGGGCAGTCCATCACCTTCTGGCATGCCATGAGCTCGGGCGCCAACCTCGAAGGCATGACGGCCCTGGTGGATGAGTTCAACGCCAACAACGAGTACGGCATCACGGTGGAAGCGGTTGCCCAGGGAAGCCAGAGCGATCTTGAGACCGCCGTGAACGGCGCCATCGCAACCGGTGAGTTGCCCAGTCTGACGATGGGCTTCGCCAACGGCCTCGTGCGATGGTACGGCCTGGACGTGATCGCCGGCCTGAACGAGTACATCGACGATCCGGTCTACGGATTGAGCGACGAGGTCAAGGCGGGGATATACCCCGGTCCCTACAGCTCGGGCACCCTGCCGGATGGCACCCAGATCGGCATCGCGATGCACCAGTCGGAGCAGGTGATGTTCTACAACCACGCCTGGGCGCAGGAACTCGGCTTCGACTCAGCCCCGGCCACCTCGGCTGAGTTCAAGGAGCAGGCGTGCGCCGCCGCCGCGGCCAACAACGCCGACGATAACTCCGACAACGATGGCACCGGCGGAATGGTCTACTATGCCGACGCCTCCCAGATGATCCCCTGGATTTGGGCCTTCGGTGGGGAGATCCTGACCCCCGATGGAACCGCCTACGACCTGAACAACCAGGCCGCCGTGGACGCGGCGACATTCCTGAACGACCTCGTTGCCAACGGTTGCACGCTGACAACGCCGAGCTACCCAAACCCCGAGTTTGCCACTCGCCTAGCTATGTTTGCCTCCAGCTCGAGCGCAGGCATCCCCTTCCAGGCATCGGCCATGACTGACGCCGGGAATGCGGACGAATGGGGCGCGATCCCGTTCCCCGGCCCGAACGGCGACCGCTACGTAAACGCGTTCGGACAGATGATCGGCGTCGTCAAGACCAACCCGGATCAAGATCTGGCGAGCTGGATCTTCCTGAGGTACCTGACCTCGCCCGAGACGCAATCCGAGTGGGTCGGCTACACCGGCTACTTCCCGTCCCAGTCGACGACGGATGTCGGCAGCCGGGCAACTGATGATCCGATCTGGGGCGGAGCCCTTGCGCTGCTGGATCTCGGCAAGGCGGAGCCCAACCTGGCGGCACATGGCGCCGTTCGAGGAGCGATCAGGGACTCCTTCGACGCGGTTGCAAGCGCGACAAGCCAGGACGAGATCGTGACCATCCTCAACGACCTCAACGATACGGCAGCTCAGCTGGTCGCTGAATCTCAGTAGTCGCATTCTCTACGGGTGCAGACTACAGATCTCCCACCGGGCTATCGCCCGGTGGGAGATCTCCTTTCTTGACAACATGATCGAAAGCGGCCTTTTCCTACACAACCTTGAACGAGAGCGAGCGCCAAAGGGTAGGGTGTAGTCGAGTCATGCATCCTGCCTGCCCAGGCCGCCCTTGAAGAGCAGAAGGACAAGCAGGCCCGCGCGGCTTGGGATGGTAGGAAGCTTGAAGCAAAGAGGCAGAGGGTAGAATACCCAGACGAGTCAAATGAACCACTTGAAGCCTCTCTCACTCATCCTGTGTATTGCCATCCTCTCCGCCTGCGTCGCCCCCGCGATCCCTCCGAGCCTGGCACCACGCACGGCAACGATCAGGCCGACGCTTCCCCCGACGGTGAACCCGACTCGCACTCCACGGCCGACGACTTCGCTGAACTCAGACGACACTTTCCTACTCAAGGATCCGGCAAGCATTCGGGTGATGACCTACAACGTGAACTGGGATTCGATCTTCCCCGATGATGACCCGCAGAACCACGACTTCCGATCGTTCAACCGAGTCGATGCTTTCAGCAGGATCCTTCGGGCGATCAAGCCGGACATTCTGTGTTTGCAGGAGATCAACGATCGCCGGAGTCCGCGTGACCTCGCCGACTATATTGGACAGGCTTGGGGCTCGTCCAACGGTGATGTCTGGCAGGTTGTCCACGCAAGCGATGATGTGATCGCATCACGCTTCGCACTGGTGGAGAAGGGCTATGAATTGGAGACCGGCAGCCTCTTGAACAACCTCGATCAGGCCGCAGCGTTGGTCGATCTTCGTGATGAGGAGAACGGGCCCACAGATCTGTATGTGATCTGCTCACACTTCAAGTCGGGTGGCGGGGCTGACGATATATCGCTGAGGGAGCGTCAGGCAGATGTGATCATGGCTCAGGTGAGGGATTTCGAGACTCCCGGAGGGAACTTCGATCTCCCTCCAGGCACACCGTTCGTCATCCTGGGTGACTTCAACGCGTATGACACGGATCCTGCGTTACATGTCCAGACGCTCACCGAGGGCGATATCAATAACGAAAGCAAGTACGGCGTCGACCTCGAGCCCGATTGGGATGGGACTGCGCTGCAGGATGCGCATCCGAGCCACAACGCTCTGGGCGCCACCTTCTATACCTGGAGGGACGACGCCGAGCCATTCAACCCCGGAGCTCTCGATCGCGTCTTCTTCTCCGACAGCGTGCTGCAGATGGAGAATGCATTCGTCCTCAACACCACAACGCTCGCAGATGAATTGCTGGCCGCAAACGGATTGCTACGTGAGGATGTCGTCCTCGATCCCGCCGCCGGGAACTACGACCATCTCCCGGTTGTGGTGGATTTCGTAACCCGGGCGTCGGATTGAGCACCCAACGGACGCACACCCCATGTCTCCTTCGGAGGAGATCCCTCGGCTAGTCAGCCTGGCGACCCGTCGCCTCGATGCCGCCGGGCGGGAACGGGCGATCCATCCGGGTAAATTGGAACCCGGCCGCGCCGCGGTGTCCGCCTCCACCGAACTTGCGGGCGATCTCAGATACGTCGATCTGATCGGAATACAGCGTGACCACCGTCTGTAGATGTCCACTACGAACGACTTCAACATAGCAGTAGGCGAGCTCATACCCTGCCTTCCGAATGTACTCGCCCATGTCACCGTTGCCGCGATGATTGACCACCATGGTTCTGTGACCCTCGAACGAAGTCACGAACCCGTAGTGGGAGACGACATCTTTGATGCTCTTCAGCCGGGCGTCATAAAGGACGCGACCACGCTCGATTAGTTGTCTCACGCGATCCTCGTCGTCGTCCAATAGGGGCCCCCACAGTCTGTCGTTCGCCGGCTCGATCTGCTCCTGGAACAGTCCTTCCGAGAAGACCCGCGTCTCCGGATAGGCCATCTCCCAGATATCGCGATCTCCAATGAGAGCGACAGCCTGCGGGATTGGATCTCCCGGAAAAAACGTACGCCACGTCAAGACGCACGCGGCGGCTTCCAGTGATCGCTCTCCCGGCACGTCGGCCATTGCCTCGCCCAGCCTAGCCAGTGATGTCTTGTGATGGTCGACCCACACAAGCTTCCTGCCCGCTCTCAGACGCTGCATATCTTCCAACGGGAGCGAGTAATCGACGAGGACGACTTGCTCGTGCTTTTCGATCGAATCCCAGGGGAGTGCGTCTCCTATTTCGAGGGGGTAGAGGACGGGCTTCCCGCCCAGCGCTCGGCGCACAATTGCCGCTGCACAGCACCCGTCCGGGTCATCGTGATACAGACAGATCGTCGGACGCGACCGATCCAAATACCGATCCGATGCCCCATGGACAGTTGAACTCATGTGTCAAACCCTCCTGCACTCCTTCGGTGACCGCCGGCCGCGTCGGGCTGGTCATCCTGGGATGCATCCCGGCACGGGCCACGTTCTCATTCGTCGATCCCTGGAATGATAACCGCGATCGGAAGTGCGCCGCGAGAACGATTAGGGATGGCGCCTGAGCGGACGAGATAGCCACCACCGGCCTTGCTCGTTTGTCCACGCGGGCGTCTTGAACCCGGTCAGGAGGAGCGACGCGGTACACTTGAAGCCTGGCCCGCCAGGAACCGCGCCCGCCTTCGTCTCGAGTCCCCACGCCCCCGGAAAGTCGGGTATGGAGGGTGCGCCTGTCCACCTGCCCGCACCGGCAAATGCCATCAGGAGACGTCTCTCATATGGACCTCACGGAAGATGCCCATCGTGAGTCGGCCAAGCAAGCCAATGGCCGTGTCTGGCAGCTGCTTGACCAGACGACGCGATCACCGGACGAGGATGCCGAGCTCCTCGAGGCAGCCTATGCGTCGCTCTATCACTGGCGATTTGCCGGGACCGAGATCCATCGCCAGCGAGGCCTATGGCTGGTGGCTCATGTACACACAGTCCTTGGCGACGGGGTGCAAGCCTTGAAATACGCGCAGGCCTGCCTCGAATGGACGAATGAGCACAAGCGCGTCATGGAGGACTTCGACGTCGCCTACGCTTACGAAGGGATCTCCAGGGCGATGGCGCTCGCCAGACAACACGAAGCCGCTCGAGGCCATCTTGAGGCTGCCCGGGACGCCGGCGAAAGAATCTCCGATCCCGAGGACAAAAGCATCTTCACGGCCGATCTCGAGGCGGGGGAGTGGTATGGCATCAAGTAGCCAGACACACCCGTTGACGCCGAGCGCCTCGCCGGCATCCGAGAAGCCCCGGCCGAGATCGTATCGACTCCCGATAGCCACAATTATCGCCTTCGGTGTCGTGTTGGGTGTCCTGATCGTCAGGAGCTATGGAATCTCGACGGATGAGTATATCGAGGCAGATCTTGGCGCTGATGCGCTGAAGGCATACTCAGGATCACAGGATTACTTTCGCGACATTTCCCTTGAGAATCACGGGCCCGTCTACTTCATGCTCTCGTCCATCAGTTCCGAGACTCTCGTCCGAATCTTTCCTCAATGGACGGCTGCTGACGGTCGCCACTACACGAACTACCTCACGTTTCTAGCGGGTGTGTTGTGTTTCTACTGGATCTGCCTGCGACTGATGCGTCAGCCATCGGCATTGTGCGCGACGATGCTCTTTGGCAGCCAGCCGCTCTTATTCGGCTCATCATTCATCAATCAGAAAGACATCCCGTTCATGACCCTCTTCATGGCTGTGATAGCCCTTGGACTCGCGGCGGGCGAGAGTACGACGCACGTGGCCGAAGGGGATCAGGCTCGACCGCCGGAGAGCTTGAGGGCCGCAATCAATGAGTACTGGGGCCAACTGAGCGCCACATGGCGGGCGCTGGAGCGGCGCAATCAGAGGCTCATCCTGGCGGCTCTCCTCGCAGCATTGCTGCTCATGGTGGACCTGTTCTTCGTCGGCATCTTGCGCCGGATTGGGGAATCGGTCCTTGTTGCTGCATACAATGGACGTGCCCCCTTGCCCATTCAGTCGCTCTACGCGCAGATTGCCACAGATGCATACAAGACGCCGCTTCCGCTATACATCAAGCGATACAACGACTTGTTTGCCGCTGTGCGATTGGCCGTGACCGGGTTGTTCGTCGGTTTGGTGGTAGTGGCATATCGCGTGGTGTTCTTTTCGCACAGCACCAGCTCGGCGGCCCGTTGGTCAAGGGGTAGCTATCTTGCCCTGGCAGGGGGAGGAGCAATGCTCGGGGCCGCCGTCTGTGTCCGTCAGATAGGGCTCTTTGCTGGCGCCCTCGTGAGTCTCTACCTCTTCATTCGAGCTGGCAGAAAGTCGCTGCTCCCGTTGCTCCTCTACTGGACGATCGCCGCGCTTGTAACATACGCCACGTGGCCGTATTTATGGTCCGATCCGATCCGGGGCATCGCAAACAGCCTATTTGCCATTCAGGATGTCGGCCATCACGATGTCCTCTTCCAGGGCCAGAGTCTCGACTCCTTCATAATTCCCCGCACCTATCTCCCGGTGCTGCTGGGGCTCGAACTCACGGAACCGGCAGCTGTCCTGACTCTCTTGGGAGCCTGTGTGATCCTGTGGCGCTCATTAATGAAACGGACCGACGGCTATGTGGCGGGCCTCGTGGGACTGTGGGCCGCCGTCCCAATCGGCTGGCAGATCATCGGCAGGGTGCCGGTATTCAACAACCTCAGGCTGTTCCTGTTTGCGATTCCCCCAATGCTGCTGGTTGCCGGGATCGGGCTCGAGGCGCTGTTCAATCAGGTAACGCGCCCCTGGTTGCGTGGCCTCCTGCTTGCCGTGGCGATCGCGCCGGGAATCTGGGGCATCTTCCGGCTTCATCCCTACGAATACACCTACTTCAACAGCCTGGTGGGTGGCGTCAGCGGTGCGTATGGAGACTACGATTTGGACTACTGGTGTACGTCTCTCAAAGAAGCCACAGAACTGGTCAATCAGATTGCACCACGTGGGGATACGGTCCAGGTGTTCGGCTCGCTCCAGAATGCTGTCCCCTACGCGAGAGAAGACTTGAAGCTCATTGACCGGTTCGCGCCGTCCGCCGAAGCGAATACCGTCGCTCTCTGCATGCACAAGTCGGATAGATGGCGCGATACGTATGGGTTCAAGAAGGTATATGAAGTTCGAAGGGGAAGCGCTGTTTTTGCCGAGGTTTGGAGACGGCAGGGCACAACCGTCGATGCCGCCGCGTCGCAATAGCCTGGGGTATCCTATCGTCCACGACATTGTCACTTCGGACGGCGTACATCGGATAGTCGGCCTGTTGCATCTGGAAGATGTCTGGCGACTCGCCGCATCGGGAAGCAGCCTTCGCGACGCGGTTGGCGAGTCCTATGGGCATGTCTGGCAGTTGCCGGACTGGACGGCGAGATCTCAGGACGAGGATGCCGAGCTTCTCAAAGCATCACATGCGTCGACTTGTCACTTGCGCTTTGCCGTGACCAAGAATGGTTTTCGCACTCGGACGCGACGGCAGTCGCAGTACGGCACATCACAGGCTGCTCCACAGCCAACGCGGCTGGAGAGACGAGCCTAATCCAAGCAATGGAGGTGACGTATGAACATCGCGGTTATCGGTTCCGGTATGATGGGCAGCGCACTTGGAGCCAAATGGGCTGCAGCCGGGCATGAAGTCGTCTACGGTGTTCGGGAGCCAGAGCGCAAACAGGCGGAGCGAGCGCCCGAGAACCCGGACATCCCATTCGAGACCATCGCCGACGCAATCTCTGGCTCTCAAGCGGTCGTGTTTGTGATTCCAGGGGGAGCAATGAGCGAGGTCATCCAGGCCAACGCCAATGGCATGGCCGGCAAGGTCTTGATCGACGCCACAAACGATCTCCAAAGCCCCACAATGAGCCATGTTGAGTCTTTGGCTTCAAGCGCCAACGGGGCAAAGGTGTTCCGGGCCTTCAATTCGCTTGGCTGGGAGAACTTCGCCAACCCCGCCTTCGGAACCGACGTGGCCGATCTATTCTACTGTGGGCCGGACTCGGCCGAAGCTCAGCAGGCCTTCGAGAGCCTTGTGAGGGATGTCGGTTTGAGGCCGATCCGCGTGGGGGATCTGGACAAGGTCGGCGTCGTCGACTCAGTCCTCACGCTGTGGTTCACCCTGGCCAGCGGTCGAGGGATGGGCCGCCATCTCGCATTCAAGGTTCTATCGGACTAGGCTGACTTCGGTCCCAGTCTCAAAGACAGCCAGCAGCACAGGAGCAACATTCGACGATGGACACACCCGCCTCATTCCATTTGTGGCGCCCGCATCCGTGGCACGGCCTCAAGGTCGGTCCGGCACCGCCCAGGGTTGTACACGCCTACATCGAGATCTGCCCTTTCGACCTCGTCAAATACGAAGCAGACAAGGACACCGGTTACCTGCGGGTCGACCGACCACAGCGCACGTCATCACAACCCCCCTCGTTGTACGGCTTCATTCCGCGAACGTGGTGCGCTGAGCGAGTCTGCAAGCTCATGCCGGGTGCCATGAGAGGAGATGGGGATCCGCTCGACATCTGCGTTGTAAGCGAGCGGCCTATTGCCAGAGCGGAAGTGCTGCTCAATGCCCAGGTCGTTGGAGGCCTGCCGATGCTCGACGGGGGTGAGGCCGACGACAAGATCATCGCCGTCCTGCAAAACGATCCACTCTGGTCGAAGTTTGCGGACGTGGAGGATCTGCCGGAGGCCTTGGTCGACCGGCTACGCCACTATTTCCTGACCTACAAGCTGGCGCCGGAGAACACACCTGAGATCTCCATCGGGCCGGCTTACGGATCCGAACACGCCCACGCCGTTGTAGAGGCTGCCATGGAGGACTACGCATCTCGCTTCGGCGAGCCTGAGTGACGCATGAGCGGCGCGGTGGGCATTGGCGTCTGTCACAGCCAGGGCCCAGGCGCCGTCCCGAGGTGAAGATTGCATGCCCGATCAGGGGAGGCACGCCATGAATCGTCGGGGTCGCCAAGCGCCAGCCGCGAGGCCAGCCGGCACGGCCGAGGCAAACGTCTCTATGCAGCTTGGCCTGGATCGGATTGTCTTCTTCAGTGACGCGGTCATGGCGATCGCCATCACGCTCTTGGCTGTGGATATCCGGGTTCCCGAGATTTCCCGACCGGCTGCCGCCATGGAGCTCCCTCTTCGACTGGGAGAACTCAACCCTCAGATCATGAGCTTCGTGATCAGCTTCGTCGTGATCGGGATCTACTGGATGGCCCATCATCGGTACTTCGCCCTGATCCGACGCTACGACAATGGATTGCTCATGATCAACCTGCTCTTTCTGCTATTCATCGCCGTGATGCCATTTATCGCCAGCTTGTTGGGACACTACCCATTCCTACCTCTCGGCGTCATCCCATACGCAGTCGACGTCTCGGCCATCGGATTATCAATCGGCGTGTTGTGGGCATACGCTACCCACTCCCATCGGCTTGTGGATGACGACATGGACGGGAGACAGATTCGCTTGCTGACGATCCGGCCGCTCGGGCCGACGGTCGTTTTCATCGTTTCAATCCCGATCGCCCTGATCAATCCCACCCTGGCGACGTTCACCTGGCTGCTGGCCCCGCTCGCGGTTGTTGCCGTCAATCGCCTGGGCAGGCCCGCGGGCCCACAGAGCGGTGCGGCGGCAGGCTAGTCCTTGGGGGTCCGGTTTCAGCCGACTGGACGACAGACCGATAGACAAACCAAATCGATCAACCACGAAATACGTCGTATAATCCTCACCGATAACCGGACGGAACCCTCGTTCAACAATCATGCGATCTTCGCAAGGGTCGCTGGTGATGGCCGCGACTCACACTCCGCAAGATCGTCCACCATCTCCCAGCCCGCCCTCGTCGGACCTCCTGGAACCTGGGGTGTGGGTCCTAAACAGGAGCTTGGGAGGCGACGAGTGCTGAACGCCGCGGCCTGCCTGCGAGATAGGCTTGTCCACTTGTCGGCAGCCGGTCAGAAGACCTCCAGACAACCCAGTCGAGTCTGCTCCTGGATCTGACCCGATTCGATGAGCGCGGGATTTTGCATCGCGTGTCCGATGCCTGGCGAGCCCCGCCTTTGGGTATACGGTCGGCGATCCGTCCGGGGGGAGGTTTGATGGAAGCATCTGAGGTTGGTAGGGCAGATCAATCGAGCGCGGCATTCAGTTGGCGACTGTTCGGAGTGCTGGTCGGCATGCTCAGCGTCGGATATGTCGCCATCATCCCCTACTCGTTGACTCTAGGGGCCAACGCCCTCAAGACGCTGACACCACGAGTTCCGTTTCCTCTCTTGATCGCTGCCCAAACCTTGCAGGGCATTGTCCTTTTCTCGATCCTGGCGGGCGTTGGTCTGTTCACAGCCGGGCACATCGGCCTTGGTGCACCCATCCTTCAGAAATGGACCGAGGGTCGATCGGTGAGGGACGAGGTTCGGCGAATCATCCGACCGGCTCTCCTCGTAGGCGTGATCGGCTCGATCATTCTGCTCGCCATTGAAGTTCTCATCTTCACGCCCCTTCTCTCGAAGGATCTCGCCCGCCTGGGTATCACAATGCCTGCCACGCTGAACCCACCTGCATGGCAGGGTCTGCTGGGCTCGCTCTACGGGCCTTTCGACGAAGAAATCGTCATGCGGCTGTTCCTGTTGACCGTTCTGGCGTGGCTGGGGAGTCGAATATGGAAGTCGGGCTCACGTCGTCCTTCGACCGCGGTGCTGTGGACAGCAAACATCCTGGCATCCGTGTTGTTCGGTCTCAGCCATCTCCCGGCGACGGCCGCTGCAGGTCTGCCGATCGATGCAGTCGTCGTCGGCCGCGCAGTCGTGCTAAACGGACTCCTGGGAGTCGGTTTCGGCTGGCTCTACTTCACAAACGGATTGGAGAGCGCCATGCTGGCCCACTTCTCGGCTGACATCATCCTTCATGTGATCGCCCCGTTGTTAGGCGCGTTCTAGGATCTCCGCATACATCGGGGCCTCAGATCCCTCCGCGGGCGCCGCACGAACCCGAGTCTATCGAGGGACCTGCAGGATTCTTGCTCGCCGGCTGCAGTGTACGGAGGCAGGACAATGCGAAAGCTGGACGATCGTGCACGCGTCCACGGCAGCTTGAAACCAGAGCTTTGGCCGGTCTTTCTCTTGTTGGCCCTGGGATTGGCTGTCGGCTTCCTCATCGCCACGGACTACGGTGTCTCAACCGACGAGCCGAGGAACGCCGAAGTTGGCGCTTCGGCCCTCAAGGCATATGCCGGTTCGACGGACTACTTCTTGCGCGACGCGTTGGTAGAACATGGCCCTGTTTACTTCATGTTCTTCTCCGCCACATCAAACGCGCTTGTGCGAGTCTTCCATGGCTGGCAGCTGCCGGACGGTCGGCATTTCACGAACTTCGTCACGTTCCTCGCCGGATTGTTCTTCTTCTACTTGATTTGCCTTCGGCTTGTCCGCCGCCTCCCAGCCCTTGTAGCGACAGCACTTTTCGGCACACAGCCACTTCTGTTCGGCTCGGCCTTCATCAATCAGAAAGACATCCCCTTCATGGTAGCCTTCCTGGCCGTTATCGCCTTGGGTTTGAAGGCCGGCGAACGTGGACAAGTCCCGAAGTCTCAGGATTCTGCGCCCGACTTGACGGAGCTCTTGAGGGCCGTCCGCGACTTCGTTGAGCGGATCCGGCTTGAGTGGCAGAGGATCACAAAATGGCGGAGGCGGGCGTTGGTCGGGGGCCCCATTCTCTTGGTTGCATTCATCCTCGACGTGCTCGTCCTGGGTGTGCTGCGTCGCTTTGGCGAGAGCATCGTCGTAGCCGCCTTCAACGGTCGGGCGATATGGCCGATCCAGTCCCTTTTCACCCTCATCGCGACGGACGCATACAAGACACCGCTTGAGCTGTATCTCGGACGGTATGAGGTCGTCTTTGGCGTCCTCGCTGCAGCGACGGCTATCCTGGCCGTGGGCGTGATAGTGATCGCCTACACTCGTGCCCTCCCGTCCCTGGCCGAAGTCTTGAATGGGACGTGGTCCATCGACCGCTACCCTCCGCTGCTGGCGGGGGCGGTTTTCCTCGGATGCGCGATGAGCATCCGTCAGATCGGTCTCTTCGCAGGCGGTCTTGTCAGTCTGTACGTGCTTTATCGAGGGCGTCTGCGTGCGATCTTCCCCCTATGTGTGTACTGGGCCGTCGCCGCGCTGGTGGCGTATGCGACTTGGCCATACCTCTGGCCGGACCCGATCCGAAACGCACTAAGCAGTTTCACGGTCATCCAGGAGTTTGATACTTCCGGGGTCTTCTTCCAGGGCCAGGTCTATCAGGCCAACGCCCTCCCCTGGAACTACTTCCCGACACTTGTGGGCGTTCAGCTCACAGAGCCTGCCCTGCTTCTGATCGCCCTCGGGGCTGTCATGCTCGCATGGCGGACCTGGAAGAGAAGTACCAAGCTCGTGCTGGTCGGACTACTGGGAGTGTGGTTCGTAGCCCCCGTGTTCTGGCTGATCCTCCGAAGCATTCCTATTTACAATTCGATCCGGCATTTCTTTTTCGTCCTGCCGCCGTTGTTTGTGCTGGCAGCCGTCGGTCTTGAGGCAATTTTCTCCTTGTCACGCCGAGTGTGGATCCGGGGGGTCATGATTGTTCTTGCGCTCGCGCCAGGAATCTGGGGGATTGCTCTGCTTCACCCGTATGAATACATCTATTTCAACAGTATTGCTGGCGGTGTCAGTGGGGCCTACGATCGCTTCGAACAGGACTATTGGTGCATCTCCCTCAAGGAGGCGATGGACTTCGTGAACCTTACCGCGCCCCCCGGAAGCATCTTGAGGATCTTGGGCCCCGTGCAAAGTGCGGCTCCATATGTAAGAGAAGATTTGCGACGGCACAGCTTGCGCACTCCTATCTCCAAAGCCGATATAGTCGCCGTTTGTCCGCTTGAGCCTCGGCGTCAATGGGACAGTTCCGCGTTCAAAATCGTCTACGAAGTCACGAGAGGCCGCGCCGTACTGACTGAAGTTTGGCAGCGCCAGCGCCCGCCTGAGCCTGCCGTCTCACCGCCGTAAGTAGTGGAAATGACATATGGCTCCCACCCATTCTTCCCACCCGCGCCGTTTCTGCAATATCGGCCTCGGCCATCGGACAGGCCGGCGCAGTGGCCAGATGACCAGACAGACCAATAGGCAGCGGAGCCAGGCGGCGCGGTGGCCAGGTCATATGTGCAGGGCCCTTCCTCCTCGCGTGAACCTCCCGGAATGGCTCGGCCGTGTATCCGTCGAGCCCTTCCGAATGCGCACAGTCGTGTCAGAGCGACGATCCTCGTTCCTCCGAGTCTCCTACGAGTGCGTGGGCCAATGCTCCCCCACACGTATCTCCGGATGTCTCGCTGAGCGACGGATGGGCTCGCTCTGCCCAGTTGGGGATTTCCCCTGGAAGGACTTCTCCGGGGATGGGCCTATCTATGCAAGAGTCTGATACTGGCACGAATGTGGCGAGTCTGGAATCCAATCCAGATGCAAAGCGCGACCAAGCTCAGGGGATGACTGCGCGCCTCCGCTCAACGCTCATACGCCTGGGAGAGGGTCATTGGCCGTTTGTGATTCTCTTGGCTGTCGGTCTTGTGACAGGGCTGCTGCTCGTCCGAGACTTTGGCATGTCCACGGATGAGTACGGCAACGCCACAGTCGGCAAACTCGCTCTGGAGGCCTATCGGGGATCTCGCGAATACTTCGGACTTGGATCCCTCAAGGATCACGGTCCGGTGTATTTCATGTTGTTCTCAGCGACTTCGGAAGCACTCAGCCACGCAATCCCAGGATGGCTGCTTCCAGACGGTCGCCACCTCACCAACTACGTGACTTTCCTTGCGGGGGTTGTCGCATTCTATCTGATCTGTCTCCGCCTCATGCGGCGTTCAACCGCGCTCGTGGCAACTACCCTCTTCGCTACGCAGCCGGTTGTGTTCGGATCGGCGTTCATCAATCAGAAGGATATCCCGTTCACGGCACTGTTCCTCGGGGTGATCGCCCTTGGATTGTTGGCAGCCGATGCGCCCGAACTGGAGGAAGCGGAACGCCTGGCCCCCCGTGCGGACGGTTTTCAGTCCATCATGAAGAGACTCCGAAAGGACCTCATCCAGGAGTGGCGAACCTTGAGCGACCGCAGGCGAAAGGGCCTACTTGTCTGCTCCGTCTTGGGGCTGCTCTTACTCGCGGATCTGTTCGTTGTTGGCCTGGCACGACGTCTAGGGGAGTCGCTCATCGTTTCCGCATATGGTGGTCATGCACCCTGGCCAATCCAAATGCTTTACGCCCATGTCGCGACAGACGCGTACAAGACCTCTCTCTCTCAGTACCTTGCCCGTTATGGTCATTTGTTTGCGATCTTTCGGCTCGGATTGTTGGGCGTTGTCGGCTTGCTAGGCGTTTTCGCGTACGCCCAAGCCCTGCCCTCATTGAGAGGACTCCTGAGAGGCCCCTCGTGGAAGGTCAGGTATCCAGCAATCGTTGGAGGGGCCATTGTGCTCGGATGCGCGATATCCACCCGCCAAATCGGTCTGTTCGCCGGCGGTTTGGTTAGTCTGTACATGCTCTACCGCGGTCGAATACAAGCGATCCCCGTTCTCGCTCTGTATTGGGCGGTTGCCGCAACCGTGAGCTTCGCGACCTGGCCCTACCTGTGGCCAGATCCGACTCAGAACATGATCAACAGCTTCACTGTGATTCCGGAGTTCGGGGACCACAATGTGCTGTTTCGTGGAACCTACATCACTTCCGCCACACTACCCTGGAGCTATTTCCCGACGCTTGTGGTGCTAGACCTCACCGAGCCAGCGTTGGTGCTGGCTGCCCTCGGATTCCCGGTGATCGCATGGCGTGCCGTAAGGAACAAGACCAATTGGTTCATTGTCGGGATCGTGGCGCTGTGGATCTTTGTCCCGGTATTCTGGCAGATCTCACAGCATGTACCGATGTACAACAACCTCAGACACTTCCTCTTTGTCCTTCCACCGCTTCTCGTTCTGGCAGGGATCGGATACGAGCACACTTGTGCTCTGGTACGCCATACATGGGCGAAGGGTCTTCTGACAGCGGTGATCCTCGCCCCGGGTCTTGCGGCAATACTGTGGCTGCACCCCTACGAGTACAGTTACTTCAATAGCCTCGCCGGCGGGGTCAGCGGCGCTGCTGGCAACTACGACTTGGACTATTGGTGTACTTCCCTCAAGGAGGGCGTCGAGGTTGTTAACAGTATCGCCGACTATGGCGACACTCTACAAGTGTTTGGTCCGCTGCAAAGCGCGGCGCCCTACGCGAGGGCGGATCTCAAGCTTGTCGGCAGAGGCAACCCCCTCGGCGAAGCCGACATGGTGGTCGTGTGCACGCACAGGTTTGGAAGACGGTGGGGGACCGACGGCTTTCGCCTCGTCTACCAGGTCAGGAGGGGTCGCGCCGTCTTCGGGGAGGTTTGGCAAAGAGACACAACAGACAGCCCGAGTCCTTCCGCTTACAATCGCGAGCTTGCAAGACACTGACCCAACCGGCGATCGCTTCCCGTCGAGGCTACGAGCTGCGATCTCCAATTCGATGCTTCTTGCGGACAGATGCGATCTGATGGTGAGGTGCTGCCATTCCCGTCGTCGAGTCAGTCGCGCCCACCATGTGGTTCGACACTCGTTGCAGGAGACTGGCAGCGGCCGATCGCGCTGAAGACGTCATGTTCCTGACTTGTTACTGCTTATTGCTGATTGCAGACCGCTGATTACCGAGTGCCGATTCGCTGCGTCTGGCCCCTCACCATCCTTCACGAGATGAAGGAGTCCCGAATGATCTCCCGCACGCATTCAACATCCGGAATCGCAAAGAGAACTCCGGCCGAAGTAACCAGGGACGATCTGATCGCCGGATTGCGTGACGTACGCCACAGTATCCTGGAGACGGCTGCCAGCCTCGGCCCGGGCGTGAGAGATGAAGTGTTCCTTGGAACATGGTCGGCACGCGATCTTGTGGCCCATCTTGTCGGCTGGGACTACACGAACATACGTGCCATCGATGAGGTACTGGACGGAAAGCTGCCGAGCTTCTACGAAACCCGCGACCACGACTGGCGCACGTACAACGCCTTGCTGGTCGAGAGATACAAGGACTCGAACTACCGAAATCTCCTTAGGCACGCCCGTCGCTCTCACCTGTCTTTGATCGAACGCATCCGGCAGACACCTGCTGCCGATGTCCGAAGAGATCGAGGAATACGAGCACGTGGTTGGAATGTGACCATCGAGCGATTGCTACAGGCAGAACTGTCCGACGAGAGGACCCATCTCGAGCAACTGCAGGGGTTCGCCACCCGCCGGCGGCGGGGGAAAAGCGTGAAGTCGGGCTAGCTTCTCCCGGCGGGGCATCTTGCACGCCTGCACTTACATCCCGTCAACTGGCGAGGCTCGACACCCGAGTAGCAGCCGAGCGGATGTGATCCTCAACCGCATCCTTCGTATGCCCAGAGGTAGATTCGATGACCCTTTTCTATGCCTCCGTATCCCTGGCCGTGTTGTCAAGCGTGCTTTATCACGTGTTCCAGAAGGCCACTTCGCCGGCGGTTAATCCTGCGATTGGGCTCATGGTGACCTACTCGGTCGCCTTCACCCTGTCCGGTCTTCTGCTGCTGATCTACCCGCTGAAAACCAGCCTGGGCGATGCCCTAAGGCAGGTCAACTGGGCCAGCATCGCATTGGCGTTCTCGATCCTCGGGCTTGAGCTTGGGTTCCTCCTGGCGTATCGAGCGGGCTGGGACATCAGCGTTGCGGCGATCGCCGTCAACGCCGCCGCTGGCCTGGCGCTCCTCCCCACCGGTGCCTTCTTGTTTCGAGAACGACCAACTGCATTGAATCTGGTAGGAGTCATTGTGTGTATCGTTGGATTGATCATGATCAACATCCGGCGATAGTCGCCCGCGTCCACTCATAATGGACGGTGCGGCCAGTACCTCATCGTTGTTGGATGAAGATGTCTGCCGGTGTCTCGAGGGTTCTCCGCAACCCGCAGATGTCGGATGTGCTCATCGTCTCAGCATCTGCCATGGGCGGTCCTGAACCTGGGTCGAGCGGGAATCGTATTCCTCAGCAGCAACACCATGCACTTCAGCACGCCTTGAGCGTGGCCAGTCGGCGTCGTCATCGGGAAACGCGTCGCCCGGTTGTTGCTCACAGGTGGACCCGGCCGGTCAAGGAGGAAGGACAGTTTGTCATCCCTCACCCCGGATTCATTCTACCGATCCATGGTATTCGCCGCAGCCCTCACCCCACAGGCGCGACGCGAGCAGTTGCTGGAAGTGCATCAGCAGGTGTTGGAGGCCTACCTCGCGGGGCTCAACCACATTTCCACCGAACGCGCTGGAGTATGCGTCCCCGGGGATGGCCGGACGCTTGCGCAGGTCGTGGGCCATATCCTGGAATGGGACCGGGCCCTGCTGATTGCGTTCGGAGAGATCCTGGCAGGCGTCCGCTGGCCTCGAATAATGACCAGGAGCGTGAATATCGATCCCGATGGTGAGCCGCACGAATTCGAATCGGAGGATTCTTTCAATTCGTTCTACGCCGCCAGGCAGTTCAGCGAGCCGTGGGTGAGTATTCGTGCTCGAGCGATAGAGGCGGCGCGTGCGCTTCATGCGGCGTTCACCGCGCCCGGATTGCTCACAGCCGAGCGGCTCGAGGCGACCAGGCTATACTCAGGTTTCGGCCTCCCCACTGGGGAAACGCTGAACATGCCGTGCGGGTGGTATCTTTGGATGACCGCCCTGGAGCACGAAGGGGTCGATCATGTCGACGCTCTCATGTCGGGATCGACCGTGTGAGGGGCCGGGGAAGTGATCATGCACGGAAGTGTTGCTTGAAACCGACAGCTATTGGCCTCGTGCTGTGCGGGACAGCTCTTCTTATTGCGACCTGCGCGACGCCCGCCCCCGCCTGTCAGCCGACCCTTCCCAATGGTTCGACGCCTCCCGGGGAGGCCCCCAGCGCCAACTACTACGGCAACGGCCAATTGTGGACGGCGTTCTGGCCGGAAGGCACCCTTCGCTTTGAGGCGAATGGCCCGGGCTTAATCCTGAGCGACGGTTCAATGTCGATGAAGTTTCCCTGGTGGCGCGGTGAAGGGGTCGTGGGTGCTCTAACGGTCGAGGGGCGAAGGCTAGACGGACAGGCTCCGCCCCTTGGAGCTGAGATTCCGAACGGCTACGGCGATACAGGCTTCCAGGCATCCGCCCTCATCTTTCCGACGACGGGGTGTTGGGAGGTTACCGCGCACGCAGGTGAGGCCGAGCTGACGTTCGTCACGCGTGTCGTGGGGCCTGAGGGCGCCGATTGAAACTTACAGGTCGCCAGATCCACAGGCGTTGTCCTGGAGCATTGACGACGCGGCGGCGATGGGACTAGCGACGTGACTGAAGAACCGAGCCAGCCATTCGAGGACGTGAGGCACAGGCTCCGAGCGATCGTCGCGAAGTACGAAGGTCGCGGCCTTCGACGGAACCCGGCCGACGAAGACGGAGACCTCACCCTGATCGGCCCGGCGACGCATGCCAGCCGCGGTAGAGAAGTCTGGTTCGGGGGTGTGCAGATGCGCAAGAGGTATGTCTCGTACCACCTGATGCCGGTATACGTCTTCCCTGATCTGCTGGACGGAATCTCCGAAGGGTTGAAGAAGCGAATGCAGGGGAAATCCTGCTTCAATTTCACACATGTCGACGAGCACCTTCTTGATGAGCTCGAGCAGGTGACAGATCAGGGGTATCGTCGATTTGTGAGCGCGGAACTGATCCTTCTGGCCGATTCGCACTCCCCACCGGGCTGACAACATCGCCACCTGACCCTTCGCGTCAGGCGGCGATCAGGGTTTTGTCCGGGGCGCCCCGTACGGCGTGATAGTCTCCCATCAGGCGCGACTCTCGATGCACCGGCGGCTGCGTCCGCAGGGATCCCGTAGCCTGGATTGTCTGTTGTTCGTAAGATCGGCTCGAGGCGGCAAGAACGCCAGCACCAATGATGCGCCCTAGCTCGGGTCTAGGTTGTCTCGACTGTCCGAGCGCCTGACCTTCCCCCAGAACGGAGTCAATGGCGATGCTCAACAGCGTTTTCAAGATCGTCTACCTCGTCGAGTTTGTGATCATCAGTATCGTGAGGCAGGCATACACTTCTCGCTATCGCAAGTTGGAGATCTTTAGGGGAAGAACGAAACCGGTCGATCTCGCCCTGCTGGCGCTGATCGGTCTGGGGATGTTGACACCGTTGGTGTACGTCTTCTCCGACGTGCTCGAGTTCGCCGACTATCCCCTGCCGGATTGGGTGGGATGGCTGGGAGCGATCTTCTTCGCCGTGGCGATCTGGCTGCTTTGGAGATCGCACGCCGATCTGGGGAGAAACTGGACGCCTACCCTCGGACTTCGTGATGAGCATAGGCTTGTCACGGACGGGGTGTATCGGTTCATCCGTCACCCCATGTACGCCGCCCACCTGCTGTGGGGTGTCGCTCAAGCGATGATGTTGCATAATTGGATCGCAGGGTTCTCCCTGATCGTCTTGGTTGTTCCTCAGTACCTTCTCCGGGTTGGCGATGAGGAACAGATGATGGTCGAAGAGTACGGGCAGGCGTATCGGGACTACATGCAGCGCACCGGCAGAATCATCCCGCGTTTTGGGATACCGCTCACCCACTCCTGAGTCTGCGCTAATCTTTCTTCATCTCGGGAGATGGACCGGCGCAAGATTGGTCGGATTGGTAGGGAGGCAACTTGACCGGGCAGTCCCAGCTGCGGACGCAGCGTCTCATCCTGCGGCCGTTCAACATCTCTGATGCCGCCATCGTTCAGCGTCTGGCAGGCGCCAAGGCGATCGCCGACACAACACTGAACATTCCGCACCCGTACCCGGATGGCGCGGCTGAGGCATGGATCTCCAGCCACTCCAGACGGTACGCCGACGGAGAGTCAGCGATCTTCGCCCTCGTCGAGCATGAGCATGGGATCTTGATTGGCGCGATCGGGCTGGAGATCTCCGTCGGGCACGGATCGGCCGAACTCGGCTATTGGATCGGGAAGCCTTATTGGAACCAGGGATATTGCACTGAGGCGGCAGGAACGGTCTTGCGCTTCGCGTTTGATGACCTGGGGTTGAATCGGGTTCAGGCGAGACATTTCACACGCAACCCGGCCTCGGGAAGGGTCATGCACAAGATCGGGATGTCTCACGAAGGTCATCTGCGTCAGGCCGTGAGGAAATGGGGGAAGTTCGAGGATCTGGAGCTGTATGCGATTCTCAAGGAGGACTTTCGCTCCTGATGTCCCGAGGTCCCCACATTAACTCTCGAGTCGCTGGCTCGGCAGCGGCGGTTTTCCTGCCGCCGCTTGCACGATCTTGTTCCTGGCGAGGACGAGACGTAGAATGGCAGGATGTCCTATCTCTCGACGGATGGAGTTTCCCTGGCTGTGTTGATCGTGGTTTCGCTGTGACCATGGGACGCTTGACGACCCGCGAATCATCCCCCGAGGATTCTGCATGGATAACGCCCAAGAAGCCCGGACAGTAAGGAGGCCGAGCTGGGTCAGGCTCAGATTTTGGCCCGTCAGCTTCAGTGAAGTTTTCGTTGTTTGCGTTCTGCTCATCATCGGTGGTTCATACCTTCTCATGATTCCGATCGGCGGCGGTTGGGACGAAGAGACGCATGTCATCCGGGTCTGGGAACTAGCACGCCTCAGATTGATCCCTAACAGCGGACCGCGCAACGAACTGCCGTTCCCCGCGATTTACTGGGACCTCTCCTACCGGAGGTCGGTCCTGATTCGTCCGGTCGACCCGGACTTCTGGGCTGATTACGGAAGCCTTCCCGTCGACGCTTTCGATTACATCTACAGCGAGCTCAGGACGAGGTCCGTGTACGCCCCCCCGCTGCTCCTGCCCCAAACGGTTGTGATGCGATACCTAGGTCTCACGGGCCGTCTCCCGGCCCTGCCGGTGTATTACCTCTGTCGCCTGGCGGGTCTACTGAGTTATTCGGCTCTGGTGCTGCTGGCCATCCGCCTGGCTCCATTCGGAAAATGGACCCTCGCCGTGTTGGCCCTGGCGCCCACGGCCGTGTTCCAGGCCTCCACCATCGGCACGGACCCCATCTCAAATGGCCTGGGGCTCCTTTTCATCGCGGGCTGTCTGGCAGTGTCCATCCGTCAACGTCTCGGCTGGTGGGAATGGGCCGCGCTGATCTTCCTGTCGTTCCTGCTCTTCTGGGGCAAGCCCAACATGGCCTTCCTGGCAGTGCTTCCCCTGATCGTACTCCCCAGGGAGCGGTTCAAGATGCGAGGCGGTTTGGTCCTGCTTGGGCTAGCAATCGCCGTGCTCGGGCTACTCGAAGTCGCGGGATGGGCGTACGTCGCCTATGGCCGCTTCGCCGCACCGGGTGGCGATCTCGATCCCGTCCGTCAACTCATGTTCGTTGCCACCCACCCCTTCTCATTCTTACAGAGCATGACCTCCGATTTCGCCGCGCATGGTATTTCCTACGTCCGCGAATGGCTGGCCGAGTATGGCTACGGTTATTGGGTCGTCCCATGGCCGACGTACCCCATCTACATTCTCGCCGTGATCGCGGCCATGATGGCCGATTCGGGCGGCGCCTATCCTCCGCGTCGGACACGGCTTGGGCTATTCGCCGTCTTTCTCCTGGCGATGATTGGAACTTCATTGTCCCTTTACCTGGCTTTCACCCCCATCGGCAGCTCGGAAATACTTGGCGTCCAGGGCCGTTACTACACGGCTATCATTCCCCTCATGGCTCTGGGGATGATCGGCCCCCCGATCATCGGCCGCAAGCCGATCCGATCAGGTTGGGTAATGGGGCTGACGGTTGTCTCCCTGGCCTCGTTCGGCGCCGGGATGTTTCTTTCGTATCATGTCCCATGCGGCACCTCCTTCTACGAGTTGGGCCTGTGCTACCAGCCTGTGTACAAGAACTGGGCTCCCAACGCACGCTATTCTCAACCGATCAGCGATTCTCTGACACTCTCGCAGGACATCGTGCCGGAGTGCGAGGGAGCGGCTCAGGTTCGCGTCTGGGTTGACTCAGCGGGGGCGATCGGCGGCGGATCCACGGAGTTCATCCTTCATGATCCTGGATCCGGCCAGGACATCGCGAAGCGGACATTCTCCAACGTTGAGCTGCCCCGAGGCGGTTGGGCCGACTTGGACTTCGGACCTGATTGGGAATCCAAAGGAAAACTCTATATGTTGGAGATACTCCCTGGCGGAGGCACGCCAGGCCCAGGACCACGAGTCGCTCTGAGTCTTCGACCTGAGTATCCGGCGGGTGAACTCCGCCTGAACGGGTCGTCAACCGATACTGATATCATATTCAAGGTCGGGTGCCCCGCCGGCTTGCAGAGGAATCTGAGCGGCTCCGGGGGCTGAAGACAGGCTACCCACAGCAGGACGCGCTCGGTCTGACCGCTGGCGATCGAACTCGGCTTGGACATCATGTCCGACATCGTGTGGCCCGCAGGAGCAGATGCGCCACGTGGTCGCGCCATACCGAGTCATTTGGCCTCACCCGAAAGGGCGGAAGTGTCTCAACCATCAGGAGGGGTTGATGTGAAAGCGGGACGGAGTCAGCCCCCCCTGGACGCCTTCAACATTGTGGCGGTGATTCCCGCGTATCGGGTGGAGCGGGAGATAACATCCGTCCTCGCCTCTCTACCGGCCTACATTCGGCATGTCGTAGTGGTCGATGACGCCTCCCCTGACCTCACCGGCCAAGCGGTCGAGCGCTATGCCGAGCATGATCCCCGGGTGGTCTCACTTCGTCACCAGGAGAACCAGGGAGTCGGCGGGGCCATGATCACCGGCTTTCGTCGTGCATTGGAGTTCGATCCCCAGATCGTCATTAAGATCGACGGTGACGGCCAGATGTCGGCGGACCACATCCCGGACTTGCTTGATCCGCTGATACGGGGCCAGGCGGACATGACGAAAGGGAACCGGTTTCGAGACCTCCAGGCCCTGACCAAGATGCCCATCGTCCGACGCGTCGGCAA
>CAZGRL010000029.1:33246-39348 GCA_964528155.1 uncultured Anaerolineaceae bacterium
GGCAACGCTGGGCTCAGTTTCCTGGTCAAGGCCGCAACGGGCTATTGGAACTGTTTTGATCCTGCCAACGGGTTCATTGCTCTTCGCGGTGAGCTCCTCCGCCGGCTCCCGCTGGATCGGCTTGATCCGTCATACTTCTTCGAAGTCTCGCTCCTCAGCCAGGCCTACTTCCTCGACGCGGTGATTCGGGATGTCCCGATGCCAGCTCACTACGGGGACGAGATCTCGAATCTATCTGTCTGGAAGACATTGTTCGAGTTTCCACAGCGCCTGATCCTGGTCCTCATCCGTCGGATACTCTTGAAGTACATCGTGTACGAGTTCTCCATGGGTTCGGTCTACCTGATCTCCGGTCTGCCCCTGCTCCTGTTCGGCCTGGCGTTCGGCGGGACGAAATGGGTTCAGTACAGCACGCAGGGAATACCGGCACCTACCGGAACGGTCATGTTGGCGACCCTGTCGGTGATCCTGGGATTCCAGCTCCTGCTCTCCGGTATCGGTGTAGATCTGCAATCCGTTCCCCATGAACCTGCAAGCCAGCCGCTGTCCGGCCCTGAGGTCTGAGACGCCCACTCCATGGGAGCCGGGCGCCGTCCAGGGGGCTTCTCAGCCGTGGGCCCCCCACTCCTGACGAGAGGGTCGCGAGTTTCCGGGATGGCGTTTTGGTCATGTGACCCACCGTCAATCATGTTCATGGGCGACTTTCTGGCGGCCTCCACCGTGGATCCGTCCCATTGAGTCACGCTGAGACGATCAATGCGTCGACACACCCCGACAAGAGATCCGTATCGCGCCGTCGCCCGCTGGTACGATAGGATCTTCGAGCCCATGAACCACGGGCTTCGCCTGATCGGACTGAGGATGTTCGCTCCGAAGTCGGGGATGGCGGTGCTGGATGTGGGCTGCGGCACTGGCGCACAGCTGCAGCTCTACCAGCGATTTGGTTGTATGCTGTTCGGGATCGACTCCTCCCCGTCCATGCTGGGGATCGCAAAGGCCAGGTTGGGGGAAGCGGCCGACCTGCGGGTGGGAAATGCCGTTGACCTCCCCTATGCGACAGGTCAGTTCGATCTTGTGATCTCGATGCTTTGCCTGCACGAGATGAAGCCCCAGGTCCGAGCCGATTCACTCAAATCGATGAAGCGCGTCCTGAGTCAGGATGGCCGCATGTTGCTGATCGACCATCATCCCGGGCCTATTCAGCCCCTCCAGGGATGGATCACCAAGGCTGTCGTACTGTTTGCCGAAGCCGCAGCCGGCCGGGAGCACTTCAGGAACTATCGACAGTTCATGGAGAGCAACGGTCTCCCGACGCTGGCCGCATCATGCTCCTTGAGTCCTGCCAAGACACGGATCGTCGGGGGTGGCACGTTGGCGCTCATGCTGCTCAAGAAAGAAGCGTGACGGTCGGGGGCCTGTGGAAATCGCCCATTCATCGGATGGGATTGACAACGACAAGGAAAGGCGGCTTGGGTACACTCAACACGGCCGAATGATTGTGAGTTCTTGATAGCGGGCACCCGATCATCCATGCGAAGGTAGGTCTTGCGTGCAGCCCGAAGGGCCGGGGATGGACTTGAGGTGATCTCGATGGAGGTGAGGGAATGACACCAGAGGATGTCCAGCGGCTTTTCGCCTACAACACCTGGGCACTCGATCATGTGTGGGAGTGCGTCGAACATCTGTCCGACGACCAATTCGTGCAGGAAGTAGATTACCCCAGGGGTTCGGTCCGCAATCAGATGTTGCACATCGTCACCGGCATCGAACGCTGGATGCAGCGTCTGGAAGGCGAGGCACCTGCGCCCAATCCTGGGGAGGATGACTTTCCAACATCTTCTGCTGTACGCGCTCGGTGGGAGCAAACCGACGCCGCGCTTGGCGCGTATCTGCAATCGCTTGACCAGGAGAAACTAGACGAGATCGTCGCCGGCCGCCTAGCCGGACGTGGAGTGGACTACGCCAACAAGCGGTCCGACCTGTTGCTGCACCTTGCGAACCACTGCACGGACCATCGGGCCCAGGTGCTGGCGATCCTGCATAGCGAATTCGATGCGCCGACCTTCGAGCAAGACCTTCTGCTCTATCTGATCGAGGCTGCCGGGGCGGCCGGATAGAGCGGTAGACGTGAGCGGATTCGTCAGGCGTGTACTCATTTCGACGGGGGCAGCCGTGTGCATCGCGGGAGCCGCCGCTTTCTGGTCGCTCGAAGCCTCAACGAGCGACGGGTCTGTATGGCCCCTTCCGGCGCTTGCCCTCCTGGACTGGGGAATCCTTGGTTTCGTCGGGTTCCTCACGACCGGCGGTGGTGATGCTTCTCCTCCGCGCGGAAGCCACTTCGGGCCGTGGGCGATCGGCGGGGCGCTGCTGCCACTGGGCGTGATTGGGGCTCTCTCGATCGGTCCATTCGTGCTCCTGTCCGCTCTGCTCTTCCTCGCTGGCGCCGTGTGGAACGCCTTGAGCCACTCCAGGATCACTGGCCGAGATCTGCGATGGCTGGTAGGCGGCATGGTCGGGAATCTGGCATTGCTACTGCTATTTATCGCACTTGGCTGAACCGATCAAGACGCTCTCACTTCTACTTACGGGACCAAGCGCTTCACACCTGTAGTGTTTCGCCTCCCGGTCTAACGATCATGCTTCCCTGAGGAGAGGACGAACGCAGTGGCCTGGGGAACCACTCTGAGGCCAGGTTCGTCTGGTATGTGGCGCTAGCGGCGCCAGATGAGAGAAACGACAAATCCATCTTCGACGACCCCCGGAGGGGCTGCCCAATGGCTGCACTCGAGAATCCGAGGCAAAAGCTGGCTCGATTATCCGTGTTCGCCGGTCTTGCCTGCCTGATTGGGCTTGCCTGCAACGCCGTGACCCCAGTCTCGACACCCACCTCTGCTCCGGCCCCAGCGCCGGCTGCAACCCCCACACCGGCCATGTCTGCATTGGCTACACCCTATGCCTACTCGCCTGCGGCAGGGATCTGCGCCGGTTTTGACGGTCCTGTGGTTGAGTTCCGAATCGAGCCGGGAATCCCCGACCCTCGTTGCCCCCGCGCCAGAGCGGATCAGCAACTGAGAGTCACGAACAACACCGACGGCCCCCTGGACGTCTCGATTGGAACGCACAGCGGCCACATGGAGCCCGGTGGCGAATTCGCGATCGGGGCGCCGTTCGGTTCCTACCTTGCCCTGGGAGTCCACCAGTTGCAGGTTCTGCCCTGTTGCGGGCCGGAGATCGTTCTGGAGGAGCCTGCCCAGTAGCTCGTGGCAGTCTCGCTACCCCCGCTCAGCGGCGTTGGATCATCACCAAACGTTCATCTTCCGTTCACAATCCTTGGCAAGTCTGCCCGTAAAATGGCGGCCATGTCGCTCGCCTGTCGGATCCTCGGTTCGGCTGGCATTCGACGCAGGCGCATACTGGTTCGGAACGCCAAAGGAGACGTGGAAAGGAACCTCATGCTGGACTCAACGCAACGACTTCGCTTCGTTCTGTCCGTCGCAATCCCCTTGACATTGGCCTTGGTGCTCGTGGCGTGCGAGGGCTCCACTCCTACTGCACCGGCGCTTCCCACTGACGCAGCAATGGACTCGTCGACGCCGACTGCAGGTGGGGCTGAGCAGGCGCCTCAGCCGACGGCGACCGTCCCGGAACCGAGCACATCCGCGCCCGCCTCCGGGGCCGGCACGAGGCTGGTCCTGGCCGACAGCGGCAATGAGGCAAAATACATGGTGCGCGAGCAGCTCGCCGAGTTGTCCTTCCCCTCAGACGCGATCGGCACCACCAGCGACATCAGTGGAGCCATTGTCGTCTCCCCCGACGGGACCTTCATACCCGAGGAATCGAGCATCACCGTCAACCTGGCGTCCATCCGTTCGGACCAAGACAGGCGCGACAACTACGTCCGCCAACGGGTTCTGGAGACGGCTCGGTATCCTTCGGCCGTGTTCGTCCCAACCGAAACGCGTGGCCTGGATGTGAGCACGCTCGAGTCCGGAGGGACGACATTCGAGCTCGTGGGCGACCTCACGGTCCATGGTGTAACGAAACAGGTAGTCTGGAACGTCACCGCCACATTGACTGGAGACACGCTGATCGGGACGGCGACCACCGAGTTCACCTTCGAAGACTTCGGGATGACTGTCCCGAGCGTGATGGTGGTGCTGAGTGTCGATGACAACATCCGCCTGCAATACGATTTCAGCTTTGTGATCGAGAACGGCTGACGGATCTCTAGAAGATCCCGCTCGCCGGGTGGGCAGCGGGATCCGGAGAAACGACGTGGCATGTGGACAGCCGGCCCGGAGGACCCGGGCCAGCTGCATTCGACCAAGCTATGGTTGCCCAGGTGTTCAATTGCGCGAAAATGGCCGGCCGCCGATGGACGGCCTCCCCTGCTCAATTGCTGGGGCAGCCGCGCCGAGTGTCACCGAGGAAAATGAAGACGCCCTCCCCGAAAGAGCCGCCCTCGCCTCTCCCGGCACGCCGGATCGAAGAGCTGCCCGGCATTCTCAAGCTCTTCCTCGTCGGCCTGATCCTGGTCGGCGTTTACTTTCGCTTTGTGTCGGTGAACTGGTCGCAGGGGACGAACCTGCATCCGGACGAGTATGGGTTGACGAACACCCTCACCCAGCTGAAGCTTCCATCAACGCTCGCAGAGTATTTCAACACGCGTCTGTCACCCATAAGCCCGTACCAGAAGTACGACGTGCAAGGCGAACCGACGCAGAACGGACCGGACAACCGGATGCGCTGGGGGCAATGGCCGATCATCCTCATTCGGGCGGCAGGCGAGCTGACCGGGAACACCGGCTACGATGAAATCCGTCTGCTCGGTCGTCGGATGTCGGCGGTGGCCGACTCGCTTGCCCTGCTCATCATCTTCGTTATCGGGAGAAGGCTTTACAGCACGTCGATAGGCCTGACCGCCGCCGCGCTGAGCTCTCTGGCAGTCATGCAGATCCAACAGTCTCACTTCATGACCGTAGACAATTTCGGCGTGCTTTTCAGCTGCATCGCGATGTACGCCGCGGTGAGGATCTCTCAGAACAGGCCGATCCTCAGATTTGAACTCCAGAGCGACGAAGACGGATCAACGGCGCTGGATTACACCATTCATCGATCTGCGTGGCTATGGTATGCCGTCTTTGGAGTCGCCTTCGGCATGGCAGTGGCATCGCGCGTAAACCTCCTTCCCCTGGGCGGCATGATCCTGGTGGCGACGTTCATCGCCGTTGCTGATCTCCGATTGCGCACCGAGAGAGACCTGCCCCAGATCGCTCAATCTGCGGCGATATTGATCGCGTTCTCATTGCTTGTCTCAGCAGTAACCTTCCGAATTACTCAGCCGATGACTTTCCGTGCAAAGACGGGTGACACGTCGATCCTCACACTGACACCCAACTCGGACTGGGTGGATAGCATGATCGTCGCCCAGCACGAATCCAACGGCACAGCAGGGGGGCCCCCGTCTGAACAATGGGCCAACCGAACGGCGATCATCTTCCCACTCATGAACATGGTCGTTTGGGGGATGGGTGTCCCGCTCGGACTGGCTGCGTGGGCCGGGTTCGCCTGGGCGGCGTGGAGGGTAGTCCGCCAGGGACGGGAGTGGAGATCGCACTCCCTGCAGCTCGTGTGGGTCGGCGGGTACTTCGGTTTCATGGGGACTCGATGGGTGAAGTCCGTGCGCTACTTCTTGCCGATCTACCCCTTCCTCTGCCTTCTGGCTGCCTGGGCACTGATTGAACTTTGGCGGAATCACCGAAGAGTGGACGAAAACGGCGGTGCGGCTGAGACTGGACGCGTGCGGCATGGCGTCAGGCAGAGTCTAGGCATGCTGGCATACGCGATTGTAACAATCGGGACCCTAACCTGGGGCTATGCCTTCGTCAAAGCCGTGTACCTGCAGGATCATACGCGGATCCAGGCGTCGCGCTGGATCTACGAAAACATACCTGCCGGTTCAGTGATTTCGAATGAGGGCTGGGACGAGGGTCTCCCGCTGTCGATCCAAGGATTTGATTCCCCCGGACAGCTCTATCGCGGCATCACAATGGAAGTTCGATGGTTCGACGACGAACACAAGAAGGAAATGTTCCTGGAGAA
>CAZGRL010000030.1:0-2558 GCA_964528155.1 uncultured Anaerolineaceae bacterium
ATGGCGAAGATGACACAAGCCAGGCCGAACACGCTGCGCAACTCGAAGTGGTCGGCCACCCAACCGCCGATGGGTGGGCCGAAGACAGCGCCCAGGCTATACATCGCCCCGATTGTGGTGAGGGCGCGGGTGACGCTCCACTTGCTGCGTGCGTTGGTGATGTAGCTGTTGAGCGGAGAGATCACGAAGCCGGTGAAGCTATAGAGCACGATCCCGATGGCGAACACGGAAAGCGAAGTCGCCATGTACATGATCACGGCCGAGGCCACGCCCGTTAGCCATCCGGCGAACATGATCTGTCGACGTCCGAAACGGTCGGACAGATATCCGGCTGGCAGATGGGTGAGGGTCAGAGCCAGTCCGGACAATCCGATGATCGCCCCGATCTGGAAGGGCCCGGCACCGAGATCCTGGAGGTACAGCGGCTCGAAGTAGTACCAGGTCGCCTCACCCAGTCCCCAGAAGAAGAGTGAGATCGCAACCAGACGCAGATCGCGGCTCATCTCGGCGCGCCCATGGAATGAGCGAGGAAAGCGGAAGTGGCGGCGAAGACCGCTTGGCGCTGGCGGTCGCGGGTGATCACATGCCCGCTATCTTCCAGCCACAGGGACTGTTTGTCCGTGGAGGTGACATTCTCCAGGATGATCGCCATTGAATCCGGAGGGACGGCTCTGTCCCCTCTGGCCTGGACAACCAGCAGCGGTACCTGCACCTTCGGCAAGATCTGGCGCACGTCACGGATCAGGTCGCGCAGTTCGGCGGCGGCGCGGGTGGGGTAGACGGGGTACGTCACGTGCCGGGGGGCTGCCTCGGGGTCGTGCCAATCGGGCTTACCCTTGGAAACATAAGGGACCAGCCTGCTGAGCGCACGGGCGAAGCGCATGTGCCCATTGCGCGGCATCGCCATCGGCGTCGAAAGACACACGACCGCCCCGACTACCGCTTGCGCGCCGGCCCAAAGTGCCAGCAGGCCACCCATCGACAACCCCACGGCGGCGACTCTGTCGCATGCGCCCTGCAGCATGTCCATCCCGGCCTCGACATCGGTCAGCCAGTCCCCCCGGCGGGCGCGGATCATGTCCTCCGGCCGGGTGGCGTGCCCGAAGAGTCGAATCCCCAGGACGGTGTAGCCCTGCTGGTTCAGATGAATGCCAAGCGGGCGCATCTCGGCCGGGGTGCCGGTGAAACCATGGATGAGCAGACAGCCGATCCTGCCGCCGGACAACAGGAACGGCTCACCCCCCGCCAGCAGGCGGGTCATCCGATGATCCTCAGCTCGCGCGGCAGGCTCGTCAACGTCTCGCCGCCGTCGGAGGTGACCAGGACATCATCCTCAATCCTGACGCCACCCCGGCCGGTGAGATAGATCCCGGGCTCGACGGTGAAGGTCATCCCAGGGACAAGTTGCTCTGGATTGTCACCCCGAATGTAGGGTGGTTCGTGCACGTCGAGCCCGATGCCGTGGCCGGTGCGATGGGTGAAGAAATCCGCGTAGCCTGCCTCGGCAATCACCGAGCGGGCAGCGTCGTCGACTGCAGAGCACGCAGCGGCGGGGCGGACGGAGCTGCGGCCTGCGATGTTCGCCTCCTGGACGATCTTGTGGATCCGTTCGAGCTCGGGGTCGGGAACACCGATCGAGAATGTGCGCGTGATGTCCGAGATGTATCCGCGGTGGTTCGCGCCCCAGTCGATCAGGAGCAGATCGCCCGGCTGCGACTTGCGTTCGCCGGGGAGTCCGTGAGGTAGGGCGCTGTTGGGGCCGAAGGCCACAATCGGGCTGAAAGGAAGTTCGGGCTCGGAGCCGGCCCGCAAGAGCTGGAGCGTGAGCTCGCCGGCCAGCTCGTGTTCGGTCATTCCGAGGCGGACGTGGGTCAGCGTGGCCTCAAGCGCCGTCTCGGCGATTTCGACCGCCTTGCGCATCGCCTTCAACTCTCCCTCGTCCTTGCTGGCTCGAACCGGGATCAAAGCGGGTTCCCCACTTACGAATCGCGCCCCGGGGGCGACCCCCTCGAGCAAGCGCAGCTCCAGCACGCGCAATCGCAACGGTTCCACTCCGACGCGCATCGAACCCAGGCCGAACCCGGCGGCGGCCTGCTCGAAGGCGCGTTGGCGTGACGTTTCGTCCTCCTCATATGTCGCCAGGCGGAAGTCGATCGGCCCGGCTTCGGCCTTGGTCCGTTCGAACTCGGGCAAGATCAACCACGGCTGGCGATCCGGCGCGAACAAGGCGATAACCGGGCGTTCCATCAAGTGGAAAGACAGCGAAGTCAAACACAAGAAGGTCGGACCTGGATTCAGGGCGACGGCGTCGAGGCCGTGTTCCTGCATGAGGTGACCCAGGCGGGAGATTCGTTCAGTCGACATGCAAGCCTCCGGGGGATGACGCGATTATAGTCTGGCGCTATGCGAGGAGCAATGCACGGACGCCAAGCATCGTCGCAGCGCAATAATGCGTCGAAGCGAGATGTCGGGTCAGCCGCCCGGGGCCCCCAAAAACAAGAGACAGACCCCCCCGGGACCACCACCGGCCCCTGTTACACATAAAACACAACACGGAA
>CAZGRL010000030.1:2568-38433 GCA_964528155.1 uncultured Anaerolineaceae bacterium
CTTGGCGGGGTGCATTGCCGGGACGCCATGCTTGGTGGCGGCGCAATATTGCGTGGACGCGAGTGGGGGGGGACGCCGCGCGGCCCGGACATCTCGCTTCGACTTCCCCCCGGGTAACACCAGCGTCCCATTTGACACCTTAAGCCACTCGTCGATAATACGACTGCACGTTCAAGGCCTGTCGGCAGGTCTGACTAGAGGGAGGATGGGTCCGATGGATTCTGAAGAGAGGAACAATGGTGGTTTGGGCGGGGGGCCGCGCCGTCGGCTGCTCATACCCCTGACGGTTCTTGCGCTCCTCGCCTTGAGCACGATGATGTGCTTGAGTCTGGGAGGTTCATCAACTGAGGGGACTGACGCAAGCCAGGACGTCTCAGCTACCTTGGAAGCGTTGCAGCAGGAACTGGCCAACGCCCAGGCAACGGCCGGGGCGGCCGGGGTCGCCGTCCCTCCCACTGCGGCGCCGCCGGAGCCGGGCGAACCTACCGAGCAGATGGCTGCCGCTCCAGGTGAGAAGGTCGAAGACAGTTTCGATTCTGATATCGGCACCTTTTCGCTGTCTGAAGGCGTCCAAATCCAGAATGGAGCTCTGCTCCTCGGGCCGTTTGAACAGTGCGCCGAGGATGTGGCGGCCTTCGATAGTCCGATCGACTGCAACGCTGTCTGCCTGACCTGCGGGACGAACCTCACCAACTATCGAATGCAGGCTGACATCGCGTTCGCCGACGGGCTCTCCGACAAGCAGTGGGGGGTTATCCTGCGCTTCGTCGATGAGAACGGCAACGGTCTGCTAGATCGAGAAGACTACCTCTTGGTCATCGGATTTGACGTGTACGACAACGCCTGGGCGATATATGTTCACATCCCGGATGCGGTTGCCCCGTGGTTTCATGTCAAGTCCGGGAAGGCCGGGCTGCGCGGGCAGGGCAACCCGAATCGGTTCGAGGCCACCGCCTCCAACAACGGCCGGATGATCGACATTCGACTGAACGACAAGCGCCTTGTCCTGCTGACCGCGGATGCGCCGCAGCCGGGCGAGACACTGATCAAGGATTGGGCTGAAAGCGGATCGGTGGGCTTCGTCGACCTCGGCCGGCGAGTCCAGGCGCGGTTCGACAACTTCGTGCTCGAACCGTTGCCCTGAACTTCCACGCTCCAGGTTGTTGACCCCCGGAGGAGCGCCCGAGCGGACCTCCGGGGGCTTGTTTTCTTGACACTCCTCTTGCGTGCAAGTAGAATGCCTGAGCCGATCCCGGGCCTGTAGCGCAGTTGGGAGCGCGCTTCAATCGCACTGAAGAGGTCGCGGGTTCGAATCCCGCCAGGTCCACTGGCAAGACCGACAAGGGCCCATAGCGCAGTTGGGAGCGCGTCTCAATGGCATTGAGAAGGTCGTGGGTTCGAATCCCACTGGGTCCACCTGACAATTGATAGGTAGCCTTGGCAGGAGTACTAGGACATCTGGCAGCGAGTCGGGGATGGTGTGAGCCCGGCGAGACGCATGCAGAGCGTCGTGGCGAGATTGAGAAAGGTCTCCGCCACAGGCCCGAACTCGCCTGTCGTCCCTTGAGGGGACAGGCTCCGCCGGTGAAACCAGAGTAGTCGGCGGCGGTCTCGCCCGTTAGCGCGAACCGAGCGGCCCGGCAGTCACCGGGCAAGCAGGGTGGTACCGCGGAGAACCCCTTCGTCCCTGATCGGCGAGGGGGTTTGTCATTTTCACCCCCTCAGCCGGCGAGCGCTGCAGGGCAACCCATGTGAATGAAAGGGACGAGTCGCGCGGACAGAGGAGTCGTAATGAGCGAATCAACCAGGCAGATGGGAGCAGCGGCGGAACCGCCGGCATTCGAACACTATGATCCGGCCGCCATCGAGCCGCGCTGGCAGGCTCGCTGGGAGTCGGACGAGCTCTACAAAGCGGAGATCGACGATGGGCGCCGCAAGTTCTACTTCCTCACCATGCTGCCGTATACCTCCGGCGATCTTCACATCGGGCACTGGTTCGCCATGGGCTGCTCCGACGCGCGAGCGCGCTACCTGCGCATGCAGGGATACAACGTCATGTACCCGATCGGCTTCGACGCCTTCGGTCTTCCGGCGGAGAACGCCGCCATCGAACGCAACATCCACCCGAAGGAATGGACCTATGCCAACATCGTCAACATGCGCCGGCAATTGCGAAGCATGGGCGCCATGTGGGACTGGTCGCGCGAAGCGATCTCATCTGACCCGGAATACTACCGCTGGACGCAGTGGTTCTTCCTCAAAATGTTCGAGCACGGGCTGGCCTACAAGAAGATGTCGCCGGTCGACTGGTGCCCCAAGGACAACACAACGCTGGCGCGCGAACAGGTCGTGGGTGAGAACCGCGTTTGTGAGCGTTGTGGTACGCCCGTCATAAAGAAGGACCTGGAGCAGTGGTTCTTCCGTATCACCAAGTATGCCGACGAGCTCCTCGACTTCTCCCAGATCGATTGGCCGGAGCCGATCAAGTCGGCTCAGACGAACTGGATCGGGCGCAGCGAGGGCGCGCGCGTGACCTTCATGACTGAAGGCGGCGACCCGATCGAGGTCTTCACCACTCGACCGGACACGCTATGGGGCGCGACTTTCATGGTGCTTGCGCCCGAGCACCCGCTGGTCGCCAAGCTCACGACGCAGGCCGAGCATGCCGCCGTCGAGGCCTACGTGGCCCAGGCCATCCGGCAGACAGATATCCAGCGCGAGGCAACCGATAAAGAGAAGACCGGAGTCTTCACCGGTGGCTACGCCATCAATCCGGTGAACGAAGAGCGCATCCCTGTGTGGATCGCCGATTATGTGCTGATGAGCTACGGGACCGGCGCCATCATGGCCGTCCCGGCGCACGACCAGCGAGACTTCGAGTTCGCCCGTCGATTTGATCTCGAAGTGAGGCCGGTCATCCAGGCCGAGGGCGCTGGACCGGAGGATGGAGAGACGATGCAGGCGGCCGTGCCGGCGTACGGGACGATGATCAACTCCGGCACCCTGAGCGGGACGCCCGCCGACCGGGCGATGTCGCGCACGATCGCCTTCCTGGTCGAACGGGGCCAGGGTGAGGCGGCCGTCAACTATCGACTGCGGGACTGGTTGATCTCCAGGCAACGCTATTGGGGGGCGCCGATCCCCATTGTCTATTGCCCTGAACACGGGCAGGTTCTGGTCCCCGACGACCAACTGCCGGTGCTCCTGCCTGACGATGTGGAGTGGCGGCCGACAGGGGAAAGCCCTCTCAAGCTGCACCCGACGTGGAAGATAACGGAATGCCCGATTTGCGGAAAGCCGGCCGAGCGCGATACCGACACGATGGACACCTTCATGTGCTCATCTTGGTACCACCTGCGCTACCTGAGCCCGAAGGAGGATAAGCATCCCTTTGCGCAGGGTGAGTATGACTACTGGATGCCGGTCGATACCTACACCGGAGGCGCCGAGCACGCTACGCTGCACTTGATCTACACACGCTTTTTCCACAAAGCGTGTCGCGACATGGGCATCACTCGCGGCGACGAGCCAATGCTTCAACTCCGCAATCAAGGGCAGATCCTCGGCCCGGACGGTCAGCGTATGAGCAAGTCGCGCGGGAACGTGATCGACCCCGACGAGCAAGTTCGCACATACGGCGCCGATGCGGTGCGCACGTATTTGATGTTTGGATATCGCTGGTCGGAGGGCGGGCCGTGGAGCCCTGACAACATCCAGGGCGTGGTGCGCTGGCTCAATCGCGTCTGGTCATTGGTCCATGAAACGGCAGATCTGTCGGCCGCAGACCTGGATACACCGGCCGCCCAGGACCTACGGCGTCGGGTGCATCAAACGATTCGCCAGGTGTCGCATGATTTGGAGACTTTCGAGTTCAATACAGTCATCTCGGCTTTGATGGAACTGACGAACGGCATCGTCTCTTCGCGCCAGGAAGGGTTGGAGGGCACATCGGCCTTCAAGGAAGCCATCAAAACCCTGCTTCTGCTCATGGCACCGAGCGCGCCGCACATTGCCGAGGAGCTTTGGGCGAGGATCGGCAAGCCGTACTCGATCCACATTCAGCCCTGGCCGGAGTTCGATGTGGAAGTGGCCACGGCGGACGAGATCACCTTAGTCGTGCAGGTGAATGGCAAGGTGCGCGATCGCCTGGTGGTCGCCGCCGACATCGCCGACGAAAAAGCGCGCCAATTAGCCTTGGAGAGCGAGGCCGTGAACAAGTATCTGGGCGGCAAGCTCCCGAAGCAGGTGATTGTCGTGCCGGGGCGATTGGTGAACATCGTCGTGTGATAGGGGGAGGAAGGCCGAAAAGGGATGTCGGGACAGGGAAGCTGTCCCGACATCCCTTTTCGGCCTCTCCATCGGATGTGGCCGGAAACGGCCGCAGGGCTCATGCTGTCCCATTGCAGGGTATAGGCGAAGCGGAGACGAATGACCGTGCCGGGCGGCTTTGCCCTGTGAGCCGGGCGACGTACAATCCAAACCCTCATCATCACCGATCGGAGGAACAGCATGCCCACCAGACGTCGTGAGGTATTGATCGCAGACAAGGCCCCCAAGGCGTTGGGCCCGTATTCGCTGGGGATTCGATCGGCGCCGCTCGTCTTCGCCTCGGGCACGGTCGGTATCGACCCGAAGACGGGCAAACTCGTCCCCGGTGGTGTCGAGGCCGAAACCCGCCAGGCCCTACTCAACCTGGGGAACATCCTCGAAGCGGGTGGGTCCTCGCTGAGCCTTGCCGTGAAAACGACCGTCTTCATGTGCGATCTGGGCGAGTTCAGCAAATTGAACGCGGTCTACGCCGAGTTCTTTGAACAGGATCCTCCGGCCAGAACGACGGTCCAAGTGGCGGCGCTTCCCGGTGGTGCCCAGATCGAGATCGAGGCCATCGCCGTTGTCGGTGATGCTCGAGGAGACTGATGCCGCCGATCCCGCGACGCCATGCCCCGGCTTCTTGAGCGTCGCAAGACGCGTCACCTTCCTGAGTGGCATTGAGGCATCGAGATGCCCGGTGAAAGAATCCTCGTCGTCGACGACGAGGCCAACATCGTCAGCCTGGCTCGCCTCTACCTCGAGCAGGATGGCTACACCGTTGAGGAGGCCTCCGACGGTGTGAAGGCCCTGCAATCGATCCAGGCACGCCCGCCTGCTCTGGTGATACTGGATATCATGCTGCCTGAGATGGACGGGTTCGAAGTGTGCCGACGGACCCGCGCCGTTTCTGACGTGCCCATCATCATGCTGACTGCCAGAGACGATGACATTGACAAGATCGTCGGCCTGGAACTTGGGGCGGATGACTACCTGATCAAACCATTCAACCCTCGAGAGCTTGTGGCCAGGGTGAAAGCGATCCTGCGACGAGTCGAGGGCCGCCCGGTGGCCGCTGGCGAGCCGATCCACATTGGTGATGTGACGATCGACCCGGCGCGTCGGGAGGTGATCATCGCCGGCGAGGCGGTCAACCTGCGCGCCAAGGAGTTCGACCTGCTTCAGACCCTGGCTGAGAACCGTGGTCTTGTCCTCAAGCGCGACCAGCTCCTCAATCTCGTCTGGGGCTACGATTTCTACGGCCAGACCCGCACGGTCGACGTCCACGTCGCGCACCTGCGCAAGCACCTGGCGGCCAGCCAGAACCTGCATATTGAAACCGTCACAGGCGTCGGATACAAGCTGGTAGGCTAGATTCCATTGCTCCGCTCGCTCAGGGCAAGATTACTCCTGACGTATCTTCTCCTGGCTGCACTCGTCCTGAGCCTGGTCGGGGCCTCGCTGATCTTCTTCCTCGTGCGCGATCCGCTGGCCCAGAGGCGCGCGATCCAGCGGCTTCAGACGGTGGCCGAGACGGTGGCCGCGCGCGAAGGGAACACTCTGCTTGAGACTCCACCCGGCCGGCTGGCCGTCACCCTCACCCGTCTGGACCAATTCGCTGGCGCAAGGGTGATCGTCCTGGGTTCTGGCGGTGAGATCCTCGTCGATAGTCGGCCGGAGGTGGAAGCGCCCCCAGCCGATGCCCTGCTCAGCGTAGCTGCGGCTTCCACGGGCCGGTATCGCGACTCGTCAGGAGTCGCCTGGCTCTACGTTGCCCAGCCGCTATCCGGTTCCCGAACGCTGCTTCTCGCAGCGATACAGCCAGCGGTCATCCCTTGGGCTGCCATCCGAGAGGAGTTCGCCACCCCCTTGATCCGCGCGGGCGTGGTTGCGCTGCTGCTCTCACCAGTGCTGGCATGGCTGATCGCCCGCTGGGTCGCCGCGCCGTTGCAGCGAATGGCGACGGCCGCGCACGCGGTGGCGGCCGGCGATTATCAGCATCAACTGCCTACCGAAGGACCGGCGGAAGTCCAGGCTCTGGCCGTGGCCTTCAATGACATGATCCACCGGGTGAGAGCGAGTCAGCAGGCACAGCGAGACTTCGTGGCCAATGTGTCTCACGAGCTGAAGACACCTCTAACGTCGATCCAGGGCTTTGCCCAGGCGATCGCTGATCAAACGGCCGGCACAAAGGAAGCACAGGTGCGCGCCGCCGGTATCATTCTGGACGAAGCCCACCGTCTGCAAGGTCTGGTCAACGATCTGCTCGATCTGGCCAAGCTCGATGCCGGTCAGGCCGCGCTGGAGCTAAAGCCGATGGATGTCGGGGCGATGCTCGAAGCGGTCTGGGATCGTCTGAGCCTGCGGGCAGAAGAGAAGCAGATCAAGCTGGCCAGACGTCTGGAGAGCATGCCGTCCGTGGTCGCCGATGGGGATCGCCTGGCCCAGGTCTTCACCAATCTGTTGGATAACGCCATCCGCCACACGCCGAACGGAGGCAGCGTGGGCCTGACAGCGCAAGTAGAGTCGGGATGGGTCACGATCCATGTGGAAGATACAGGTCCGGGCATCCCGCCGGAGGTGCTGCCGCGCATCTTTGAGCGCTTCTATCAGTTGGATCAGGCGCGACAGGGCGGGAAGGGACGCGGAGCGGGTCTTGGCCTGGCGATCTCGCGCGAGATCGTAGCTGCACACGGCGGCACTTTGACGGCAAAGAGCGTCGTCGGGCGGGGGAGTCGTTTCACGGTCCGCCTGCCAGTGGTTCGTCCAACCGACGACACTGTCGACCGGAAACGCTGACGGCAGCGGGTATAATCCTTCCACTCTCGGCCCTGGAGCTCAATACATGGAATCGAAGTCGAACAACACGGCGTGGTACGTCGTCGTTGGATTACTGCTGGCGCTTGTGTGCTGCCTGTGCGTTGTGGTCGTTGTGGCCGCCGGGGCGTTCCTAGCGGTCCAACGAGCGGATACCACTGCGTCGGTGGTCACACTGCAGGTCGCCACTCCGGGTCTGCAGAGGGCAACGGCGACGCCGGCTGCGCGCCCGAGCCTGGGAGAGACCCAGACCGTCTCCGACCAGGCCCAGGAGATGCTGGCCGAACTCGCCAGAGTTGAAGTCCCGACGGCAGACCCCATCTCATTGGCAGAGAGGTTCCAGGGGAAAGTGGACATCCCGACGGTCCTGGAGACGAACGCCCCGACCCTTGAGGAGGGGCAAACCCAGGATTTCTGGGCCAGCGATGTCGACAACAACACTAATTTCCAGCTCACCGCCGATCTGGTGTATGCCTCCCCGCATGTGTACTTCTGGGTCGAGCAGGGCGTCGACTACAGGCTTGCGGACGTCAAGAGCCTTGTCGACACGTTCGAGGCCCACGCCTATCCTACCGACCGCGAGTTCTTTGGAAGCGAGTGGACGCCGGGCGTCGACGGGGATCCGCATCTCTACATCCTCTACGCAACTGGACTGGGGAGTTCCATCGCCGGCTATTTCTCATCCAATGATGAGTTCTCCCCTGAGGCGCATGAGTACTCCAACGGTCACGAGATGTTCTACCTGAGCGCCGACAATCTGCTTGATCTGAACGACGATTTCACTAACGGTGTACTGGCGCATGAGTTCCAGCACATGATCCACTGGTACCGTGATCGCAACGAAGAGACCTGGATGAACGAGGGATTCTCCGAGCTAGCCGCCTATCTCAACGGCTACAGCGTCGGAGGCTTCGATTTCTCCTACATCTTCCAGCCGGATCTGACTCTGACGTACTGGCCTTCGGAGCCCGGCACGTCCGGCGCGCATTATGGCCAGGCGTTCCTACTTTTGAAGTACTTTCTCGATAGGTTTGGGGCCGATGCGACCAAGGCCCTCGTGGCTAACCCGGCGAACGGGCTTGATTCCGTCGACCAGACCCTGGCGGATCTGGCCGAGACCGATCCCCTTAACGGCGCTCCGGTCGGGGCGGACGATTTGGTTCGAGATTGGGGCGTGACGCTTCTGCTGCAGGACAGCTCCGTCGGCGACGGGCGTTATGCCATGAGCGACTACTCCGGGCTGATTCAGGCCGAGCCGAATGACACGATCAACGACTGTCCGGGCGAGCCCATGTCGCGAGATGTGAGCCAATACGGTGTCGACTACATCCAGATCAACTGTCAGGGTGACTATCAATTGACGTTCCAGGGCGATGTGTCGGCGCGCGTAGTGCCTGCGGATGCTCACTCGGGCGAGTACGCCTTCTGGTCAAATCGCGGGGACGAATCGGACATGACTTTGACCCGCGCCTTCGATCTGACCGGCGTCAATGATCCAGGCGTACTTGACTATTGGGTTTGGTATGACCTCGAAGAGGGATATGACTATCTTTACCTGGAGGCCTCGGTGGACGGTGGGCAGAAGTGGGAAATCGTCACGACCCCCTCAGGCACCGGTGAGGATCCCTCAGGGAACGCCTACGGATGGGGCTACAACGGAGAAAGCGGGGGAGGTATCCAGGCGGAGTGGATCAACGAACAAGTGGATCTTTCGCCATACGCCGGAGAGGAATTGACGCTCCGTTTTGAGTACATCACAGACGCAGCCGTCAACGGGGAAGGGCTGCTGCTCGACGACATCTCCATTCCGGCCCTGGGCTACACCGAAGATTTCGAGCAGGGTGATGGCGGCTGGGAATCGGGCGGTTGGGTGCGACTTTACAACGAAGTGCCGCAAACCTACCGTGTCGTGCTTGTCGAGCAAGGAAGGACGACCCAGGTGCGTGAGGTTCCGCTGGATCCATCAAACCGCGGCGAGATCGATGTGAATCTCGGATCGGGCAACGACAGCGCGGTCGTGGTCGTTATCGGGACAGCGCGCCATACCTGGCAGGAAGCGCCCTACGAGGTGCAGGTCTCGCCCTGAGCTGATGGGCAACCTCCCACGCGGATACGTCACGGGCGCGAGTCGCATGCGACTCGCGCCCGTTGGGTTTGCGGCAACACTCTTGTCATTTGAGGCGGATCTTGGCGGGATAAGGGTGTTTCGCCTTCAGGCCTTTTCGACTGGTTTCGGCTGTCGCAGGGCCTCGATCTCGGCCTCGAGCTGGGCTACACGCGCTTCATAGGCCTCGCGGATTTCGTCTCGGAAGGAAGCTGCCCGATCGCGCGCCCGTGCCCGGAGCTCCTCGCCCGAGACGGGCGCCAGCAGAATGGCCGTCAAAGAGCCGACAAGGGCGCCGATCATCGCGCCCGTGAGAAAAGACATGAAGCGTCGCATCTTCCACCTCCTGTCAAATCATTATCTCATAACCACTGGGCCTTTCAATGGCGAAGATTGCCGAAGCAATGAGATTGGGTCAGCGAAGCTGACCCAATCTCATTGCTTCGGCATGATCCCCCTCTCCGTCACGAGGGGGCGGCCGAGAGCAAACATCCCGGCGGAGAGGGGAGAGGGGCAAGGCAGCCTTATGCAGACCCGAAGGGAGCGTTACGTCGGATCACACCATGGGGGTTCTTCGCTCGGCCTCCCGGCCTCGCTCCCTGGCCTGCGGCCCGGGCAGGCAGAATGACATGAGGAGGAAGACTCCGCTGCCGTAGCCCGAGATCCACTCGTGTCATTCTGCCTGCCCACCTGTGCCGCGCCACCCTGGCCCGACCGCCAGGGCGGGCGGGTGCAGGCAGGCCGTAGGCCGGGGAGCTCGCCGCTCTCCGGCGAGTGGAGAATCCCCGGAACGCAGCATGGGAAGGCATCATCCGGGTCGGAAGGGCGGATCTTCTGAGTCCAACAACGGTCGACGGCTGGCCTTGGAGTTGCGGTGTCGAGCCTCAGTTGGACCGGCCCCGCCTCCAGTCAATGTCCGTCTGAGGGGGTAAACAAGCGTGCGGCGAGGTGGCCACGTCCGATACGGAGCGCGAGCTTGGCGAGCCCATCGGTATCGTGTGCGGCTTGAAGGTCTAAATATCCGGTAGTACACTCCCGAAGACGTGCGAATGAGGGAGACAACCGCGGAAAGGCAAGAAGAATGGAAATCACCATCGAGTACTGCGCCGTTTGACACTACACCGATCGGGCCATCAGTCTGATGGCGGAACTCCTCAGGGAATTCGAATTCAAAATCAAGAGCATTGGCTTGATCCCGTCCGATGAGGGGAGATTCGAAGTCACCGTGGATGGGACGCTCATCTACTCCAAGCTGAAGACCGGGCGGCACGCGAATCCCGGCGAGGTGGCCGGCCTGATTCGCGACGGATCGTAACCGAGGCGCAGTTCGAGGCTTCACGATGCGGATCGTAGTTCAACGAGTACGGCATGGGCGCGTGCGCGTGGCCGAGGAGACGCTGGCTGAGATCGAGCGCGGGCTGGTCATCCTGGTCGGGGTCGGCCATGAGGACACTTCAGCGGAGGCCGAGTGGCTGGCCGACAAGTGCGCCGGGCTGAGGGTGTTCGAAGATCAAGAAGGGAAGACGAATCTTTCGATCGTCGACGTCGGTGGTCAGGCGATCGTCGTCTCGCAATTCACGCTGTATGCCGACACGCGCAAGGGTCGGCGGCCGAGCTTCATTCGGGCCGCGTTGCCGGAGACAGCCGAGCCGCTTGTGGAACACTTCGCCAGGCGCCTCGAGACACACGGCGTTCCCACTCTAACAGGTCGATTCGGCGCCCACATGCAGGTCGAGATCGACAACGACGGTCCGTTCACGCTTGTTCTTGAGCGTGAGGCCGGCACGCAAGAAGAGACCTGAGCCAACGGGCGACGACCGGGCCGGGATTCATCCCTCGCACGCCAACTCAAGACATCAATTCTTAGGCTCTTGGACGAGCACCGCTTCAGGCTCGGTCCACAGCAAGCTGTCGAGCTGAACGCCGGAGGCGCCTGCTGCGAACATCGCTTGCAGATCATCTCGCCGATAGACGCCGCCGGCCGCCAGGATGGGCGCCTCGACACCGGCGTTGCGGATCCGTTTGATCATCTCAAGTGCCATGGGGAAGACAGCCGGGCCGTACAGTCGACCACGGAGGAATATCCCACCCGGACCGGGGACTGTCGCGCGTGGAGGGGCGAAGCTGATGCCGGCTGCGCCCGCATCGAGCGCGGCCCAGGCAAGCTGGGCTCCCGCGCCAAACGGTAGTCGCGCCAGGACAGGTAGTTCATGTGCCGCGGCCGCGCCGACAAGGTGCGCGACAGTTGTCGGATCATCCGCCTGCACTCCAACCTCTACCCCGTCGGTGTCCTCGATCGACTCGACCATCTCCACCATCTGCGCCAGCTCATGAGCCGAGTGCGAGATCAGATGTAGGATCACCGGACAGGCCATCGTCCGCCAGCGACGCCGGTGGCGACGGATGACTCCCCGCAGGCCTGGATTGGGCAGGCCGGTGTGAAGCACGAACCCGCTCGCTGTGGGGAGGAATCGGGGTCCGCCGGTTGGGGCGCGTCTGCCCAGGCTGATCGGATTCGTGATGAACCCTCCCAGCCTCGAGGGTTCAATCACAGATGCCGTCTCGGTGGAAAACCCCAGGCTGCCGCTGGCGTTGGTCCATGGTGGATCGAGCGTGAGCTCGCGCTTGCCGCTGGATAGCACGACCGGGGGCCAGTGAGCCTCCGGCCGGGAGCGATCATCACCCGACACCGGACGACTCACCACGCCAGAACCTCCAATGGAAAGACCGGCCCATCCTGGCAGCACAGCTTCCAACCGCGTCTGGCCCGAACGGCGCAGGCCATGCAGCCGCCGATCCCGCACGGCATCGGGCCCATGAGCAGGGCCTCGGCCTGCACGCCGGCGAGCGCAGGCGCACTTGTCAAACCCGGCAAGCTTCGCAGCGCGGACAGCCCGGATGGGGTCGCGCAGATCGCCAGATAGTCTGACCAATCCATCGCGGCCTGCAAATCCGTGGCCACCTCCACATCCGGGGGAAGCTCAGACAGGGCGGTGTCCGCCCAGATGGAGACGGAGGCGGCAAGGTCTTTGGCGAGTTGGACCAGCGGCATCAGAGGTCCTACCTCGGTGTCGAGGCTGAGGAGCAACCAATGTCGGGAGGCGGCCGGGGGCTTGAAGCCCGGACCGATCGGCCCGAGTAGATCCAGGGCATCGCCTGCCCGCCAGTTGCGCTCCGAAGGGGCAGTGCACTCAAACCCCTGATCCGTCGTCTCGAACGGAATGAGCATACTGCGCGTCGGCTCGCCCTTCCCAGGACACAGGCCAAGCAGCGGCTGGCCGGGTCGCAATCGCCCCCGGATTGCGGCTGAAATCCTCAGCGTCGTTCCCAGGGATGGATGTAATCTGATCGATTCGACTTGTGCGTGGAATCGGCGCATGCGGCGATGCTAGCACGGCCCCCATGGCAGGGCAATGTCAGGCCCACGGGGGGTCGCCGAAAAGTGCGCATGCTATAATCGCCGCGGCTCAGGGAAGATAAGACAGGAACACTGTTGATCGAACGAGGAGGTTAATGTGAACATTGCAGAGGTTTTGCGCGGCTTGGCGTCGTTGTCGTGGGTTGCCGCACTTGTCATCATCGGACTGGCAGTCGTGCGCGCCGCGCGCGGTCAGGGTTTCAAGGCCGCCGGTACTCTGGTGGCGGCCGTGATCGTCGCGGCCTTGCTGCTCACTACAGCCGGGGCGGGGATGGTCTTCATCCAGCCTGAGGACAGAGGCATCGTGATCTCGGCCGTGGCGCCTGGTGGTTATCGGACGACGGCCCTGCTGCCGGGGCTGCATTGGGTGATTCCCTTCGCCGAGACGGTCATTACCTACCCCATCTCGCGCCAGACATACACCATGTCGATCGCCAGCGAGGAAGGCGCGGTTCAAGGAGATGACTCGGTGTCGGCCCGAACTGCCGACGGTCAGGAGGTCTTGATAGACGCCTCGGTCATCTTCTCGATCGATCCTGATCGGATCATCGACGTGCACATCGCCTGGCAGAATCGCTACGACGTGGACCTGGTCCGACCTCTGGCGCGGGGGATCATCCGGGATGAGGCCGCCCAGTTCGGCGTCGAAGAAATCGTGAGCTCCAGGCGTCTTGAGTTGATCGATGGCATACGAAGCAGGCTTACGGAGCGGCTTCAGGACAACGGAATCCTGCTCGGTGAATTCGTACTGCGTAACATCACCTTCACGCCGGAATACTCGGCATCGGTCGAGCAGAAGCAGATCGCCGAGCAGCAGGCCGAGCAGGCCAGGCTGACGGTCGAGCAGCGGCGCCAGGAAGCGGAGCAGGCCCGCCAAGTGGCTCAAGGGCAGGCGGACGCCGCTGTGATCGCAGCTGAGGGGCGGGCCAAAGCCCGCGTGATTGAGGCCGAGGCCGAAGCGGAGGCTCTGCAGAAGATCGCCGGCGCGCTGCGCGACAATCCGGAAGTCTTGACGTTTGAGTACATCGACAAGCTGGCTCCGGGCATCCAGGTGATGCTCGTTCCGAGCAACTCCCCCTACCTGCTGCCGTTGCCGACGCTCGAGCCGACGGGTGAAGTGCCGACGCCGGCGCCGAGCGAGTAGGGAACAGGAACATCCAGGCGCAGATCAAAGCCTTCCGGAGCCTGCCCAGGCTCCGGAAGGCTTGTTTTGTTTCTTGTCGCACTCCTGGGGGAAGGAAGGTTGTTTTGGGTGCATTGGGCGGAGGAGCCGCCCAATGCACCCAAAACAGCCAGACCTGCTGTGCGGCGTGGAACATGCCCCAGGATGTGTTCGATTCTGCGACAAATCTTGTCCGAATTCGGAGGGCGGGCTTATACTTAGGCGGTCTCGGGTTCTTGAGCGGAAAGGCAGGGATCCTCGTGATCAGAGCTGATCGCATGGTCCGCAGTACATGCCCATATTGCGGCGTTGGTTGTCAGATCAACCTGCACATCAAGGATGAAGTCATCTATCGCGTGAGCGCGCCGTTTGAGGCCGCGCCCAACTACGGCATGCTTTGCGTGAAAGGGCGCTTCGGGACGGACTACACGACGCATCCAGCCAGGCTTCGTTCCCCTCTTATCCGAGTCAACACAAATGAACCGCGCTCGGCCAAAGCCGTCTGGAGAGAGGCGAGTTGGGATGAGGCCCTGGATTTGGTTGCCGACAGGCTGGCGGGCATCGTCCGGGAACACGGCGGCGACAGTATCGCCACCTTCGCCTGCGCCAAGGCCACTAATGAAGAAAACTACCTGCTCCAGAAGTTGACCCGGGCTGTGCTCGGCACCAACAATGTCGACCATTGTTCGAGGTTGTGTCATGCCGGCAGCGTTGCCGGTCTGCAGCTGGCCATCGGCTCGAGCGCCATGAGCAACTCGATCGCTGAGATGGAGCATCTCGAAACCTTCATCGTCACCGGATCGAACACGACTGAAACCCACCCCGTGATCAGCAACTTCCTCAAGCGGGCCGTGCGGCAGAACGGGGCCAAGTTGGTCGTGATCGATCCGCGCAAAGTCGAAATGACGGATTTCGCCACATTGTGGCTTCGGCAACGGTCGGGGACGGATGTGGCGGTGTGGCAGGCGATGGCGCATGTCGTCGTCAAAGAGGGGCTGTACAACAAGGCTTTTATCGAGGCCCGAACGGAGGGTTTCTCCGACTACGTGGAGTCGCTGGAGTCATCCACGCCGGAGTGGGCGGAAGAGGTGAGCGGCGTTCCAGCCGAGGACATCCGGCGTGCGGCGCGCATGTACGCCACCTCTGAAGCGGCTGCGGTTTATTGGGGGATGGGGATCAGCCAGAGCACACATGGGACAGACAACACGTTGGCCATCACCAACCTGGCTTTGCTGTGTGGTCAGGTCGGGCGGCCCGGGACGGGCCTCAATCCTCTGCGCGGTCAGAACAACGTCCAGGGCTGCTCGGACAGCGGAGGGCTGCCGAACGTATACACCGCTTATCAGCGCGTGGATGACGACGACATCCGGGCGTCATTTGCCAGGGAATGGGCCAGACCCTCGCTGCCCCCGTCGCCGGGTCTGACGGTGACCGAGCTGGTCGACGGAGCGTTGAGCGGTGCGATCAAGGCCTTCTATGTCATGGGCGAGGACCCGCTCACAAGCGAGCCCAATCTGGCTCACGCCCGCCATGCTTTGGAGGAACTGGAGTTCATCGTCTGCCAAGACATCTTCATGAATTCGACCCTTGAGCTGGCCGATGTGATCCTGCCGTCGTGCTCGTTCGCCGAGAAGGATGGCACTTTCACAAACTCCGATCGGTGGGTTCAGCGTGTTCGTCGCGCGATCCAACCGGGGGGTCAGAGTCGTCCTGACTGGGTGATCATCTCCGACCTGGCTCTTCGACTCGAAGACCGGCTGGGTCTCACTCCGAGCGCCGGTTGGGAATACCATCATCCTGGCGATATCTGGGAAGAGATGCGCCGGGTGACACCCGACTTCCGCGGCATCACCTACGATCGGATCGATCGCGAAGGTGGCGTGCACTGGCCGTGCCCGGACATCGATCACCCTGGCACACCCTACCTCTTCAGCGACGATTTCCCCCGAGGTCGAGGCAAGTTCTGGACCCTCGAGTACGGGACCGAAAGCGAACAGCCGGACGAGGAATACCCCTCATCCTATCGACCGGTCGGGTGCTGTACCATTGGCATGGCGGCACGTTGAGCCGAAACTCGAAGTTGGACGAAATGTGGCCGGAGGCGATGGTCGAGCTACATCCCGACGATGCGGCTGAGCTGGGGATCGGGACCGGTGATTGGCTCGAGGTTCGCTCGCGGCGCGGCGCCATTCATGTCAGAGCTCTCGTGAGCGGAAGATCGGGAAAAGGGATGGTCTTCATCCCCTTCCACTTTGTCGAGGCCGCGGCCAACGTACTGACGCTCAACAAGGTTGACCCGCGAGCGAAAATCCCCGATTTCAAAGTCTGTGCAGTCCGGCTAACCAAGACAGAACCTCCGGCCGGGCGCGATCCGGCCACCGCCCTTCCGCTGACGCAGCGAGGCGCCATCAAGGACCAGGCGGGGTTGATCCACTAGCGCAACGCCCTCGATCTACCGATCATATCGTCTGCGCTCCCTGCGCGGACGCCATCTATCCGGCTGTCAGATCCGCCGCGGCACTCGACTTTCGTTGACGGCGCCAGCTTGACCTTTTCATATATTATTGATCCATCACCGCCATGAACGAACCACGACCATCCATCAGGAGGGATGCATGACGGATCAGAGGAAGGCGCAGGTTGCCGTACTGGGTACAGGTTTGATGGGGAGGGCAATGGCGGAGAAACTGCTCGCCGCCGGCCACCCGGTGACAGTTTTCAACCGAACGCGCGACAAGGCGCAGCCGCTGATCGAGCTCGGGGCGACCGTAGTCGACCAGGCCGGCGATGCGATCGAGCGATGCGAGTGCATCATCCTGATGCTGGCCGACATTGCCGCGATCCAGGAGACCCTTCTCGCGCCTCGATCTAAGGAGAAGCTGAAGGGCAAGACCGTCATTCAAATGGGCACGATCGGGCCGGGTCAAAGTCAGTTGGTGCAGGCGGAAGTCTTCGGCAGCGGAGGAGACTACCTCGAAGCTCCTGTTCTGGGGAGCACGCCTCAGGTTGAGGCTGGCGAGCTGATCGTCATGGTCGGCGCCGAGCCGGAACAGTACGACCGTTGGAAAACATTGCTCACAACCTTCGATCCCGAGCCCAAGTTTATCGGACCGGTGGGAAGCGCCGCTGCGCTGAAACTGGCGCTCAACAATCTCATCGGCTCCCTGACGATGGCCTTCTCACTGAGCCTGGCGATCGTGCTCAAGGAGGAGATCTCGGTGGAGACCTTCATGCGAATCCTGAGGAGCAGCGCACTTTACGCTCCGACCTTCGATAAGAAACTGATGCGCATGTTGGAGCGGGATTTCCGAGATCCGCACTTCCCGGGCCGCTTGATGCTGAAGGACATGAACCTTGTCGCGGCAGAAGCGCGCCGGCTCGGATTGCAGATGTTTGCCGTAGAGGGAGTTCGGCAGGCGTTGGAGCGTACCGTCGAGATGGGGTTTGGTGAGGATGATTACTCGGCCATGTACAACGCGGTCAATCCAGCGACGTGAGCCGGGTGAGGCAGAAATCCTTTCGGAAGAGGATCAACGGAACCTGGACAGCCGTAACACCGGCCGGGACATGGCTAGAGGAAGAGCGTGTCCTGCCAGCGAATGGTGGCTATCCTGGGCGGGATGAGGAACGTTTCGGCGAAGCCACGGATGTCCCTTCGCTGACGTCGATAGGCATCGACGAGCTGATCCGGCGCCAGGAGGACGCGGGCAAAGTAATTTTGGGAATCCCAGAAATCCTTGAAGATGAATTCGGGCAACCCCAGGTGGCGACCGTACTGGCAGCCGCACATGACGATCATGGCCTCGCGCGCAAGGGTGAAACGGCGCTCTTCCAGCGGCAAGTCGTAGGGGATTCGGATCTGGAAATCATCCTCGATCGGGGGAACCGCGGTGAGGTCCCAACCGGTCGGTCCGGCGTCGATGACCCCGAATACGTCGGCGTACACCGCCGGAGGGTGTCGAAGCAAGTTCTCGATCCATACGGGTGGACTCGACACGCCAAGGTGTGAAACGAGTCCGATCGCCATATTCCGTAGAAACCAATGTCGTTCTTCGAGCGTAACCTGGGTCATGGACACCTTTTTCCCCCATGAGCGGCGCGTTAATGGGTGTGCCATGATTCTAAACTCCCGGTCATCGGGGCGGCCTTACACCCGGCTTACAGCTTGTGTCGGCGAATGCGCTGGATCTGGTGCGGTGGAGCGTAGAACCCGCGTTGTTGAAGCTAATTTGAGGCCGGGGCTGGCGTGTCGTTCGAGATCGTGCCCGGTGACAGTTCCCGGACCGTCAATGCGGATCGGCCCTAGTCGTCCCACCCGGGGAGGCTGGCGCTGATGCTTCCCACATCGTAGTAGCGCTCGGCGCAATTGTTGTACCAGTAGCCCGGATCAGGGGACAGCTCAGCCACGGACGGGATGATGTGGTCGAGCCGCACCACGGCGATCTCGGACTGGCCGCGGCCTCGCGCTTGGCGGATGGCGAGATCTCTGGCGTCCCAAAATGAAGCCCACTTCCGGTAGTGCGGAAGGTCCGTCACAATCCCCGGGACGGCCTGAAGCGGGTAGAAGCAGCAGATGGCGATGAACAAGCCGGCTAGAAAAGGAAGCCATCTTGCCATTGTCTTTCGCGCCGACCTCAGGACAACCACGGCGCGGCCGATCTCGGCGCCCGTGACCGCGGCGGCGATGACCGTCACGTATCGAGCTACTACCATGGCTCGGGCCACCGGATAGCCGGATTGGGCATACGCGCTCGGAGCGACGCAGCACACGATCAGCAGGAAGGCTGTGCTGGGGATGAGGACGGCCACCAGGACAAGTCGTCGAACCGGGTGTGCATCCTGTGGCGACGCGCTCGAAAGCCACAATGCGACCAGCCCGGCGACAGCCAAAACGATCACCAGATGCGGGATGAATGCGTGATTCACCGTGGCGTGGACAAAGAGATATGCGTTCTGGAAGGACATCGCCACCAAGGCGGGAAGCGATGGAGGCTCGGGCAGCTGCAACTGTGCTTGGCGGATGCTGTTGATCGGCGAGGCGATCAACAGAGCCATCGCGATCAGGGACGACGACAACGCCACGACGAGGGGGAGAATGCCACTCATTCCCTGCCCCGTCCGGCGCAGACGAGAGACCAGATATGCGATCAGTCCCAATCCCAGATAACCGACCTGAAACGCCACGCCTGTCTCGGAGAACCCCCCTGCGAGGAGTGCGACGGCCGCGATCCCGATCAAGCCCAATGGGGACCTCCTGACTGGACGCATCTGCCTCACAACCATGCCCACGAGGAAGGTGTTGGTGATGAGGGGCGCGAGGTAGGGCAACATGCCCGAGCGCCAATACAGAACCTGGTCGAGTTCGGGCGTCAAGTACAGCGTATAGAACACGAGCAATGCCGAAGTCAACGCCAACCCGAGGCCCAATCCCCGCCGGTCCTCCAGGCGAGGATGGCTCCTCAGAGCGAAGACTACAGCGCCGAGCCACAGGGCGATCGCCAGGGCCGGCAGGGCGCCGGCGCTGCGTGGGCCAAGCAGACCACTTAGCCCTGATAGCAGGGTCAGTGCGTAGCGGTTGCCGGAGTAATTCGTGACCGACATGTACGATTCCCACTGGGCGCGCCAGAACCCGCGCTGGGACAACTCGGCGGCGTAGCAGAAATCATCGCCGCTGTAGCGCATGAATGTCCCGGTATACGCATACCCGATGAGAGGCAGCACCAAAGCGATGACGGCGATCGTCATGGCAGTGGAATGAGTCGATCGGAAGATGGAGCTCGGGCTCTTCCCGGTCACGTTTGCGTCTGTATGACGCCGAGAGGATGACAGGTCGCCGCTCGGCGGCGTGAATGAGATGTGGGCTGGCTCCCCTGGAGAACGGAGCTGCGATCCTGCCTGAGGTGGGAGCTCACTATCTTAGAAAGCGCGCGATGAAAAGTTCGGCCCAACGGATGGCCGGCTCATGGAGCTGCAGGAGGAACACGGCGAATGCCAGCAGCAGGATCGTGGCGGCGAGGATTGCGTAGAGAGGCAGACGCAGCTTGGGGTTGCTCTTGGACATTTTCGGGGGATTGTATCACCGCCGGGCTGCCGAAGTTGTGTCTGACGGGTCGCAAGCAGCCATCCGTCTTGGGTGGTGGAAGCGTGAGAAGCGTGGCGGGTCCAGCCGGAATCAATGTCCATCGCCTACAGTGTAGCCGGCGCGGCCGACTACGGCGCCCTCTCCACCTCCGTCCACATCCGCTCGCCGTCGGTGCTGATGTGGATCCAGCCGTTGACGTCTGTGCGCAGGACGGTCGTGCCGGCGAGCGCCTCGAGCACGATCGGGGAGGGCAACCCCCGTCGATTCCCGGCCTCGACCGAGACCAGGGCCAGTTGCGGCTTGAGAGTCTCCAGCCACGCGGCCGAATTGACGGCGGCTTCGCCGGCGTCTGGCAGGAGCAGGATGGTCACTTCGCACAGGTCACCTCGGGCGAGGAGGTCGGCGACGAGCGCCGCCTCAGCCCCGGGAGCGAGAAGCGCCCGCCAGTTCTCGTGGATCACCTGCAGGACCGACCCATGTTCACCGGTCGCGACAACATCGATATGAGCGCCGCCTCCAAGGTCGATTCGCGCGCCTGTTTCAATGGATGTGACGGACGTCTCGGCGCGATTGGCTTCTTCCACCAGCGCAGAATACGCACGGCTCGAGGGAGGTGCGCCCAACACGAGTGCGCCAATCGGGAAGCGGTCGCTGATCCCGGTCAGGCCCATCAGTTGATCCTCGGAGTCGCCGGCGATGAGCACGACATCCAGCGCGCGTTGGAACAGGGGCAGACGACGTCCGAGCGCGTCCGAGAGCGTGATCGAGCTCGGCCCGCCGTCGATCAGGGCAAATCGCCCCGTCGGGGACTCGATCAGCACGGCGTCGCCCGACCCGACGTCGAGCAAGGTGAGGTGCAACTTTCCGTCGGGGAGATCGACGGCGGCTCGCCAAGCTAGCCCCGTGCACACCGCCAATGCGATCAGCCCGACCCCCTTCAGTGGGCGGAGGAAGGCAAGTTGGATTCGACGACCTGAGACGAGGCGTGCTGCGGCCGTTCCGCCGAAGAGCACGAGATAGAAACCGAAGATGATTGGCGGGCCGAGTTGACCCAGGTTTATGGAGGCATGAGGCCAGCGGGCAAAGAACTCCACGGAACGGATGGTGAAAGCGACGAACGGCCATGTCAACCAGGCCAGTGCCCTTCCGAGAGGCAGCCATATCCAGCCGGCGATCACCGATAGCCCACCGAGGATCATCACTGCCGGCTGCGCGGGCAGGATGACCGGATTGGCCAGCAGGGCGACGAGTGAGATCCGGCGAAAGTAGAGTGCAGTGAGGGGGAGTGTGGTGACCTGAGCCGCGAGGGTGAAGAGCAGGAACTCGCCGACGAGGCCGCCCAGCTTCTCGGCCTGTTCTTTAGGAACACGCCACAGGATGCGTTCGGTGAACCAATCCTGGAGAGGATCGGCATACAGGATCAGACCGAGCGTCGCAGCGAAGGACAGCTGGAATCCAACGTCCCAAAGTGTGTTTGGGTTTGCCAGGCTCATGAGGACCACGGTCGCGGCCAGAGAGGCTAGAGCGTCTTCGCGCCGACCGAGGCGTCGAGCCAGCAGAACCAGCCCTGCCATCAACGCCGCGCGCACGACGGAAGCCCCAGCGCCGACGAAGACAGTGTACACGGCAATGGCGACGCCGGCAGCGATCGCGCCCCATCGGGCGCCGAGCTGGCGGCCCAAAGCGCTGATGAAGATGGAGGCGATGATGGTGATGTTAAAACCGGAGATGGCGATGATATGCGTCGTTCCAGTGACGTTGAAGGCCTGCTCAACGGGCTCGGGTATCTCGCTCTCAATACCGAGCAGAATCCCAGCCAGCAGCGATGCCTCAGGATCGGGATATAAGCCATGAAGTGTCTTCAACGCGCCCTGGCGTAGGGTGAAGATCGCGCTGAGGATCGGATTGCCTCGTCCGGTTGCCTGCCTCGACACGAAGGCCATCCGCATGACGCTGTAGACGCCTTGCCGGGCGAGATAGTCCTTGTATGAGAAAGTATCGAAAACCGGAGGCGTCTCAAGCGCGCCGAATGCCTGGACGGCGTCGCCATACGACCACTCGCTCAAGCGGTCGGCATAGACGAGGACCGTACCATCCGCCGAGCGCGCCTGGCCACCATCTGATTCACTCAGTGAGTCCACTCGGACTCGGATGGCTGTGTAGGTCTCTCGAGGTTCCGGGGGAGAGACAATGACCCCGCTAAGTCTGACACGATGTCCGGTGTCGTTGTATGCTGCGAGGCTGCCTGGCCTGAGATCCGGTTGGGCCAGTTTGTAGCGAAGCGCGCCGGCGGCCACGAGGCAGGCGCAAGCGAAGATCAGGCGATAGTGATGATGTCCGCGGAAGACGACGGCTGCCCCGAGCGCCAGGATCCCTAGAACGATCCACTCAAATGAAGATGGCTGAGGAGCGGAACCGAGTGCAATCCCACAGATCCAGGCGATGGCAAGCCAGAGGAGCCGCATTTATCCCCCTTCGCCGGATGGCTATATCGTTTTATTATAGGGGATGACCCGCGGGGCTCAAAACGCTGAGCCGGCGATGAGCCTGTCTGGACATGTGAACCGGCAACGACTCGCCAGGCTCCGCTGGGCGATGTAGGCTTGCAACGTGAATCCACACGAATCTGAGCGTTCGCGCCTTCCATTCGCGCGCGAGGCTGCCGCTGAACTCATCCTGACCACCTTTGTGGCATTCGGCTTGTGGATCGCTCGCGCGATCTGGCCAGGCGGGATCCTCTTGGGCCTGGCCATCCTGGTGACGCTGGTCTGGATCGGGCTGTTGTTCTTCATGCGCGATCCGCCGAGAACACCGCCAGACGAGGAAGGGATCTACCTGGCGCCGGCTGACGGAAAAGTTGTAGCGATCGATCGGATCGACGAGGCGAGCTTCGTCGGCGAACCGACGCTGCGGATCGCCATCTTTCTTTCGCTGTTCGACATCCACGTCAACCGCTCACCCGTGGCGGGAACGGTTCGTAAGGTGCGTCACGTGCCGGGCCGGTTCCTGCAGGCGTTTCGGGAAGAGGCGTCGCAGGTCAACGAGTACAACGACATCGGCCTGGAGGACGGGTCGGGACGGATACTGGTGAAGCAGATCGCCGGGATCCTGGCGCGACGGATCATTTGCACTGTCAGGGAGGGTGATCAGGTTCAGGCCGGCCAACGCGTGGGAATGATCAAATTCGGTTCAAGGACCGAGGCCTTTCTCCCTCCGGACAGCCGGGTGGAAGTGCAACGTGGCGACAAGGTGAGGGGCGGGCTGACAATCCTGGCGAGACGGCAAGGATAGACGAATGAATTGGATACGGCGACGCACCCCAAGCTTGGTGACCTTCACCTCCCTCCTGTGCGGGATATCCGCCATCGGTCTGGCGATCGAAGGCCAGGAGGGGCTTGCCGGTACACTGCTGCTGGTCGGATATTTGCTCGATGCCCTCGACGGCGAGCTCGCCCGGCGGTTCGGGGCGATGTCGGATTTCGGTCTGCAACTCGACTCGATTGTCGACATCGTGATCTTCGGCGCCGGAGGGGCGGTGCTGGTCGCACAACACGTCCGCTTGAGTGCCGTGGGTGGTGTGTTGGTATGGATCATGGCGAGCGTATACGTTGTGGCCGGAGCGTACCGTCTGGCCCGCTTCAATCTCATGGCGGGTGAGACAAAACCCAGTGAGACGTATGGTTTGACCATCTCGACGAGCGGAGCGTTCGTGACGCTGAGTGTATTGGCCGATCGCTCACATGGCGGACCGCACGCGCCGGCCTGGTTCTTCCTCGTGCTACTGGGGATCGCCGCCGCCTTGATGGTCAGTCGTATTCGGTTCCCTGAGCTGCGTACGCTGCTACGCAGCTGGCGCGTGAATGCAGTCGTCCTGGGAACGTGCGGGGTGATGGCGATCTGGCTGCACCCGCAGGTCGTGTGGTGGGGGGTGACCACCGGCTACATTTCCTTCGGCGTCGTTCGAGCATTGATCAGGCAGTTCTAGGATGATGCGTTTCATCCGGTGGATAGAAGGATGGGCGCTGGCGTTCTACGCGCTCGTCTTGCGCTGGACCGTGCGTCTAACGGTCCACGGTGACGAGCACGTCCGTGATATGCTCCAATCCGACCGGCCCACGGTGATGGCGGCGTGGCACGGTCAGGGGCATCTGCTCCTTTCCTATCTGATCGGTCGATTCGATCTCAGCCGGGTCTCGGTCATCGTCACCGATGATGAGCGGACGCAAGTCCTGGCTCCGATGGTCCGGCTGATCGGGGGCCGGCCGTTCGCCATATCGGGCGAAGACAAGACGGTCGCCGGACCCCGACGAATGCTGGATCTGATACGCGAGCTCCGCGGTGGTCGGATCGGGTACCTTCATCCCGACGGGCCGGACGGACCGGCGCGCGTGCCGAAAGAAGGTGTAGTCTTTCTGGCGGCCTTGTCCGGCGCGTGGATCCTTCCTTTCGGAGCGTATACGACCTCGGGCTATCGACTGGATCGATGGGATCAGTATTCCTTGCCGCTCCCGTTCGCCCGGATCGCTCTGGTGATCCGGGCGCCCTTCTTAGTCCCCAAGGATAGAGACCGGAGCCGGGGTCTTGAGTTGGTGACACGCGAGCTTACGCTAGCGGTCGATCAGGCCGAGGCGCTCTACCGCGGCATGCCGATCCCGGAAGCGTGAGGAGAGTAGAAACGAGAAGCGGGGCGGCTCCGCCGCCCCGCTTCTCGTTGTGTGCCGGGCATGTTCAACAGCTTGGGGGTGGAAGTCCCCTGTCCAACCTGGTGGAGGTGAAGGACTAGCAAAGCGCAAGGGCGTCACCGCGAGGTGGGGTCTAAAGGAAGCGCGGAGCAAAGCCACGACCTGACGGACAGAAACTGGATAAAGAGGCAAGCGCATCCGGACGAGTTGGCAACGGACAGCGAAGTCCATATCCACCAAGGGATGCGACTGTAAATCCAGCAGGTGTGTGGCGAAGGCGGTTGGGCCTACCCCGGGAGACCTGTCGTCGTGCCTTCGGGTAACCCTGGTCGAGAGGCCAGCCTGAGGCGGCAGGGGTCAGCAGAGGGCGAAGTACCGGCGGAGCTTCCACCGCCGGGAAGGCCCGAACGTCAAGCGGGGCGAGTACTTTGAGCAGCTCGAGGGATGAGCGAGGAAGGCAGACTTCCCCGGATAGGGGACCTGCTGGACAGGCGAAGCCGGTGAAGCCGGTGGGATCTGACCAGAGGGCCGAGCGATCCCCGGTGCGAGGCGAAGGAAAGTCCAGCGCAGGGCTGTGGGAGATGATCTGGGAAAGGCAGAACCTGCTCACAGCGTTGAAGCGAGTAGAGAGAAACCGTGGGGCTCCGGGCATGGACGGGATGCGAGTGGAAGCGCTGCGTCCCTACCTGAAGGAACACTGGCTGGAGGTCCGGGAAGCTCTCGAAAGTGGAAGGTATCGACCGAGCCCTGTGCGGCGCGTGGAAATCCCGAAGCCGGGAGGTGGCGTACGGGAGCTGGGGATACCGACGGTGCTGGATCGTCTGATACAACAGGCGATCGCTCAGGTGCTCACGCCGCTCTTTGAGCCGCGGTTTTCACCCCACAGCTACGGGTTTCGGCCCGGGCGGAGCACGCACGACGCCGTGAGGCAGGCCCAGGAGTACGTCCAAGAAGGCTACGACTGGATAGTGGACATTGACCTGGAGAAGTTTTTCGACCGGGTCAATCACGACATGCTGATGGCGCGTGTGGGGCGAGTGGTGAAGGACAAACGAGTGCTGAAGCTGATCCGAAGCTACCTGGGATCGGGAGTCATGATCCATGGGGTGGTGGTGACCACGGAGGAGGGAACTCCGCAGGGCGGGCCGCTGTCTCCTCTGTTGGCCAATATCCTGCTGGATGACCTGGACCGGGAGCTGGAGAAGCGGGGGCATAAGTTTGTGCGCTATGCCGACGACTGCAACATCTATGTACGAAGTCAACGGGCAGGCGAGCGGGTGATGGAGAGCGTGCGGGAGTTTCTGGAGCAGAAGCTTAAGCTGAAGGTCAACCCGAAGAAGAGCCAAGTGGGAAGAGCCCATCGGGTGAACCTCCTGGGATTCAGTCTCTACTGGCACCACGGAGAGGTGCGTATACGAGTGGATCAGCAGGCGCTGAAACGCAATCGTGCGAGGATGCGCCGCCTGACCAAACGCGCCCGCCCGGGGAAGCTGGAAGAACTGATCGCGGAGCTCAACACGTACTTGATGGGCTGGATCGCCTACTTCCGGCTGGCGGACACGCCGAGCGTGTTTGACGAGCTGGACGGCTGGTTGAGACGAAGGCTGAGGCAGCTGGTCTGGAAACGCTGGAAGCGCGGGTCAACGCGCTACCGCGAGCTCGTGGGCCTGGGGGTGCCGCGGGAACGGGCCGCGCTTGGGGCCATCGGAACGAGCCCCTGGCGGATGGCACGATCCCCAGTGGTGAATGAAGCCCTAGGAAACGCCTATTGGCGCCGCCATGGGCTTCTGAGCATCGCCGGACGATACCAAGCACTGCGTGTTGCTTGACGAACCGCCGGATGCGGACCCGCATGCCCGGTGGTGTGAGAGGGGGCGGTTAGTCACCGCTCCCTACTCGATTCTACAGATCCGTTGAGTGGCGGAGGGGGAAGATCAAGATCCACCACTCCGATCCGGATGGAGTCTTCGAGCGTCGCGCGTCGGGGATTCTTCGCCGCCTTCGGCGGCTCAGGATGACATGGTTGTGAGGGCGAAGAACGGAGTGGAGGCGACGACCGGTCGCAGGACTAGCCCAGGCGGCCGGTGCCGCTGGTGGAGTCGTCGCGAGGCAGTGGAATCATGGCGTCCACCATCTCACGATTGAAGAGCGACGCCGGCGAGTCGGCCCGCACGCTGGGGAAGAGAATGGCGATCAACTCTGCGTTGTATAAGGGGAGGAAGATCTGGTCGCCTTCAAACATCACCGATCCGAAATCGAACTTTCCCGGCATTTCCAGCAATCCACGCATTTCATAACCGCCGAGCATGATGTGCACCGCGTGCTGGACCATGGTGGTGTAGCCGCGTCGTGTGATACTCGCCGGCCCGAGCTCCATGCGGTTGCTGACAAGGATGGCGACAATCTCATTCTTGACCAGCCATAGCTGAGGATAGCGGGCGACCAGCTTCGCCGGTTGATGAAGGCGGTTCAGATGGGCACCTTCGACCTCGACGTAAGATGTCGTGCGAATGTTGAGGTAGCTGAACAAGCCGGAAGGGCCCGGGCTTATGCGTCCGAGGACCCGATGGCTGGTGGTGTAGATCTCGGCTGAGACAGGTCTGATTGCCATCGGTCAGGGCGCCTCATACCGCCGGGAAGGCAAAGGTGATCGACGGGCCGTCAGCGGTCTGATCGTACCAAAGCACGCCGCCGAGGCTCTCGGCGATCATACGGATCTCACCGAACGACAGGCCCGGTCCGGTTTTTCCATCGGCCGGGTTGGCGGTTTCCGCCTCGATCGAACGGCGAGTGTCGGGCGAGAGCCCCAGGCTGGAGTCGGAGACCGTCACCGACGCCCATGGACCGTCCTCGAGCTCCAGGTTCCGCGGGATTCTGAAGCCGTTGCCGCGCCCACGCACAACCTCGAAGCGCTCCGCCTTGAGCAAAACGCGCCCTTGTTGCGTTCGATGCAGTGCGCTCAGGACGAGAGCTGCCACGACCTGCTGCACTCGGCGGCGGTCGCCTGGGAAGAGTGGCACCGGAGAGGAAGGTTCGACCTCGATCGAGATGCCTCGCCGGGCGCCAAGCTGGTGATGTTCCTCCGCCACGGCCCGCACGATGGCAGGCAGATCGAGCAGGCGTTCGGCTTCGCTCTGATCGATCATTACGACGGGCATGCTTCGCATGAGCTCCAGGTCGTGATGGACCGCTCTGAGCTTGTCAAGCTGTTCACCGCGCAGGTCGCCCAGGTCACCATCCATGAGCGATTGCAGCCCGGTTGTGGCATTGTCCAGGGTGTTGATCATTTGAACGGGCACCGCCGTCAACGCAGAGTCCGGTCGGCTGGCTGACGCACTCCGGCGCAGAAGTGTCGCCCTTTCGAGCGCTACGCCGGCCCAATCAGCCAACGCGGTCAGGACCGTCAACTGATGGTCGCTGAAAGATCGACGGTTGAGGCGGTTGTACACGCCGAGGACCCCGACGATCTTCTTGTGCTGTCGCAAGGGAACCTTGATCAGGGACTGCACCAGAAAGCCCGTCTGTACACTCAGTGGGCCTCCCTCAAGCGAAGGTTGTCGCAAGACGGGTTGGCCGGTGCGGAAAACCTGGCCCACCAGCGTATCGCGCACGCGTAGACGCTTGAGCGTGGCGTGATGTTGTCCGGCCTGCTTGCTGGCGCGCAGAACCAACTCTTGTGTGTCGGGTTCGGCCAGGTAAATGTTTGCCTCTTCGGCTTCAGTGACGAATGCGGCCGCCTCCACCACGCGCGTCAAGATGGCGTCGAGCTCGCCCAGATTGACGACCACGCGCCCGATCTCGGCCAGCAAGCGCAACTCTTCCGACCTGCGTTTGAACTGCTCCTGCATCGCCTCGAGTTTGCCGGCCGTGGCCTCCAGACGGGCGTCGTTGCTATGCGATTCCGCCAACTCGAACACGGCCTTGCAGAGCTCTAATGGTCGATATGGTTTGAGCAGGACGTCGCTGGCGCCGAGACGGAACAGATCGCGTAGGCGGGCGGCCGGGAAGAGCGAAGCCAGGACGATGGCCGGGGCCTTGTCGCCGGTCTCGCGCCAGGCTCGCAACCCTGCGAGGGGGTCTCCCCGAAGTTGGGTGAGATCGACGACCAGAACATCGGGAGGGGGCGCCTGTTGGCTCGAGGTCCAGGCCTGAATGCCGGCCGGAGCCAACACGCGATCAATCAATGCCTGCGCATTTGACTCGACGTCAGCAATGACGACTGCACGGGTTGGACGTCGCGCTGCAGGTGTTCCTGACATGCCGGGCAAAGTCACGTCGGATTCGGCCGCCCGGAGGCTCTAGGGCCGGTGGTGGCGATCGGCTGATGCCGATGGCTTGTCCTGGTCCCCCCCGGGAGCAGGCCTCTGTGGCCGGCGACGAAGCCGCCGATCGGTCTCGAGCATGGCGTTCAGCTCCGCCATGGCCGCCGTGTCGTATTCACGGCGACCGCAGACATCGCAGACCCATGCGGGAAAATCTGGAACTGTGATGAGATGGCCATCTTCCAAGGTGAAGTATGAGCTCTTGCGTGGCCGCAAGATGCCCACCAGACACTCAGGACATGTGTAGCTGGGTGGACGCTCCATCCCGATCGTCCCTCTACCTATATTGGATAGCTTGATCCTCGCCGGAAGTAAATAGGAGGGTTGTTCAGAAGCGGCCCCAAACCCGCAGGCAGGCAAGGACTCCCACCTTACAATCTCCTTGCGGCGATGATCGCACCGGCCGAGTCCCCCTGCCTCTCCCCTGTCGCCGCCGACCCCGGGTCCACAAGGCCTCAGCCACCCATTCTAACACAACGGATCACCTGGATGGAAACCATCCGACCCAAACGGGTGTATCCGGGGGTATGTTGCGGGTCCAGCGGGAGACTCGGTTGATTCGGGTTTGTGGGGCGGCGAAGCCGCCCCACAAACCCGAATCAACCGATCCTTCCCGGGGAGTGGGACAAGGCTCCGGATGCTCCCGACCCGGACCGGTCGGGGTTCACGGCTCGCGTGGTGCTGAAGCGACAGGCTGGGTCAGCAGGCGGCCACGCACGCCCTTGCAGTGCGATCTTCGCCGGTTGGCGTACTACTCAGGGGCGGCCATGGCCAGGTTGTAGTGCGGGATCACACCGATGACATCTGGAGGCCAGTACACCAGTTCGGCCCTACCGATGATGGCATTCTCAGGCAGAGGCCCCCAGTTTTGGGAATCGGAGGAGTTGTTGCGATTGTCGCCGAGGACGAAAACCTCGTTTTGGCCGACGACCCACTGGCCGCTATATAGCGGAGCGGCGGCGATGTACGGCTCACTCAGAGGAATGCCATTGACGTAGATGTGATCGGAGTGGGCTGAGACGGTGTCTCCGGGGAGGCCGATAATGCGCTTGATGAACCTCCGTTGAGGGTCGAGAGGAAAGTTGAAAACAATGATGTCGCCCCGGGTGGGCTGGTTCCAGCGATAGGCCAGGCGGTTCACCACGACGAACTCACCGTCATGAAGGCTGGGCTCCATGCTGCTGCCTTCGACTCTGATTCTCGCCGTGACGAGATTGACGGCAATGAACAGAAGGGCGGCGATGAAAATCGTCTGGAGAACTTCGCCGATCAGACGCAAGAACCGCACCAAGAGACTTGGCTTGCGCGGGACGATGAACTCCGGCGGTGGGGGCTGCTGAGGCATCATGTCGGACATCGGGAAATCGATTATACGGCCTGGGAGAGGTCGTGACAAGCCGAACACGGCCAGTACTAAGGTCACCGCCGAGCAGAACGTCGTCGAAAGGATAAGATGAGTGGAGTCCCGAGAAAGCCGTATGCCTGGCGGATGCGGTTCTCGAGGAAGCGGCGGTAACTGAAGTGGACCAGCTTTGGATCGTTGACGTGAAAGAGGAAAGTGGGCGGGTCTGTACGAACCTGCGAGGCGTAGCTTATCTTGAGCTGGCGGCCGCTGTGCGACGGCGGGGCGTGGATGTCGGCCGCCTGCCGCACCAGGCGGTTCAACTCAGACGTCGGGATCCGACGCAGACGCTCTTCCTGAACCTGCAGGGCCGTCGGCAGGACCTGGGCAACGCGCTGACCGGTCTTGGCCGAGATGAAGAGCACAGGGACGTAGTCCATGAACTTGAGTTGCTGGCGCACGACGGCTGAGAACTCGACCATTGTTTCCGCATCTTTTGGCACAGCATCCCACTTGTTCACCAGCAGAACGATGCTCTTGGCCTTGTCCAGCGCCATCCCGGCGATGTGTGCGTCCTGGGCCGTGACGCTTTCCGTGGCGTCGATCACCAGCAGGACGACATCGGCACGATCGATCGCTTTGAGCGCCCGCAGGACGGAATACTTCTCCACGCCGGGCTCGATGTGCCCCCGGCGTCGGATGCCTGCGGTGTCAATCAGGATCAGCGGGATCCCGTCGTACTCCAGGCGAGTGTCGACCGCGTCGCGGGTCGTCCCGGGAATCGGAGACACGATGGCCCGTTCTTCTCCGAGGAGGCGGTTCAACAAGCTGGATTTGCCCACATTCGGGCGTCCGACGATGGCAATTCGGGCGCCGGGCTCGGTCTCGGTCTGCTCGGCCGGGGGCGAGGGCAGCGCCTCCACCAGTCGATCCAGAAGATCTCCCGTCCCGGAGCCGTGCAAGGCGGAGACCGGGATGGGATCGCCCATCCCGAGCTCATAGAAGGCCACGGCATCCTCCCGGCGTCGGGCGCTATCGCATTTGTTCACGACGAGGAGGACCGGAGCAGGCGGACGACCGGCGGCGCCCGATTGGCGGCGCAGGATGTCGGCCACCTCGATGTCGGCGGGGGTGACGCCGTCCTCGGTGTCGACAATGAAGAGGACCGCATCCGCCTCGCTCGCCGCCAACTCGGCCTGCGCCCGGATCTGTGGGACATAATCAGCGGAGTCGACGGACAGCGCCGGGCCCCGTCCCGGGATGGATGGATCGATTCCCCCAGTGTCGACGATGTCAAACCTCAGGCCGTTCCACTCGGCCTCGGCGACCAGTCGGTCGCGCGTGGTCCCCGGCTGTTCGCTGACGACAGCCAACCTTTCGCCGGCGAGACGATTGAAGAGAGTCGACTTGCCGACGTTGGGTCGGCCGACGAGCGCGACGACGGGCCGGTCCATGGTGTGTCCTAAGAGCCGGGGGTTGGGACAGACGTAGCCGAGGGGGTCGGGATGGGGGTGGTCGATATCACGACTTCGATCGTCGAAGGCAGTATGGTCTGAACAGTGACATCGCTGGGGAGGCCGATCACTTTGGGCGCCACCTGATGCGTGCCCGGTCCAAGATCCAGCAGATCGAGAACTGCACGAAGCGTATCCGGGCCGAGGGTTTCCAGCGTCGTCAGCGGGCCGGTGACAATCACCCCGATGGTGTCGGGGGAGGGTTGGGCGTAGAGCGAAGGTCCGAGTCCCTGGGCTTCGACCGAGAGTGTGATCGTGCGCGACTCTTGTATGGCGGCGACGCTGACCTGGACCAGAACATCCTGATCGCCCACCAACGAGATGCCCTGTGGCAGATTGATCGCCAATCGACGTTCGATGTCCTGCTTGGCCCCGGTGAGCTGCAGCGGAACGGTTTCGACGAAGCCGGGCAAGGACTCGACCGCGCTTGGATCTGAGGAAAACACAGTCACGATCGGAGGGGTGACCGAGACGTTGGTCAGATAGTAGCCGGCTTCAACGGACCCTTCCACCACGACGCGGACGGCGACCTCGCGGAACCCGCCGCGCTGGGTGATGCTCACCTGGACGGCGGCTTGATCGGGTTGGATCGTCACACCGGCTACCTGCTGACCATCGCTGCCTATTGGAGTGAGACTGAGCTTGCTGTCGAAGGCCTCGCGCTGGCCGGTGATGTCGATCCGGACGTGCAGCTCGGCAACCTGATCCACGCTGGAGGCTGGTCCGCTGACGGTCGCTGCGATGGGTGTGACCGAGGGGGTTGATGCCCGGAAGCCAAGCGCGGGTTCTCCGATTACATCTACGGTGATCGGGATCTCGCGTGTAAGCGATTGCTCGAGATTGACACGAACGCTCAGGGGCTCGAAGCTAGCGACTTGCGCCGGCTGCACATCCACCGATGGCACCACGTCCATTTGGTGGGGACCCGTGCTCATGCCGGACAGATCGACTGTGAGGTGCACGTCCTGGGAGGTCAGCTGATCCCAGACGCTCCTCGGGGCGCGCACGACCACGTTGCCTTCGGCAGGAGCTTCACCAACCCGGATGAGTCCATTTGGCAGATTGATGTACTCGATGGCAATGGCCGAGGAGATTGGGCGAACTTCGGTCGGGTCATCGGCATTGACCGCGGCGACCCAAATCGCCACGGCCAGGACAAGCGACAGGACCATCGTGCTCAGGTTGTCCCACAGCCAATGGAGCATGGTCCTGGCCTCTCAGTCGCCGGAGGCGCGGGCGCTGGTCCGGTTGAGGCGGATCATGATGCGCTCGAGCCATGAGGGGAAGAGCTTGACCGCGCGCGGGTGGTAGAAGGCCATGAGGATATTCCGCAAGCGGTTCTGGTCGAGACGGCGGATCATCCGCCCGTTGTGCGCCACCGAGATAGCGCCGGTTTCCTCCGAGACGACCACTGCCACGGCATCGCTGACCTCACTGATTCCCAGCGAGGCCCGGTGGCGCAAACCCATCTGTCGCTCGGGCGACCGGGTAAGCGTGCCGCTGGCAGACAGGGGCATGACGCAGGCGGCCGCCGCCACACGATCGCCGCGTATGATGACGGCGCCGTCGTGCAACGGTGTGTTGATGTGGAAGATCTGGAGCAACAGTTCGGGTGTGAGGAGAGCATCGAGGCTGACGCCGGTCTCGAGGTATTCCTCGAGCGGCACCTCCCGTTCGATGATGATCAGCGCCCCAAAGCTGTGATCGGAAAGACGTTGAGCGGCGGTACAGATCGCCTCCACCGTGCGTTGTACCTTGTCGGCCTGAGTGGTAACGGTAAACAGGTTTCCCGCCCGACCGAGACGCTCGAGCGCACGCCGAATCTCGGGGGCGAAGATGACCGGGATGGCGATGATCAGGGCGGGGAGGGTGTTCTTGAGCAAGTAGGAGAATGCGGGCAGCGGCAGCAAGCTGCTCAGCAAGCCGATCACAATGATCAAGAAGATCATGCCGCGCAGCAGAACGACGGCCTGGGTGCCGCGCACCAGACTGAGGACGACGAAGAAGATTACGGTTACGAGGAGAAGATCAACGACGCTCAGCCAGTCGAGTCTGAGAAAAAGAAAACTAAACTCACTGATAAGGTTGTTTACCACGGCAGTCGCGTTTCCATCTGCCCGAGCTCACCCGCCAGATTCTAGATTCCGCAGCAACTCCTCGTAACCCTCGAGGTCCGGAGGGTCGAGGTCGACGATGGTTTGAATGGTTCGGATCGCGTCCTGGATCCGTCCGGCATCGAGCTGAATCTCGCCCAGGGCATCGTATTGGGCAATGGCATCGGCCTTTCGGCCGGCCAGGCGATAGGCTTCGGCAAGTCGGGCGTGCAGCGCCTGCTTGCCGGGATGCTCGCGTGTCAAGTCCTCGAGCAGACCGAGCGCCTCCTGGCCGCGCCCGGCTTCGACCAGGAATCCCAGATAGTCATCCAGGGCGGAGCCGGCCTGATCCTCCTGGCCGAGGCTAAGATTGAGCTTGATGATCTCCATGTGAGACTTGTCGTCCGAAGGATCGATTCTCTTGATGCGTTCGTAGTCGCTCAGCGCCCGCCGCCAATCCAGATGCGATTGGTCGATGTCGGCCATCTCGTGCAGGATCTTGAGCATCTGCTCGCGGCTTACCGAGGACGTCTCTGCCAACTCCAGGGCCTGTGTCAACGCGCTCCGGGCTTCATCGATCTGTGCCATCTGGCGGTGCAGGTCGGCCAGATCGATGTACTGGTTGACCGCGTCGGGAATCCGGTCCTGAGAGACAAGCAGGTCGATCAGGTTCGTGCGCGCCGTGGTGTTGACCGGATCGAGGCTCAAGATGCGGTTGTACACCTGTGTGGCGTGCTGGCTTTCGCCGCGCACCTGATGGGTCTCGGCGACCAGAGCCAGCTTGCTCATCCCTGGTTCGATCCGCCCGAGTCGGATCATGATCTCGGCCAGACGCAGGTGGACCGCGAGATACGTCGGCGCGTACTCGATCGCCAACAGGGCTTCTTCCATCGCCGTAGTCAGGTGGCCCTTGTTCACCAGGTCGTCGATGCGCTCCAAGGACTCGAAGACTTTGTCCGACCCTCCGGCCGCCAGCATTTCGGCGATGGGGACCACCTTTGCGCCGGTGCTCTCCGATTCAAGTTGGAGGCGAGCTTGCTTGAGGCGCTGCATCCATTCCGGCCCGCTCAGGAAGTTGAGCGTGTTCTCAACCAGTTGCGCCAGTGCTTCTTCGTCGCCTTGAGATTGGGAAACGGTGATGGCGTCATAGAGCTGGCTGAGTTGGCTCGATTGGCCTTCTTCGACCGATAGGCTGTCGGCCAGGCGAAGGGCGTGCATCAAGAAACGGGCGGCCTCGGTCAGATCGTTCTCCATGCGGGCTACCCTTCCAAGTGCCAGGTTTGCCCCGAGGGCGAGTTCCGGGTGACCGACCGCTTCCAGGAGATGCTTGCGCGATTCGTCCAGATCGCCGGACTCTTTCAGGAGAAGTCCGAGGTTGTAGTGAGCCGCGGGGTGGTCGAGGCCGCTGTCGAGGGCGCGGGTGAACTCCTTGACAGCCTTGTCCTTATGTCCGCGCGTCTGCATGTCGATCGCCTGACCCAAGTAACGGAGCATCTGCCGCCGGCCGCGTGCTTCGCGGTCGCCGTCGCTCTTGCCGCGCGTGAGGGCCGCCATGTCCATCGAATGTGACTCTTCGTCGCCATCCTTGGGTTCCTCGAAAAGCATCCCGGCCAGGACGCTGAGCGCATAGCGTTGTGCCGCGACCTCGGGGTCGGCGGCTTCCTCGCTCGCCTCTGGCGGCAATTCCGGTTCTTCGGCCTGGAGGAACTCCTGGACCTGCTTCATGTGGAGCGGGCCGGTCGAGCCCTTCGGCCGGGTCGGGGCGGGAAGAGGCTGGCCCTGGCGCAGCAAGCGAAGGGCCAATGTGGCCTCCGGATCGCCGGGGATGATTCCAAGGGCGCGCTGGACGGCCTCGGTGGCCCGTTCGACCTTGCCGGCGCGCTGCAGGGTGGCGGCCACCGATAGATACTCGATCACGGCCTCTCGGCGGCGGCCCAGGCGCTCATAGGTCAATGCCAGACGTGAACGGACAGAGACGTTCTCTGGATTGAGGCGAGCGATGTGGTTCCAGTTTTCGACGG
>CAZGRL010000031.1:0-22924 GCA_964528155.1 uncultured Anaerolineaceae bacterium
CGAATCCCGGATGCACCCTGCCGCGAATGCGCGCTTGCGGATATGCTCCTCGAGCGAGTTTCCCCAAGACGGAGGGGTAGAAGGGGCTCAACGGCGTGAATTTAGATCCGTCCTGTATAATTAAAAGAATGAGACAGGCCACTGCAGCTCTGGTCTTCCGCGAGCGCGATTTTCAGATCATGCTGGATCACGTCCGTAGTCGGCACACCGAAGAAATCTGCGGGCTGCTGGCCGGGGCGGGAAACGAGGTCGAACGGGTGATCCCGGTTGAGAACGTGCTGCACAGCCCGTACCGCTACCGGATGGAGCCTCGGGCTCAAGTCCGGGCGATTCAAGCTATCGAAGACTCGGGCTTGTCGTTGGTGGGGATCTACCATTCTCACCCCGTAGGCCCGAGCGGCCTGTCAAGCCAGGATCTGCGTGAGGCGGCCTATCCCGAGGCCGCCTATCTCGTCTGGTCGTTCACCGGTCACGACTGGGAGTTCCGAGCGTTCCGGCTGGAGGACGGGCGGGCGAGCGAGATCCCTATCGTCCAAACGAAGACGGCGGGGTCGGCCGAGGAAATCCACAAGCTCGGCATCGGCTGAGCCTGAGGGAGCGGGGAGGGGAATAGGGTGCAGAGTGTTCACGCGGTGCTGTCTGTTGTGCTGGCCTACGTACTGGGCTCGATCCCGTTCGGTGTTTTGATCGTACGCCTGTCGACGGGGAAGGACTTGCGCGGTCAGTACAGCGGTAGGACCGGCGGCACGAACGCCATGCGGACCGCCGGACCGTGGGCAGGCGTGGGGACAGCCCTGGCGGACGCGCTGAAGGGCGCTGGTGCAGTTTGGTTGGCGCGTGGGTTGACGGGGGGCCTGCCCTGGGTGGAAGTCCTGGCGGGCCTGGCGGCGGTGCTTGGCCACAACTATTCGGTCTTCCTGATTGAGCGTCGTGACGGCGTCATCCGCCTGCACGGGGGTGCCGGTGGCGCTCCGACCGTCGGCGCCGCATGCGGACTGTGGTTGCCGTCCCCGCTTGTCGTCGTGCCGCTCTGTCTGCTGGTTCTGCTTGGAGTCGGATACGCTTCGGTGGCGACGATGAGCGCCGGCGTGATCATCACGGCCTCGCTTATCTGGGCCGCCGGGGCCAACTACATCCCACGTGAATTCATCGCCTTCGGGCCGTTGGTTGAGATCCTTCTCATCGTGGCCCTCCTACCCAACATCCGGCGATTGCTGGATGGAACGGAACGAATCGTAGGATGGCGCGCGCGAAAAGGGGGAGGGCCCTCGGAACCCATTTGAGGCCCGTCCGGAAGACTTTCGCCAGACTTCGAAGATCTCCGCTTTCCCCCGCACGATGCAAGTCCAGGCGCCCGGCGCAGAGGTCAGCCTCCACAACCCCGGACGCTCGGCGCATGCAGCTCTTCCATTAACTGAAGACTGTATTGAATTCGTGAGTGCAGACTAGGCCAGGACGATCACGGCTGCCAAACCGAGGGCGGCAATCGCGCCAAACTCCAACCAGCGAGATGGGCCGAGCTTGCCGGCGAGGTGAGCCGAGATCAAACCGATCCCGAGGTAGACAACCAGCGTCAGGCTGAGCGCCTCTTGCACCGGCGTCACACGCCAGTAGTGCAGGCCCCATCCGATCTGTGCGGTGAGCGCGCCGAGCACGCCGGCCTGCATCCAGGCCTGCCCACGCGGCGTCGTGAAGGTCAGCAGACGACCGGCGACAGCCGCAGAGGCAAGGAAAACCAGCGGGACGGCGAACACGGCCCTGAGCCCGGTCCCTCGGATGGCGAAGAAGGCGCCGGCGAGCAAGAGCATGCTCAGGGACGACAACCCGACAGCGGCCATGTCCCTTCGCGGATCGAGGGGGTCGACGACGACATACTCCGCCACCAGGACGGAGACGAGGAGCGAGACCGCCATCGCCAGGCCGATCCAAAGACCGATCCCGGCTGGGACCCGAGCCAGGATCGCCCCCAGTCCCAGGGCCGCCAGGCCAGGGACGATCATGTGATCGATGTCAGGGGCGTTGGTTTCTTCGAATCCAGGATGGGAGCGGATCAGCCAATCGGCGCCAGAGGCCGCCAGCGCGGCTGCCAAACTGAGCATGACGAATTGCGTGTCAAATTCCAGGCGGACGATCAGACCAAAGAGGGAAAACTCGACAGCGATGCCGGGGAGGACGACGATCCGGATCAAGCCATAAGCCAGAACGACAAGCGCCGTCAGCGCGCTCAGTCGCTCTCGATCGGGCTGCGGCAACTCGCGTTCCACGAAGGCATTCTAGCATCCGGGAGTTGGACTGTCCATCGGAGAGGGACGATGGGGGGCATCCGGGATTCTGTCGCACTCCGCCGTGGAAGAAAGATGGAATTGGGATGGATGGTCGGCGGAGCCGACCATCCATCCCAATTCCACCAGACTCGCGCGACGGGCGACGGAAGCCCCACGATGGATGCCATGGGTAGTCCGTCATCCGAGTGGGCGGAGTCGGATATCGGGCAGGATATATAATCGTGCGTCATGGTCGCCATCGCATTAGGCTTTTTGGGTTTTGTCGTCGGGGTCATCATCAACGCCCTGGCGGACAGTCTGCCCGTCGACAGGAAGATCCGGTTACCGGTCTGCCACACTTGCGGTGCGCTGCGTCCATGGTATGCCTGGTCGGGCATCCTAGGGCTGCTGAGGGGCGGAAGCACCTGCGCCTATTGCGGCAGCCGGCGCGGCCTGCGGGCGGCCGCCGTCGAGATCGCAGCCATCGTCGGGTCGGTGTGGATCTATGCCACACAACCCTCGCCGGAGAGGATCGCTTCCTCGATGTTGGTCTCGGCGATCTTCTTTCTCATCGCGGTGATCGATCTCGAACACCGGTTGATCCTGCACGTGGTCAGTCTCCCAGCGGCGATCGTGATCGGGCTATTGGGGATTGTGAGCCCAACCGCGGGGCCGTTGCGAACGCTCGCTGGGGGTGCGGTGGGGTTCGTGGCGGTGTTCGGGTTGTTCCTCCTGGGAGAAGCATTCGCCCGAGGCATCAGTCGCCTTCGGGGTCAAGCTCTGGATGAGGTCGCATTCGGGTTCGGGGATGTCAATCTGGCAGGATTGATCGGGCTGGCCGTCGGGTGGCCCGGGGTTGTCGCGTCGCTTCTGGTGGGGATGCTCGCCGCGGGCTTCTTCAGTCTTGTGTATCTGCTCGTGATGCTGACGCGAAAGCGGTATACGGCCTTCGTCCCGATCCCCTACGGTCCTTTCCTCATCCTCGGCGCGCTTCTGGTCTATTTCTGAGTCCGGGCCCCCGATTCCTGGGGGATCGATCTCGGTCTCGAGCCATTCTGGGCTCCCACAGGAGTCGAGGTCTCCTCTCGGTTGTTCCGGGGAATGAGGGTTTCGCCTGGGCGATTCCCTGGAATAGCAAGGGCGGGGCATCCAATTCGAGGTCGTCTCCAATCGTGTCATTCCGAGCCCTGCGAAGCCGGGCGAGGAATCAATCGTCATGGTGATCCGGCCAGAGCGGGAGCGTCTTGAAGCGGCGTCGCCTTGGCCCGATCGGGGTGAGGGCGGCCGGGAGTCTACTCCCCTCTTCAGAATGACATGCCAAGGCAGTCGGCGAATCCGGAACGAAACAAGGTGTGGAGCCAGACTCGACCCGCGTGTGGTCGCCGTCTCCTGTCGGCTGTTGAGGGGCTTAGGGGTGGCGCCAGGGCGATTCCCCGGAATGACAAGGGTGGGCAAGGGCATACGCTGTAACCCGGTGGCTTGGGCCGGAGCTATCTTGACATCGGGCGTGCCTCCGGGCGCTCAAAGCCCCTGTGTTCGGATTCTGTTACAGCGGCGTTACCCAGCGGCGACAAGTCCCCCGACCGGCCCCTGAGTACTACCCCAAGCCGATCGGGCGCCACCCTATAATGGGTGCACATCGGGGAGCGGAAAGGCTCCACCGCTTGTGCTACATCGCTAGAGTGGAGAAGGACATGGATCCTTCGGTGGCTGAGCAAGATCAGAATATCGAGAGCCGTCCCAAGAAGCGCCGGGGGCAGAGCCTGGTCGAGTTCACGATCATGTTGCCGGTGATCATGCTGCTGCTCTCGGGGTTGGTCGAGTTCGGCTTCCTGTTGAACAACTACCTGGACCTTATCGACGCCGCTCGCGATGTCGCTCGGGTCGCAGCCGATGACGACCCCGTCCACGATTGCCGTGGGGCGTTTCACCCCAGTCCGGTGAAGGCCGGGTCGGACACGGATTGCGGGGAGCCGATCTTTGAACCGTTCGGCTTCTATCAGCGGTCGCTGGATGCCCTGGCGGGTGTGCTATCGGGCAACAGGGAGATCAACATATCCGAGGCGAACGGGGACGATATGGTGATTTCGATCTTCAGGGTTTCCGGAGGCGCCGTCACCCGCTACCCGCCATTGTACAACGACGGGCGATGTGATCAGGGTGCCGAGTTTGGCTGGAGGCTGTACTGCAATCAGCAGTCTTCCATTTCGGATGCCGAAGTGGCTTCCAAGATCAACGCGACCGCTCCGGGTCAGGGGTTCATTCTCGTCGAACTGTACTTCAACTATCACATGAAGCTCGGACTGCCCTGGATAACGGCGTTCGTGCCCGATCCGGTGCTGTTGCACGCGTACTCCATCATGCCGAATGTGCGAGCTGCCCCATGAGGAACAAGATGATCAAGTCACAGCGGGGTCAGGTCCTGATCTTGATCGCCATGGCGTTTATCGGACTTGCGGCCTTTGTGGGGCTGGCGGTCGACGCCGGCATTCTGTTTGCCAATATCGGTCACTTGCGCAGGGCCGTCGACGCCGCGGCTCTTGCCGCCAGCACGCAGTACAGGGCGGACGTGAGCTCCGCTGAGTTGTTGGCGACCGCCAAGGAGTACCTCGCCCTCAACGACATCGACCCTGACTCACCAACGATCCAGATCGGGGTCTGTGATCTGCCTGCCTATGACCCTGACTGGTCCATCTACAATGATAATAGCCTGTGTAAGGAGGCCAACCAGTGGGACTACGATCGCAAGATCGTCCGGGTGAAGGCGGAGCTTCCCGTCGAACTGGCGTTCCTGCCGGTGATCGGCATTAATACCGTCACGATCAAGGCCGAAGCCTGGTCGGAGGCGGCCTCGGTCGACTTGGTGTTGGTATTGGACACATCTGAGTCGATGGGGGATTCGGATCCAGACTGGCCTGCCTGCAATGCCACGCACACGTGCCATCCTTTCGAAGACGTTCGTACAGCTGCCAGAACGTTCATCGGGAAGATGTACTATCCGTATGACCGGGTGGCCATCGTGACATTCGACGCAGATGCGGATGTCGTCCAGGAGCTGACCACAAGCGAGTCCGACCTGGAATCTGCCCTTGATTCCATCGAGCTCATTGAAGGCACGATGTGTGGAAGTCCGGTTGATCCAGGGGGCTGTGTGACCACCAATCTCGCCAGCGGCCTGATTACTGCCGGCGACAGGCTCGCCTTGCCGGCGCCTGCCGGCGGGAGGCAGGAGGCCTTGTGGGTGGTAGTCGTGCTCTCCGACGGTGCCGCTAATCAGGCGGAGGACACTCGAGATCCACGCCCCAGTTTCCCGAAGGATCCGAATCCGATCTCCCCGCTCTGGTTGTGTCCGAATATGAGAGAAACCGTCCCGGATAATGAACAGCCGACGTGGCTCAGGCACAGTGCCGAGTTCAACCATAATGGCCCATACTGCCGTGATGGGCGGTCGGAGACCCGGCACGACTGGACCGACTTCTGGTACGACGTCGAGGACGCCGCCAAAGACGCGGCCGATCTACTGGGGTGCTACCAGAACTCCAACCCGCTTCGTTCCACCCACTGCAAGACGTGGGACGGGGATCAGGGTTACGGAGGGCCCGGCGTCGACGACGGTTTTGAGGCGCTGGTGTTCACGATCGGAATGGGGCCGACATTGTTGTCAGCGAGCTGCGACCTTGAGTACTACAACGGCTCCGACCTCGATCACACCTGTGAGCCCGATCTGGGGGAGCGTCTCTTGCGATACGTCGCCGCGGTAGGCGACGACGGAAACCCCGACACCGATTTGTGCGCAGGCTCTGCGCCAGGCACCGACTGTGGCAACTACTACTTCCGAGAACACGCGACCGACCTCGACACGGTGTTTAACGACATCGCAAAACGCATCTTCACCCGGCTCACGCATTAGTGTGAGGAGAGAGACCCAATGGCGGAAGAACACGAACCACGCATGAGACAGGACAGCGGCAAGCGAAGAATCGGGCAGGGCATTGTGGAATTCGCCCTGATCCTCCCGGTTATGCTGCTGCTGATCTTTGTGATCATCGAGCTTGCGCGGGTGCTGGCTGCATGGCTTTCGGTGGAGAACGCGGCTCGATTCGCCATCCGCTATGCGGTGACCAGCGAGTACGACGGGGCCCATTGCGCGAACGGAGCGGATCCCATCAAAGGGACCTGCAACGACGAGGCAGACATCCCCGAGGCGCGCATTCTCTCGATCAATGATGTGGCTTATTCCGGCGCGGCCGGCATCCTGCGGAATCCGGCCATGACGCCGGCAGATTGGGATAAGAACGGCATGTTCAAGGTGACCATCTGTGCACAGCCCTACCTGCCGGGGAGATATACCGCGTCGGACCAGAACAACTGGTCGACCGATTGGACCGCGCAATGCAATGTGCCGGGCGGGAACAATCCGGGAGAGGAAGGTCAGCAGGTGGCAGTGACAGTGGACTTCAACCATCCGTTGATCACGCCTTTCTTGTCTGAAATCTGGCCGCAGATGCACCTGACCAGCCGGCGCGATGGGATCGTTGAGACCTTCCGCACGGTGCGCTACGTCGGCTCCGGCGCCTATGAGGCGACGGCGCCCATCTACACGGACACACCGACGGCGACCCCGTCGGATACGCCGACCGCGACCGATACAGCCAGCCCGACGCCGACTCCGGACTGCGACAAGATCTCCATGACTGGGATTTGGCAGGAACGCTATGACAGGATCGGAGTGAGCGTGAAGAATGAGAACCCCATGGACGCGTACCTGACATTGGCACGTATCGATTGGCCGCAATTGGACGCGGCTGACTCCTCCAATAGGGTGGACTGGCTCAGTTGGGGAGGCACCGACTACGGCGACCGATATTGGGACGGGGATAGCTACAATTCGCCGACTTCTCAAGGAAGCCATGAGACGCTCGGCGCCAATGGCAGCGAGGAATGGTACGTCGACTGGAGACTTGGTTCGTCCATCCCGGCAATCTTCGGCGACTTCGATGTCCAGCTGACTTTTGGGTTCGATGACTGGCCGATAACTTGCCCGGTCTCCGACCCTTACCATATCCTCGAGGCGCCGACCAGCACACCGACGCGGACGCGCACACCGACGTATACACCGACCTACGGTCCGTCGCCGACACGAACGGCGTCGCGAACGCCAACGCGGTCGCGCACACCCACTCGTACTCCGACGTGGGGGCCGTCGCCGACCAAAACCAACACCAAGCCGCCTACCAATACGCCCACGCCGACCAAGACCAAGACGATAGGGCCTTCGCCGACAAAGACATTCACGAAGACGGCGACTGTGTATTCGCCACCTCCCCCGACGCCCACAGTGAAGTTTGGCGATGGATAAACCTTGTCGATAAGTGTCCTAAGCGGCCCCGCAACTGCGGGGCCGCTGGTCTTTTCCGACTTGTCCGCCGCGTGTGGCCGACCTACAATCTGAAGGATGCGGATTCAATTCCTGCGCTGGGGTCGCTCGCCGATCACATGGGCGACAACATGCGCTCTTGTTCTTCTCGTCTATGCCGGGCTGAGCCGGCTGTCCCCGGATGCCGTCGGGCTGCGAGCCTTCGGGCTGATTGGGGCGGTCTTCACTCGGGGGTGCGCTGCTGCGGCGTCGCTCCTCCTCAGTCGGCGGGCGACGGACCCCGGGCTTCGGCGTGCATTTCAACTCTTGACGATCGCTCTCACTTTGTGGGTAGGCGCCGATGCCGTCCTGGCGATGGCATTCATCTCCACCGGCGGACTGCCCGCCCAACCGTCACTGGCCGACTTGATCCGTCTGGCTGGCTTCCTGGCAGCTATCCCCGCCCTGGGCCTGTATCCGGTCCTGCCGACGGAACGCTTCAGCCGCATCCGCGAAAGCCTCGAAGTCGCCATGCTGTGCCTGGCCGTGCTCGCCCTGGCCTGGCTGGTCGTCATTCGGTCCGTGATCGATCTTGGGCTGGCAGGACCGATCCAGACCTTCTGGGCGAGCGTCTCCCCGATCATCCATCTGATGTTGGCGCTTCTTGCTGTGCGCCTGGTTCTCATGTCGCCCGGCTCAAGTGAAAGACTGTCGTTCTCCTTGCTGGGGCTCTCCTTCCTTCTCCTGGCCGGCGTCGAATTGGGCTCCGGCTATACCTGGTTGCTTGATCTCTCACGAAGTGTCACGCCCTCGGCCGGTGGTCGCATGCTTGCCGGGTTCACCATGTTGCTCGCCGTCCTGGCCCTCGGAACCGCGGCGGAGAGACCCTCCGGACCTGCCTCGGGGGCGGAAGGTAATCTGCGCAATCGGGCGGAGACGTACCTGCCGATGGTGTTCTCGTATCTCGTCGTAGGGTCGGTTGCGCTGGATTGGCACTTGAGCGGAAGGCTGGACGCGGTTGGCATCACGTCCGCCCTTCTGCTGAGCTTGCTGCTGGTTGCCCGTCAAGGCGTGATCGCCGGACAGGTCGAGCTGCGCCAATACGCGGTCCTGGTGAACTCCTCTGCCGACATGGCCTTCGTCGCCCGATCCGACGGGCGGCTCATCCTGCACAATCCGGCCCTGATGGAGAGCCTTGGATCGGACCCTCGCTTCGAAGGAGAACTGGCCATCTCCGATTTCCTTGTGCCTGGCCGGCCTCTGGAGGAGATTCTCGAGGAGGCGAACAAGAGGGGCTGGTCCGGGGAGGCCAGCTTCCGCCGGTCCGACACTTCGACGTTGCCTGTGTTCCTGTCCCTCCGACCTGTCTATGATGAACGCCGCTCGAGGCCTCTCTTGGCGGCGACAGCGCACGATCTGACCCGGATCAAGCAACGGGAAGAGGACCTGCGCCAGGCTTTGAGTGAAGTCGCTGCGGCCCGATCAGAGCTGCAGTCTCTCAACCGCGAACTCGAGCGCAAAGTCGAAGTCCGCACGGGACAGTTGCAGGAAATGGTGAGTGACCTTAATCGCCTCAATCAGGATCTGAAGGAACTTGATCGGCTGAAGACAGAGTTCGTCGCCCTGGTCTCGCACGAGTTGCGCACCCCGCTGACGAACATCCAGACGGGCGTCGAACTCATCCTGGCAAGCTATCCAAAGATGAAACGCGGCGCTCGTGAATCGATGGAGCTTGTCCAGGCGGAGACCATTCGGCTTACGGAATTCGTGGAGACCATACTCGACCTGTCTTCTCTGGAGGCGGGGCGTTTCCCGCTGCATCGCTACGAGCTGGACTTGCCCGAGGTTGCTTCCGGCGTGGTTGACAGATCCTTCAGTCGCTCAGCCCGAGGGATGGTCAGGATGCAATTCCCGACAGGATTGCCCGCGGTCGAGGCCGACCGACGGGCGGTCGGCAGCATTCTCTTTCATCTGATCGACAACGCTTTGAAGTACGCGCCCGGGCAACCTGTTGTTGTGAGTGCCGAGGATGAAAACGAGTATGTCGCTGTCTATGTCACGGATCACGGCCCGGGAGTCCCTGAAGCCGAACGCGAGCGCGTGTTCGAGATGTTCCATCGGCTCGATTCAAGTGACTCGCGCGATGTCTACGGTCATGGCCTTGGCCTGCACCTGGTCAAACGCTTCGTCGACACGATGGGGGGAGATGTCCGCATCGACGAAGCACCGGAAGGTGGAGCCAGAGTTGTGCTCCGCCTACCCCGGTTCCGCCCGCCGGAAGAAGCGAGACCTGACATTCCATTCGACGAATCTCAAGGCGTCTCCTGAATGACCCGGGGCACGGGACAGCGCGGGGTGCATCGGAGATCTTGTTGCACTTGCCGGGGGAAAACAGGTGGACTTGGGTTTGCTCCGTGGCGTGCGACATAGCGACGGATACAAGCGGGCCGCGTGATCGATTCGATTCCTGGTCAAGCTGGAGTAGAATGGTCCTCGGCGACATCCTGTCTGCAACCGATGTTGGAGAATACGCCTGAACACGACGATCCTCGCCGTTGACGATGATCCGACTCTGCTCCGATTCCTGGCGGAGTTCCTCGAGCATGAAGGCTTCCGGGTGGTAAAGGCCGACCGGGGCCAGACGGCTTTGAAGCTATTCTTTGAAGAACGGCCGGACCTGGTGGTCCTCGACCTGATGATGCCCGGCATGGACGGATGGGAGGTCTGCGCCAGGATCCGCGAAATGGCGAAGACGCCGGTCATCTTGCTCACCGCCAAAGATACCGAGGCGGACAAACTGCGCGGCTTCCGTCTTGGGGTCGATGACTATGTGACGAAACCGTTCAGTCTGGCCGAGCTGACCGCCAGGGTGCGAGCCGTACTCGCCAGGAGCGCATCACGTCTTGAAGGAGAGGTCAGCCGGGTCCAGTCTGGCGATCTCAGCGTGGACCTCAAGAAGCGTGAGGTGATGCTTGGGGGGGAGAGAGTCCCTCTCACACGAACCGAGTTCAGGCTGCTGGCATATCTGGCCACGCACGCCGGCGAAGCCGTGTCGCAAGATGAATTGGTGGCAGAGATCTGGGGGAGTGACAGCAAGCGCGGAGGAAGCGCTCTGCGTCGGTACATCTGGCTGTTGCGTCGCAAGCTGGAGACTGACCCTGCCAACCCGCGACTGCTCGTCAACGTCCACGGATTCGGGTACCGTCTCGAAAGGTGAATGGAATGTGCTCGATCCCCCGCGCGACACTGGCGCAGTCGAGGCCTGTCTAGCCCGCCGTACATCTGGCCATTCTTATGGGGGAGACCCCGTATATGCCGGAGTCGGCATCGTGTCAGTGGGTGAATTCTGACGGCATGTAGAAGCTTCCGGCTGTGCCTGTAGGGCGGTCTAGGCGGGCTGGGCTGTGTATGGTGAATGAAAGGTACGCCGTCTGGGCCATCGTGTATCCTAGTTGATGCAAGGAGTTCTAGCGGTTCAAGTTCCGCCAGAGAGGGTTGGACCTGCAAGTACACATGAGTGACGCCGCTACCAGACCCCACGACGATCTAAGGTTCAGGCCCCGGACAGGGACCGGGAACGGGTTGGTCTTGATCGCCGACGATGATCCGGCGTTCTGCGCCATGCTTGCCCGCCGGGCCGAACGCATGGGGCTTTCGGTCGTGCAGGCCGAAGATGGTACCAAGGCGATCGAGGCCATATCCAATCAACATTTCGACGCGGTCGTGACGGATCTGTACATGCCGGGCGCGACCGGCCTTGAAGTCGTCCAGGCCGCCCGCAGGTCCGACCCTGATCTGCAGGCCATTATTCTCACCGGGAACGCGACCGTCGAAACGGCGATCGAGGCTCTCCGCGCCGGAGCGTACGACTACCTGACCAAGCCGCTCGATTCGCTGGCAGCATTCGACGTCGCTCTCGGGAGAGCGCTGGAGCTCCGGCGGTTGATTGCCGAGAACAAACGACTTTTCAACGAGGTCCAGCGGTTGGCGGTGACAGATCCGCTGACGGGTTTGTACAACCGCCACAAGTTGAAGGAAGCGCTCGATGTCGAGGTCGAGCGGGCCTTGCGCTACAATCGGCCGCTATCTTTGATCATGATCGATCTTGACAACTTGAAGCATTTCAACGACACACACGGACATCCTGCTGGTGACAAGGTGCTCCAGATGGTCGCTCAGGCCATCCGGGATCAGGTGCGCAAAGTTGACATGCCGACTCGCTACGGCGGAGATGAGTTCCTGGTTCTGCTTCCAGAGGCGGACCTGGCCGAGGCGAGCGCGGTCGCCGGAAGAATCGCAAAAAGAATCAATCAGATGGCCCTCATGGGCACCTCTGTGTCGGCCAGTCTGGGCGTAGCAGAGTGGACAGTCGTCCACCGCAAATCGGATGACATACTCCAAGAGGTGGACCAGGCGCTCTACCACGCCAAGCGCGATGGAGGCAACACGGTCTGGGCCGGCCTGAGGGCTTCGCCGGCGCCAAACCAAGGGACCTGAGGGCCTGTCGTTAGGATCAAGAGAAAGGGGAGTTGGTCGTGGGAAGGCGGTCGCCCATGGTTGTTGGCATTAACCGCCCGAGTCTCACGCCCGGAGAGAGCCAGCGACCCGCGATTGCGGGCGCAGTCTGAACCCTCATTTGTGAGAGCGCTGACGCCGCAAGCGGCTGTGTGCTCAACGCCGGAGTGGGAGAACCAGAAAGCTCATGACGAAACAAAAGCGTGATGCCGGCCGAAAGCATTCCCGGCGTAATCAGCCACCGGGCGTGGTTCTGATCATTATGATCGCCAGCTTCTCGATCGGCACTCTCTTGATCTGCGCCCAGGTCGCCCGGCTGGTGTACGCCACTGGGATCACCGGTGACATCCAGTCTCGGCTGCAGGCGGACTACCGTCCCTGGACCCCCGAAGCATTCGCCCCAGTCAGCACCGGCATCGCGCTCGGTACGCCTGAACCGGTCAAGGGCTCGCAGTCGATCCTCGACGCAACGGCGACCCAGACCTGCGCGCCCTCGACGGAGGCATGCGATTCCTCACAGCCCCCATCGACGGGTGTCGGCGGTTCAGCCACCTCGACCGCGACAGCGGGGCCCGAGTCACAGGGGGTTCCCGGAGTGGATGGGGCGGACGGCGGCCCCTCAAGCACGCCGTAACAGCCCTCGATCACAGAAGCCCCGACCGCGCCCGCCCCGACTGCGGACGATCCCTGATCCCGCCTCGCACCAGCAGACTTCACGTATTTTGGGAACAGCCAACCGCAACCCCTGAAGTTGCTGGAGTTGCGGTGGATTGGATACGGATAGCGTCAGGGGCTTCCCCCCGGGGGCTGCCCCGCGTTGGTAGAGGCGATCCGGATCAAGCCGATGCCGGCTGTCGTCGGCGGAACCAATTACGCCACTCTCGGTTCTCCCAAACAACCAGCAGCGGGGAGGCATTGAAAATCGAGGAGTATGTACCGCTGAACACGCCGACCAGAAGGACTGTGACAAAGTGCCGCGTCGTCACGCCCCCGAATAGCAGCAGTGCCAGGAGCGTGAGCATCACGGTCAGCTGAGTGTTGACCGAGCGGTCCAACGTCTGAACGATTGAGTGATTGACCAGAGTCTCGTAGTCCAACCGACGGTAGAGGGACTGATTCTCGCGAATTCGATCGAAGACGACGATCGAATCGTGGACGGAGAATCCGATCACAGTCAATAGCGCGGTCAGGAATAGCGAATCGACCTCCCAACCAAGGAAGTGGCCAAGGAAGGCTTCGACGCCGATCACGACGGCGACGTCGTGCAGCATCGCCAGGATCGCGGCCACGCCGTAGCGAGGCGCATGCGAAATGCCACGAAAGGCATAGGTGATGTATCCGAGAATGCCGACCGTTGCCAGGCCGACAGCCATCGCCGCCCGGTCGGCAACTTCGGCGCCGACCGAAGGCCCGACGAGCTCAAAGCTGACCACTGTGACCGGACCGCCGAAGCGGCTCTCCATCTCGCTGACGACCTGGGCTTCCATCTTTTCGTCGATCGGCTTGCTGCGCACGACGATATCCGTATCTCCGGCGGTCTGAACCTGGGCATCGCCGATTCCCATCGACTCATAGAGCGCTACAACCTGCGCCGGCTCGGGGCGCTGCGCGGGGTTGAAGCTCACTTCGAGCAGGCTGCCGCCGGTGAAATCGATCGAGAGTGGCAACCCCCACAGAAGCAGGGCGATCAAGCCGGGTATGATCACAAGGCCGGACAATCCGAAGAACCAGTAGCGCTTTCCTACGATATCCATGGTTGGACTCCTAGACCCCGAACCAGCGAGCGTGCTTTCCCACACCCAGTCCATCCAGGATCACGTGCAAGAACGTCCGGGTGACGGTGATGGCGGTGAACAGGCTGACCAAGACGCCGATAGCGAGGGTCAGGGCGAAACCCTTGACGATGCTCGCGCCGAATGTGCTGCCGAACCAGTACAGGATCAGGCACGTGATCAGGGTCGACAGGTTTGAGTCACGGATGGACGGCCAGGCGCGTGACCACCCGAGGTCGATCCCTTGAGCAAGAGTCCTCCCGCCGCGCAGCTCCTCCTTCATCCGTTCAAAGATCAGGATGTTGGCGTCGACGGCGACACCGATCGACAACACGAACCCGGCGATGCCTGGCAAGGTCAGCGTGACCGGGATGAGCTTGAACAGAGCGAAGGTCGTCAACGCATAGACGATGAGCGCCAGGTCTGCCACGATCCCGGGGAGGCGGTAGTAGAGCGCCATGAAAAGGATCACGACCGCTAGCCCGACAATCCCGGCGACGGTGCTTTTTCGCAGGGAGTCCTGACCCAGAGTCGGGCCGACCGTCTGGCTTTCGACGACCTTGAGGGGGATCGGCAGCGCGCCGTAGCGCAGCTGGATCGCCAGGGCATTGGCTTCGTCAATGGTGAAGCTTCCGGTGATGCTCCCGGAGCCCGTTGTGATAGCCTGTTGGATGCGGGGCGCCGAGATCACCTTCTTGTCAAGCACGATCATCAGATAATCCCCGACGTGGCTCGAAGTGTAGTCACCGAAGAGCTTGCTGCCGTCCGCAGTGAGCTCGAATGCGACGTAGGGTTTGCCGCTCTGGTCGGTGTTTACGCCTGCTGTCTTGAGCACCGCGCCCGTCATAACCGTGTGATAAATCTTGGGTGGGATCGACGCAGCGCCTGCCTGTGCGGTGGCGGTCACCGCGGCCTGTGTCGATTCAGCGGTCGGCTGAGGCGTCCCGGGTGTCGTCGAGGCCTCCGGGGCGGCGGTCGGTGCGGAGCCTCCGGACGCCCCGAAGTCAGTCTGGATCACCTGACCCTCGAGGGCGATCACCTCCGACTGGTTCGTTGTCCCCGGGTCCACGAACTCGAGCAAGCCGGTCTCCCTGATGGCGCTGATCGCCTGCTCGGGATCCCCAATGCCTGGAAGCTCGACCAGGATCCGGCGGCTGCCGGCGACCTGGATAAGCGGCTCCGTCACCCCAAGGCCGTTGACCCGGTTTTCGATGATTGAGCGGGCTGTGCCGAGTTGATCGCTGGTCACCTCTTGGGAGGCGGGGACATCGGCCTCAAGTAGTACACGAAGGCCGCCCTGGAGATCCAACCCGCGGACGATGCGAATGCTGTGTTGAAAGGAGCCGATGCTGATCCCGGGATTGCTGGGCGAGACGATCCACACGACAGCCACGATCAGGATTACAATTGGGATCAACCAGCTTCGGTAGTTGGTTCTCATACGATGGGCCGCCTCCACTTCCCAACAAAAACCAGCCCCCACAGGATTCCTATCTCAGCAGGGCTGGCACGATCACCGGATTATACCCCTTGTGCAGATTGGTCTTCAAGGCCGAGGGCTTTCACTGTCGCTTGCAGCACAGCCTCCGGGCTCATCCGATCCGTATGGAGATAGAGGTCACAGAATTGGCGGGCATGTGCGAGCCGCCGTTGCTCCTCCGCATATTCGCTCTCAGACCAATTCAGCGCTTTCCTCGCCGTGCTGACCTCGAACGACGCGTCGAGGAAGATCAGAAAGTCGGGCTTTGTAATTTGTTGCCACATCGCCGGAACGTAGGAGTGCTCCTGAGCCACCTCGCGCACGCGTAGGCCGCGCGCCTTCAGCGCCTCTCCCAGGGTGGACTTCCCTGAAGCGCATGGACCGACAATTGCAACCAGGGGGCCGCGCGGGAGTTCTCCCATCGGACGTTCCCGATCTTGCAGGCGAGGACGCCCGCTCACAACGGCATGTGCACCGTTAGCCGGCGTGTCTCATCCGTGGTTCGCTCGCATATCGCTGCGACGACGATGCTGATGTCATCCGACGGGCGGCCCTGGTCGAGTTCAAGCGCCAGGCCAAGCAATCGATCCGCCCAGGCAGCCGGATCGGGCTCACCTGAGCGGACAAGTTCTTCGACGGATGCCATGACATCCAGCCGCTGGCCGGTCCGATCGCCGGCATTGCTGAGACCGTCGGTGAACATGACGACCGCAAGTCCGGGTTCAAGAGGAATCTCGCGAATCGAAGGGCGCATGCCGCGGCGTGAGCCGACGGGTTCGACTGGGTCATCGATCGCCTGAACCTTCCCGTGCGACACGAGCAATACGGGGGCAGGGTTATCGCGGGTGATCACCATGCTCTGGCTCTGGACGTCTATGGACAGGATGTTCAGGGTGGCCAGCACTTTGCCACCCCGGTAGGTGACAAGATAGTCCGAGGCCGCTCGAGCGGCAGCACCATCTCGGACGCCCTCCGCCAGCAGGCTGATGGCCTTGCGGGCGACGACGTTCGAAATGGCCTTGGCCGCCTTGCCCGACCTCTGACCGTCGACAAGGACAAATGAGAGGCCTCCGGTCGGCCGCTCGATCATCTCAAGCGAGTCGCCGCTTTCCAATGAGGCGTATTTGCTGACCTTGGCCACGCTCACTCGGGCTTCCACAGCTGGGATTGTACATCCCATGCGGAGACGGACCAAGCGGGTGTGTTGATGCGAGGTTCGCTTTGGGCGGATGGGTGGCAGGCCGGGCTGGCGTGGTCCAGTTCTAGGGCACGCCAGGCGTGCGGGGCGAACTGTAAGCCGATGGCAAGGTCGCGGCCTTACAAGTTCAGCTAGAGTTGGGGTATGGTTCCGGCTGCGGGCAGCGGGCCAACACGCTGCCAGGACGGGAGGGATCCTTGCCGGGGACGACTCGCACGGGTGTAGATCTCCCGAATGCGATCGAGAAAGTCATCGAAGACGTTGCCGGAGAGGTCGAAGGTAGACAGGTAACGGTTGTTGCCGAGTATCCTGCGCATCTTCCGGCCGTCGCCGGAGATGAGCAGGAGCTGGCCGGCGTCCTGGCGCGTCTGACATCGATTGCCGCCCATCTGATCGACCAGGGGGAGGTCAACGTCCGCGCCGAGCTCTTGGCAGCGGGTGAGGCCCCGACCGCCGTGGGGCTTTGGACCGAGGGGCTGGAGCGTCTGGCTGAAGGCGGGCCGTGGGCGCTGGTCAACGTCTCATTCCGGGCGCCCTCCGGGAGCGAGGCCCCGATTCCGGACGCATTGCTCGGCCTCGATCGGCGGGCCGACACCCCTGCGGCTCAAGATCGAGCGCTGGCGTTGTCCGAATGCAGGCAGGTTATCGAGGCCCTTGGCGGGGCGCTGTGGGTCGAGACTTCGCCCCGGGACCGGCTCGCTTTCGGGATGGCGATCCCCTTGATGGCGGCCCGGTCTGCCATCCCCGACATGACTCCCTTGCGGCGGGTCGTCGATGAGCATCTTCCGGAGCGCGCCGGCGACACCCAGACGCTACTGCTACTTGTAGAGGGGGACGACCTTCGGTCCACGCTGGCGCGCGATCTGGTCGACGCCGGCTATCGGGTGATCCTGGCCTCCGGCGGGGCGGACGTCCTAGCGCTCTCGAGAGCGGAGCATCCAGATCTCATCCTGCTCGATCTGTTGGCTCGGTCCCCGAACGCCTTCGACGTGGCGATGGTGCTTAAACAGGATCGACGCACCCACAACATCCCTGTGCTCTTCCTGACTTCAGTCGACGACCCGCACATCGGCGGGAAGCGCATGGAGGCAGTGAACTTCATGGTCCGCCCGGCGGGGACCGGCGCGCTGGTGTCGGCGATTCACGCGGTGCTCAATTCACTGCCAAGCCCCTCGTCGCGCGTGCTCGTAGTCGAGCCGGACGACGCCGCCCGCGAGATGATGATCCTCATGATCCAGGCATACGGCTACAGGGTGACGGAGGCGACCGGGCCGGAAGAAGCCCTGGCCGTGGCCGAGCACGTGAAGCCCGGGTTGATCCTGCTGAATGCAAAGCTGGCTCAGGAGAGGGACTACTGGCTGGTGCGCGGTTTGCGTCAGGTCCCGAGCGATTTCGAGATCTTTGTCCTGGCGGATGCCATGAGCGATGCCGAAGGCCAGGCAGCGATCAGCCGCGGCGCCTCCGGCTACAGTGAAACGGACAAGCTCCCGGATCTGCTCGATCGCGTTCGCGGCCGGAAGGATAGGCCTTGATCAGCGCCCCCGGCACCTGACCCGCCAAGATCCCCCTCCAACCCCTCGATCATTCCACAAGATGCAATCAGGTGACGACGACAGTTGTGCCGCGACCGATACGCAGGCGTTCGGCGGGGGCTGACTCGGGCAACGTCCACCGGTAGAGCCACTTGGCTTCCTCGGTGCGCATGTTGACGCAGCCGTGGCTCTTGGGACGGCCGAAATCGTTGTGCCAGTATGTCCCGTGGAAGGCGACGCCGGTGTAGTGGAAGAAGGACACCCAGGGGACACCCGGCAGCTCGTAGGCTTCCAGGTCGCCAGTGACATGACCATCGCCCATGTGCCGGAGGGGCATCTTCTTGTCGATGTAAAAACTCCCGCGCGGTGTGGCGGTAGGGACTCCGCTGTCGCCGGGGTCATCGCGGGGAATGCCGCTGGAGATGCTCGTTCTGAGCACGAGCCGCCCCTGCTCAGACGCCCTCAACTCCTGGTGTGCGAGAGAGACTTCTATCCGTTTCAATGCCAGGGGTATCTCAGGCGAGATAGGCTCGATCTCGGCAGGGTCGATCCGACGCATGTGCTCTGCTCGGACGTGGTAGCGCACTTTCAGCAAATCGTCGACCAATCGGTACCACGCCCGACCATCCGCACCCAGAACACAGGCTTCAACCCATGCGGTCGATTGGTAGTACAGGCGGTACAAAGGATCGGACGCAGGGTCTGGATGCCGGTAGCTACGAGTGAAGGGGACGGAGACCTCGAAGAGCGTGCTCTCGGACGGGAGGGTGAGGATCGGTTGTTGTGGATTCCATTGAACGAGTTGAAGATAGCCGGAGTGCGTGTAGCCGTCGGCGGTCTCGTACCAGACCGGGTTGTGGCTGGGGCCATCGTCGGCGGTGAGGCGCTTGTCTAGCGTGACGAGCTGATCCCTGGTGAGCTTCCTCAGCCGCCGCGCCCTGAAGGATGGCTCCGTGTAGACGCCAATCCAAGAGGTGGTTACGCGGCCAAGCCCGGCGGGCTGGGATGCATCTGGAGGGGGCGGTGGCCGGAAGGCTGCGACGAGTGAGGTGAGAGCCGTCAGGCGCAGAAAATCGCGACGGGTGAGCGCGCTGTCCATCTGGGGACATTGTACCTGATCCGGAGACAGCCGACCAAGGTGGAAAGCCGATCACGCGGGGGGCGGATGTCGCCGCAATGGTGGGGCCCAAGCCGATCATGATTGGGGGCCCGAGTTACTTGTCGAAAAAGCAAACCGACGAGTGCGCCGTGGATTGATGTTCCATGGGGCACTCGCGCGATTGTTTTCCGCGGGTCTTCTATTACCGGATCATCGGACGTCGAGGACCTTCTCGACGACCGGTTCCACGATGTTTCGCAGGGTCGGGCCGTCGAGATGACCCACCTTGAAGGTCACCATGCGGTTCTCGGTGGTGTCCCCAAGAAACGTGACCAGGGAAATGATGTTGCCACCGGCGTCCCGAACGGCGGACGTCAGCTTGGCCAGCTCGCCGGGGACGTTGGGGACGAGGGCGGTGAGGCGTGTGCCCGGCTCTCGAGCTCCCAGGAGCTCGAGGAAGAGCTTGAACAGATCGGTCTCGGTGATAATCCCGACGACCTTGGAGTCCCGGACGACGGGGAGGCCGCCGATCTTGTTGTCGGCCATGATGCGGGCGGCTTCTTCGACAGGTGTGTCTTCGGTCACGCTCACCACGTCGGAACTCATGACAGAGTCCACCTTGATCTTGCTGATCAGATAGTTGAGCTCCCATACACTCAGGCTTGTGGCGTCCGATGGCGATGCGTGAAGCAGGTCGCGCTCGGACACGATTCCTACCAGGGCTCCGCCCTCGGTGACGACAGGGAAACGTCGGATGTGTTCCTGGCGCATGAGATTGAGGGCATCCTGGATGGGCATGTCCGGATGAATGGTGATCACCGGCTGAGACATTCGTTGTCCGACGAGCATTCCGGTAGCTCCTTTCGAGGATACTCGCGTTCACGTGTGATCTCATTCTACGGGAGTCGCAGGCGAACCGCCAGCGCAAAGGATCACTCCTGTGGCTGATTTCCTGCCTCCTAACCCGGCCATGGTATAATGCCCGACGACGGTCTCCAGTGGCGTAGTGACAGAGTCTGAGCGCTCAAAGAGACACTCCGGGCAAGCGGTCTTAGGACCGTCTTGCCGCTTGTTTTTGAGTCAGAGGTAGATCTTCGCCGGACGCCCCTCCGCGCGGAAACTTATCAAATGCGCGCCTGCCAACTGGTCGAAAAGCCATCGGGCAGAGGGGACGTGGAGGTTCTCGGATCCACGGCCTCGGGTGAGTCGGCATGAGGTCCCGCAGCGCAAGACGGAAGTCTGTGGTCCGATCGGACCTTGACGATTGCAGGACGACCCACTTGGACTCAGTCAGAGCATTCATCGCCATCGACCTCCCGCAAGACATCCGGCGTGAGCTTCGCGAGTTGATCGATCGCCTGGAAGCCGCCATGGACGGGCTCCCGATCCGATGGGTTCGGCCCGAGGCGATCCATCTGACCCTTCGGTTCCTCGGCGACACCGGGCTCGAGCAGGTCCCGGAGTTGAAACGCGATCTTGAAGGGATCGGCCGCGACAATCAAGCCTTCTCTATCCATGTCGGTGGCCTCGGCTGTTTCCCGAATCTTCGGCGACCACGCGTACTCTGGGTGGGTGTCCAGGAAGAGACAGGCGCCTTGAAGCGCCTCCAGCAGGGGGTGGAGGACATGTGTCGTCGGCTCGGGTTTTCTCCAGAGAGACGGAGCTTCTCCCCTCACCTGACGCTGGCTAGGGTCCGGCAAGGCGGAGAGGCGAAAGTGGCGGGCGCTTTCGAGCGGTCCATCAACTCCGAGCGAGATGAGTCTCTGGGACAGGTCTTGGTCGAGGAGGTCATCCTTTTTCGGAGCGAGTTGAAGCCGGATGGCGCAGTCTACCGACAGCTCGCATCGACCAGGCTGAATTCAAGATGATAGGCTCTCTTCGAAAGCCCATCGTCGCGGTGATCGGTGCGGCCTCGGCTTCCGTCGAGGAACAAGAAATCGCGGAGGAAGTTGGGCGCCGGCTGGCCGAGGCGGGAGCCGTGCTTGCCTGCGGTGGCCGGGGTGGCGTCATGGAAGCGGCATGCCGAGGGGCGCACAAAGCCGGTGGATTGACCGTCGGGATCCTCCCCGGGACAGATCCGGACGAGGGGAACCCTTATCTCAGCCTGGCATTGCCGACCGGTCTTGGACAGGCGCGGAACGCGGTCGTGATCCTGGCCGCGGAAGCCGTCATCGCAATCGGTGGCGGGCACGGCACTCTGTCCGAGATCGGTCACACGCTCAAAGCGGGCAGACCCTTCGTCGGATTGCGTACCTGGGAGGCGAACCGCAGGGGTTCGAGCGATTCAGAGATCCCTGTCGCTCCGACGGCCCAAGAGGCCGTTGAGCGGATGCTGGAGGCCATCAAGAAGCAGCGAAGCCGACGAGAAACACATGACAGTTGATCCACTCAAGCTTGCTCGGGCGATCGTGGATGTCCTCGAAGACAAGAAGGGAGAAGACATCCTGCTTCTCAATCTCGTCGGTGTGTGCTCTTTCGCGGATTACTTCGTGCTATGTAGTGCGGGGAGTGAGCGCACGCTCAAGGCGTTGTCGGCGGACGTTCAGCGCCAGACCAAAGTACGATTCAAGCTCAACCCTCTCAGCGTCGAAGGGGATGCCGCCAGCCGATGGATCCTGCTGGACTACGGGGATGTGATCCTCCACATTTTCTCCCCTGAGCTTCGTGATTATTACCGCCTCGAAGACCTGTGGAAAGAGGGACAGGTTCTGGTTCACGTGCGGTAGCGGCCAGGCTAGCCCTCGAAAATCCACGGATCGACCGCCCGATTCCATTTCAGCAGTTCCTCTGGTGTGAACCAGAGACTGACCTCAACCTGGGATGTCTCGGGTGAATCGGATGCATGGACGAGGTTCCTTCCCACTTCAAGGGCGAAGTCGTGTCGCAGGGAACCGGGATCGGCCTCCAACGGGCTGGTGGCCCCGAAGGTCTGCCGGACAGCCCGGATGGCGTTCGGGCCTTCCCAGACCATTGCCATGACGGGAGCTGAGGTGATGTAGGTGATGAGAGGGCCGTAGAACGCCTTGCCTTTGTGAACGGCGTAGTGCTGTTCGGCCATTGCCTCATCCACGCTCACGAACTTGGCCGCGCTCAGCCTCAGGCCGCGACGCTCAAGCCGGCTGATCACCTCTCCGATCAGTCCACGTTGGACGCCATCCGGCTTCACCAGTACGAGTGTTCGTTCCAATCCAGCCTCCATAAAAAGCGAACTCGGGTTTGGCCCGAGTTCGAGTGGGTTGTCAACAATCGAGGTCGAAGCTAGGCGACCTCCATGCCTCGGCGATAGGCTTCGATCGCATTGTTCACCTGGTCATTCTTCATGTACGCGTCCCCAAGCACTTGCCACAGTCCGGCTGTGTCTGGGTCAAGCTCAACGGCGGCCTTGAGGTCTGCAATGATGCTCGGCAGCTCAGAGCGCCGCTTGATCAGTGATGAATAGGCTTTGACCGCTTCACCCGTCTCTCCGCCGGCCAGGGCGTTCCTGGCCGATTCGAGAATCTGGCCCGGATCTTTCCTCGAGGGCTTCGGGGCTGCAGGCGCGGGTGGGACCTCGGCCGCGGGTGGCGCGGACGGCGGAGCCGGTGGCGCCTGCGGAACCTCAGCCGCGGGAGGCGCCGGTGGCGGAGCAGGCGGCACGGGTGGAACCTCGGCCGCGGGAGTCGCCGGCGGTGGAGCAGGCGGCGCGGGTGGAACCTCGGCCGCGGGAGG
>CAZGRL010000031.1:23024-36631 GCA_964528155.1 uncultured Anaerolineaceae bacterium
CGGGAGTCGCCGGCGGTGGAGCAGGCGGCGCGGGTGGAACCTCGGCCGCGGGAGGAGTCGGTGGCGGAGCAGGCGGCGTTGCTGGAATCTCAGCCGCGGGAGGCGCCGGCGGCGCAGCAGGCGGCGCGGCTGGAGCTTCGGCCACGGGAGTCGCCGGCGGTGGAGCAGGCGGCGCGGGTGGAACCTCGGCCGCGGGAGGCGCCGGAGGTGGAGCAGGCAGTGTTGGTGGAACCTCGGCCGTGGGAGGTGTCAGTGGCGGAGCAGGCGGTGTTGGTGCAACCTCGGCCGCGGGAGGTGCCGGTGGCGGAGCAGGCGGTGTTGGTGCAACCTCGGCCGCGGGAGGCGCCGGAGGTGGAGTTGGTGCTGCGGGTGGAACCTCGGCCGCGGGAGCGGGCGCTGATGGAGCTTCCTCAGGTGACACCGAAGGCAGGACGTCCGCGACCTGTTCGCCTGCTTCGAACTGAGGCCATTCGGTAGGTGGCATCGCCGCACTCGGAGCTGGGATGTCTTCGGCTGGGATGCGGAGCCACTCAGGTGAGGCAGGCGCGGGAGCCGGGGCCTCTGGCTCCGGCTGAACAGCGGCCTCGGGCATTTCAGGCACGACACCGGCTTGTTCGCCTTGGGCAAGACCTTCGGGGGCCTGCTCAGGCTCGGCCTGCGATTCTTGCAGAGCCTGGTTCGACTCGGCTGACATTCTTGTCAGCCATTCCAGGACCTCTTCTTCATCAGGTTCTTCGATCGCCGAAGGAGGCGTTGGTTCGGGTGTCGGCGAAGGCAGAGGTGCCGACTCTTCGAACTGCTCTTCGAGCTCACTCAACATGAACTCGCTCACGCCCCCGTCCTGAGGGACCTGCGGTTGTTCGAATTCGGTCCATTCAAGTTCGTCCGCAGCCGGGAATGAGTCCGCCGGGAGCTCGGTCACCCTACCGGTCTCGCCCGCCATCTCCTCGAGCCATTCCAGGCCTTCCTCTTCGTCGGACATTTCGGAGGGGAGCCCCGTCGGCATCTCGGCTTCGGCAGGCTCTTCTTCTTCGGCGGCCATTGTGACAAGCCACTCCGACGCGGATAGTTCGTCGTCGGGTGTCATTGCCGGCTGAGGTTCCGGAGGCTCCAGTGGCTCGCCTTGGGCCATCTCTTCCAGCCAACTCAGAGCCTCGTCTTCATCCGCCTGCTCGACGAATCCAGTTGCCGCTTCGGCCTCCGCCTCAGCCCCGGTATCGAGCATCCATCCCGGCGCGGCCTCGGGCTCGGCTGAAGGGACTTCTTCTTCGAAGGAGATTTCCTCCTCTTCTTCCTCCTCCGGCAAGCCGCGCTCGGAAGCGAGCCGCTCCAACCACTCGAGGCCCTCGCCTGGCTCCTCCGGGAATTCGACGTCGGAGCGAATTGCCGGCTCCTGGGATTCACCCAGGCCTCCGGTTCCGATTGCCGTGGGTTCGAGCACTTGGGCCTCATCGCCTTGCTTGGAGGCAAGATCCTCCAACCAACGGAAGACTTCGTCATCGTCGACCGGACCGGACGGAAACTCCCCCGGTGCGGGTTCCTCCGCATCCATCGGGAAGGTAGCTTCCATGGCTGGCTCTGCGGCCGTGGTGACCTCCTCTTCAAGCCAATCCGGCTCGACGCGCTCTTCCGGGGAAACGGCTTCGGATCCGACCGCGATCTCTCCGACTTCCTCTTCAGCGGGAGTTCCGAAGTCTTCAAGCCAGCCGGGAATCTGGTCAGCAGATGAGACGGCGGGCGCCTCTGGTTCGGCCAGCACCGGTTCCTCAAAGGTCGGGGAGGGTTCAGCTTCTTCTTCGGCTGCTACCCCGGCCGCGCCGAGCCCGTCAAGCCAGTCAGGAACATTGGCCGAGGCGGGAGCTTCCTGCACGGGTTCGCCCAACCCCTCCAGCCAGTCCATTTCCGCTGCAGGCTCAACATCTCCGGAAGGCGCACCTTCAGCCAGGCCATCAAGCCAATCGGGGGCGGCAGGCTCCGGCGATGGCTCGCCGGTTTCGGTGGCCAAACCTCGAAGCCAGTCTGTCGAGGCTTCGTCGGCCATAGCCTCTTCGAATGACGGCTCTTGTGAAGCCTCCTGTTCAGGGGAGGCGATCGCTTTCAACCAACCCGGCGCGGCCGGCTCCATCGGGGCGGGAGCTTCGGCGGTCGCTTCGAATGGCTCCACCGGCGGTGTCTCCGATTGCTCCTCCTGGAGATACTCAGACACCTGCTCCAAGTCGGGAGGGGGTTCTTGCGCGGCAGCTTCGGCCACCCCGAACAACCATGCGGGCGTGGGCGAGGGACCGGGCGCACCGGCCTCGTCGGCTGTCTCATCACCAAACAGCGCGTCGCTTGTCTCTCCAACTTCCTCTAGCCACCCCGGCGCTTCGGCGGCTTGTTCCTCCGGTTCCGCCTCGGCAGCACTGCTCTCGAACTCCTGAGAAGCGGCCTGTTTCATCCATGAAGGCATTTCGCCTTCGCCCGGCGCCTTCGCACCTTCTTTCGCTCGGTCCCCCAACCATGTGACGATGGTTGAGGTCGCTCCTGGTGTGACTTCCTCTAGCCATGTCGGGATCGCGGGCGCTTCCTCGTCTCCTTCGGCCCCGACCGAGGCTGGTTGCGGTTCGGCGCCGAATTGCACATCAAACTCACCCTCGCCGAAGCCCTCTGGCTCTGTTGGCGTCCGATCTGAGGCTTCCGATGCGCCACTCGGCTCGGGTGCAGCCCTACGCGCCTCTTCCTCGAACGCGCTCATCCAGTCTGGAGGGCTTTCCCCAGACGGCATGGATAGCTCAGGGGTCTCGGCTTCGCTCAGAAGGTCCTCTGCCGGTGGGGCCTTGTCCTGCAGCCAATCCGGGATCTCCGCCGGGGCCAACTCGGCCTCTTCAGCTTCCTCAGATGGTGATCCCATGGGAATTCCCGACTCGAGCGAACTCAGTTCCTCATCTGAGAAGGAGACTGGCCCTTCTTGCGCCTCTCCGGTGGCAGGCGACCATCCGACTTCAGCCATCCACTCGGGAATCTCTTCTGCCGGTGGCTGAGAGGCGGCGAAGGGTTGGATCGCCTCCGCAGTCGGCTCCGACCGCGGCTGTTCCTCTTGTGTTGTCGGCATCTCTCCTGCCGACGCGAGCCACGCGGGAGTGCCCGCCGACTTGGCAAGCTCGGCCGCGCTCTCTTCTTCGGCGCCCAGGCCAAGAGTAGAGGCCCAATCGGACGCGGGAGCGGGAGCCGCGGGCAAGGGCCGGCCGGCTTGCCACTCGAGATGCTCCAGCCTCAAGGAGTTGGCATCCACCGTCCCCGGATCGACCGTCACATTCTCCACGTACGCGGCATAAGGATCGAGGGCGGCCAATCGCCGATGATAAGCGGCTGCCTCGTCGACCTTGCCACTCGCGTGCAGTATCGCCGCAAGGATCCGATTGGCTTCCCTGCAATACGGCAGCTTCTGCAGCACTTGGTTGCAGACTTCGGCAGCTTCGGCGCGTTGATCCGTGCGCCAGTACATCTCGGCCAGAAGGACCTGCAGATCCGGCCGATCAGCGTCCTCCTGCAGGGCGGATCGGAGTTCGGCAATGGCCTGCGGATAGAGGTCCCCGTGCGCGTACATGCGCGCCAGGGCGCCCCGTGTCAGTCGCACCTTGTGTGGCTCAAGTCCGTCCCGCCGGCCGATCAGACGCTTGAGTTCCTGCTGGATTGCCGGGTTGGCGGGGTTGGTTTCGAAAGCCCGCTCCATGTGCCAGATGGCCGCGTCCAGGTTCCCTTCATCTTCTCTGACGATCGCCATGCCGATGTGGGCGACGAAGTCATCCGGCACAGCGGAAAGTACACGCTGGAAGATGTCCGCCGAGTCGCCGTACCTCTTGGCTTCGAGGTACGCTTTTCCCAGCAGGCGATAGACGTCGAGATGTTTGGGGTGTGACTCGAGGATGTAACGGCAGTGGGCGATCGCCTCGTCGAGTTTTTCACGCTCGATGAGCTGATCGACGGATTTCACGTAGTCGCGCAGCGCGATTTCGGCCATACGCTTCCCTTAACAAATAGTATGCCCTAGAGTGGGGGAATGTGCAAGTAGACACGCTCGCGCAGCAGTACAAGCGTACGATCGCTCGTGATACATATGCAGTAACCGACGTGGCGGTGAGACCCTAGTACCATCCCGCGGGCACGTTCGGATCCTTGAGCCGTGCAAGATTGATTCCAGAAAGCAAGCGGGGCTCCCGACCGCCGTCGTCCCAAGCGGCGGCTCACAGATTGTGAACTTCAAGCGTCCGGACGATCCGCCCTTGGATGTTCGGCTCGGGGAATGGTGCCGGGCCGAGGGGATCTTGAGGTGGAGGGCTCCCGGCCAGGGCATGCATCACCGCTGCCACACTGGCCGCTAGCGCTTCCCCGTCGTAGCCTCCCTCAAGCACACACATGATCTTGCGACACGTTCGTTCGGCCAAAGACACGAGAAGTGTCGTCAGTTCGTGGTAGCCGTGACTGGAGAGTTGAAGTTGGGCGAGGGGATCGCGCCAGTGTGCGTCGAACCCGGCCGAAACAAGGATGAAGTCAGGCTGGAACCTATCGCCGGCGGGCAGGACGATTCGACGGAATACCTCGGCGAGGGCGGCGTCACCGGATCTCGGCGGCAGAGGGATGTTGATTACGCTGCCCTCGCCCGGTCCGAGCCCTTTCTCGTCGGCGAAGCCGGTCCCAGGGTAGATGCCCTCCTGATGGGTTGAGATATAGAGCACCTGGGGGTCCTGCTCAAAGATATCCTGCGTCCCGTTTCCATGGTGGACGTCGAAGTCGACGATCATGATTCTGTCGTGGCCGGCCGACTGAGCGTGCCGAGCGGCGATGGCGATGTTGTTCAGGAGGCAGAAACCCATGGCCCTGGTGGCTGTCGCGTGATGTCCGGGAGGACGAACAAGAGCGAAGGCACGATCTGCCTGATCCTCGAGGAGTGATTGCAGTACCTGCAATGTCCCCCCGGCTGCCGCCAAAGCGCATTCGTAACTGCTCGGGGTAACGTACGTCGGCGCGTAGTCGATGAAGCCTGGCCCCTGGGCGCAGGCCTGTTTGAGCGCCTGCAGGTACCTGGCGGGATGAACTGCCGTGACCGCGTCGGAGGATGCTTCAGACGGCGGTACCTGGAGAATATGCGCCCCCTCCAGCCGGTCAACGACGGAGCTCAGTCCGACGAAGCGGCCGGCATTCTCGGGATGGCCTTCCAACGTGTGGTCGGGGGACGGGACGAGCGTCGTGGCGATCCGGATGTCACTCATGAAGTTGCCTCAGCTTCCGGGTCTCAAAGCGTTGTTCGCATTCTTCGATCCGCGTGCCGTCTGCAATCTGAACAGAAGGTCGATTCGGACCAGGCCGGATATCGGAAGAGATCCAGGCTGCGGGCAACCCTTGCACATGCCCCGACAGCTTGGCAGTCTGTCGCCACCCTAGTCTACCGCTTCCGGCGGATGGTCCATGCTTCCCGTCGGCTTCCGAACCCGATATGCTGCCCGGCCGACCAGGATGAGATTAAGGAAGAACATGAACAGGTCCAGCCATTGATGTGCGGGTTGGAGACCCCGGACGAAGGCGATGCTGGTCGACGACGAGATCTCTGCGACGGAGTATCCCAGACGGAGTAGAAGGCGTGATAGTCCCCCCATGTAGTCGAACAGACCGTGTCCGATGAAAGTCAGGATCCAATATGCTACGCAGATCGCCGCCACCGCGGCGATCGCCAGATCGAACCATCCTTCGCCGGTCAATCCCTGGAGGGGCAGGCGGATGCTGTTGGTCGAGTGATCGGGGAGCGCTGCCGGGGATAGGCCAGCCGGAAGCAAATCATACCCACGCGCGCTTTTCATTTTCACTCGCCCCCGATGCTGGTCAGCCCGCAGCCTGCGACCGGCGCAGCCTCAGCCGACTGAGGCATCATTCCATCAGGATCACCCATCTCGCTCGGCCACCCGTGCGTGGTCGGACGAGCACAATCCAGCGGGCCGAAGGCTTGCTGCTGCGGGTCGTTGGATCCCTGGAAGCATGCATGATCAGAAGGACGATCGACCATCTGCGGCCGAAGTGAAGCGCTCCGGAGGAATCGGCACCCCCGGAGCGGTGAAGACCATGAGCGTTCCGTACACAGGATGCCCCGTTTCGAGGACAAGGGAATTTGGGTAGGCGCGCTCGAACCACTCTGTGTTGCTGAAATCGACGATGAACTTATCGTATGTCACAAGGACTGGAGGGGCGAACCGTTCGACGGCGGCGGCCGGAAGCGTGTGCGGGTAGTGGAATTCAAAACCGGGGGCCGCAAAGAATGGCAACACTCCCGGGCTGACAAGACCGGTGAAATCGAGTATCGGGCCGGGGTAGCCGTAGCCGAGCGCGCCGATCTCGGCCGAACCGACAGTCTCGCCGGATGGAAGATGAGTCGCGAACCATTCGCCCAGGCGGAGGTAAGTTGCCTCGCGATGATCTTGATCGGTCCGCACGGCCTTCCCGGTGGAGATCGACGTCGACCACAAGGCGAGACCCAGGACAAGCAAGACCGATGCGTTGAACGCCCCGATCGTGCGCGGCGAGAGGCGCTGGAGCCTGGCAGCTATCCGCTCCAATTTCGCGAGCCCACCCACAGCAAATGCGAGGAAGATCGAAGCCAGAGGAAAGAACGGCCCCAGGTACCACGGGAACATGGAACGGTTTATGACCGCATAAGACCCAGCGATGATGGCGGACCAAACCAGGAAGACAATCATCGCTTTCGACCTGCGCGCCACACTGATCATTCCGATGCCCTCAATGCAGAGAAAGATGAGGTTGACCCAGCTCAATTGCGGCGCCGTCGAAGTGAATTCGAATGGATTGGTCAGATAGCGGACGATCAAGATGCTATCGTGCAGAGGATTCAGATAGGGAGGAAAAACCGTAGCCTTGGCATTGATGGAGTTGGGGATCCACTCGCCGTAAAGGAAGTGGGAAACTGTCATCCAAAGCAGAATGGGCGCGGATGCGACGAGAGTCTCCCGCCACGGCAGCTTTCGCTCGTCGAACGTCTTATAGACCAGGAGAACTCCGAGTAGCGCCAGCCCTTCAGGACGCGTCGCCCCGGCCAGTCCGGCGAGAACGATGGCGGCTGAAGGGCGCTGGTATACCAGGCAGGCAAGGGACAGGATGACCAGCAGGGTGAAGAGAGATGTCTCCATTCCGGAAAGGCCGGGTATGACCGCCTTGGGGGCGAGTGAGAAGAAGAGTGCAGTGAGCCAACCGGTCAGGTTCGTCCCGAGCTTTCTGCCGATGGCAAGTAGCACCATCGCACTGATGAAATCCAACGCGATTCCGAAGACGACCGAAGCGTGGGCCAGGTCGAGACCGCCGTTCGCGGCGAGGGTCAGAATGAGCGTATACGTCGGGCTTGTGGCTCCGAACACCATCTGTCCCGGGTTGTAGACCAGCCCCTTGCCCGAGGCCGCGTCCAGCGCATAACGGAAGTAGATGTAGGCGTCATCGATGAGAAGCGGGCCGAGCAGGGCGCGCAACGCGCTCCCGAGCAGGCATATTCCGAGGCCTACGCGCCAGAATCGATCCTGGCTGATTGATCGGATTCCAGCCAGCATTCCAGGGCGAGATGCCGTAACGGGCTCGTTCATCCGAAGGAAGACCAGTCTGGTTGGCCCGGATCCGGTGGCGAGGCGTGTGCGTATGAACTGCGGCCGAGCGTGTTTAATGACGCGTCCGGCTCCCGAAGTCCCAGGGGCGACATCGGGGGTTCGATGTCGGTGATCAGAGAACGCATCGAGTCCGCGATTCTTCTGTCCCAATCGTGCAAGAGCGGGTCGTTGACGTCGGATTAGGTTACGAGGATGTGGCTGAACCCCTCAGCAGGCATGAGCCCGGCTGCCTGTGCGGTCTTCATGCCAGATTGGATCGCGATCCTCGTCGAGCTGAACTGATCGACTTCTGTCACGCGCATCGCGGGACAATAGTACCTCCGTCCGTCGCCTACCGGCAACCACGACGTCTTGGGACAGATTCTTGCGGATGTGTTCTTTGTTGTGATCGGGGAAGACGCGCTGCGCGGAGAGCAAAGTGAGAGGTGCCGTCCGAAGGTGCATCAGCCCGTCGCCGTCCTCCGGTGGAGAGAGGGCACCTGGGAGCCCGCGGCTAGAGTGGCCCTCCCAAGAAGGACCATAAGCTTTGACTGCCAGCTGGTTGCGCGGGAATTCCTCCAGCCCGCTCGGACAGTCTTGTCAGGGCGATGAACCAATTGATGATCTTGTCAAACGGGAGAAAGGGTGAGGCGTAGATTGGAAGGGCGATGATCGATCGGTACAGGAGGCCGGTCGTCGCCGGCAGGAGCACGAGGACCATTTCCGCTCCCAGCCCAACTGTGGGGTACATGCGAGGTTCTTGCACGAACACTTGCTGGTCACGTTGAAGTGCCTCATGAGAGGCAGTCTGGTGCACAACCTGGTCAAGTCGAAGGAGCACGTAACCAGCATATTGACGATGCTTGTGGGGATCGACGACAGACCATGGGCGTCGAACGCGAGCGGTGGCCAGGATTGGTTAACCCACAGTGCGCCAAACGGGAAGGCCGAGGCTGCGGCACTTGTGAGCCGCCTATGCCTGGGCATCAGTGCGCTTAGGGGCCCTTTCCTCCGTTGACAGTGGGGAGGAGCGGCGGATCACGGAATGAAAGACATGGGAGGTCGATTCACTCGGCCAGCGCGAAGACTCTGATGCTTCCATCCTCGTAGATCTTCTGGAGACAGCCGTCGGCTCGCAGCTGTTGGATTTGCTGCACGGCTGACGTCAGCACCCCCGCAGGATCGTGTTGGAGCAAGAAATCAATGTCCTGCAGGTTGAACATGATGGCCCGTGAGTCGACGGAATCCATCCAGTCGCGGACGGAGGCGCATGTCTCCAGCCGTCCGAGGGCGGCCGCCCAGCGAAAATGGTCTGGGTCCGAGGTGCATTCAGGTGAGCAGTAGTAGTCCCGGCCATCACCGAGGAGCAATGTTCGTCCTTGGGTCTCCTTCACGACGGGCGATTCAAACGCCCGGAACCCGGCCACGTTGGCCTCAAGAAACGCCCTCTTGCTCGTCGCCCCAACCATCGTGCCGATCGCGGACGATTGAAGCAGGCTCAGAGACTGATAGAAGAGCGGGATCACGAGCAAGCCGACGGTGAGGCTTTGTAGCCCCATCTGGATGAGGCGGCCGCCTTCTGCGTTGGAGCGAATCCTGTTGATCACGTGTGCTGCGCCGAGGGCAAGGACTGGGTAGATCGGGAACAGGAATCGGATCTGCTGCGAGCCGGCCGCCCAAAGCACGAATCGACCCAGGGCTATGACCAGAAGGATGGACATCGCCCCGATTCTCTTGGTGAGTGGGTAAGCAATGATCAGAGGGAACAACAGGCTCGGCATATCAATGCGGTTCATCACGGCGCCGAACGAGACATGTCGGATGTAGATGTTCACCGGGAGCAACAGATAGTCGAGGAATGTGCGTCCGACGCCGAAGCTATCCAAGTACGCGCTGTACAACCCGAGACGGGTTGCATCCCATCCGGGCCCGCCGAAATAGAGGGGAAACACGGGGTTGCCAAACCAGACGGCATTCTTCAGGTACCAGGGCAGGGCGACACCAAGCGCCGGCACCCCGAAAATCAGCCCGCGCCGAACCATCGCCGGGACGCCGTCTCTCAACGACACGATCATGATCAGCATCCCGAGCAAAGCGCACCCTTCCAGCCCGAGGTATTTGCTCCCCATCGCCCAGCCGATCATCAGCCCCGCAAGCAGGAGGAGTCGGTCCGATCGCGACTCCCACCACAGCACCACAGCCAGCAGCGCCAAGAACTCATAGCTGCTCCACCCCAGGTCGATGTATGCGAACGCGGAGAAGATCGGGAGTGTGGGGACTGTGAGCAGGATTGCCGGCGCGAGCCATGCTCTGTCCTCTGGGATCCATCTTCGGGCCGCGGAATAGGTCGCCCCAACCAACACAAAGCCGTACCCAAGGTGGATCAGTTTGGGAAGCACATCGTCCCCGAACGACATCCCGATCGAGAACAGCATCTCAACCGAGAACGGGCCGTTGACGTACCAGTTGTCCGGGTAGGGGAAGATCCTTCGCGCCTCGAGGAACATTCGGGGACCGACCAGGTGGTACATCAGGCCGTCGTAGTCCCATGGAGGCGTCAGAGCCTGTGCTACGGCCAGCAGGCCGATCACGGCTGCGAGCACGCCGGCTATTCTGGCAAGGGGCGGAGCCTCTCTCCAGCGGACCGCGATCGAGCGCAGGTCTGGGCGAGCACCTCTCAACATGCCGACAATCCGCGGGCCGGCAATCCATGCGGCGCAGACCAGGACAACAGAAACCCAAATCCGGGTCATCAGCCCCGTCAACCCCAGCGCCGTGATGGCCAATGAGATCGCGCCAAGCCCCAGCCCGAAGCTATAGAGCCTTATTTCCAGTCGGCGCAGTCCGGGCACGTGTAGCCTGTTCAGGACCGCCTCGCCCACGCCCATCCCCAGCAAGACGGTCAGCAGCCAGAAGGCGAGGCTCATGCCGGCGTCTCGTAGGGCGGCAGGCCCAACGTCGTCGAGCCCGCGGGGCGCGAAGCTCGCTCGGAAAAGCAGAAACGCCCCGGTGACAAGTGTGGGAATCAGGTGGTCGATGAGACGGCGCGTGGATCGGGTTGAGGGGCCTTCCATGTGACGGCGGATTGTATACGAGCGAGAGATCATGCGAAAGCGAAAAGGCCGGCATCGCCGGCCTCTTGCCTCACAGGTGTGCTATTGGAGGTGACATAACTCAGTCGGACGCGGAGGTGAGCCTCAGCGCCGGGGCCGGACGCTTGCTCTGCCAGACCGCCCACCCCAGGCAGGCGAGGAGCACGACGATCACAATCCAGGCGATCGCACCGAGCGGCTGATACTGCACGACGATCGGGGCGATGATGACCGAGACCAGGTTGACGACCTTGATCATCGGATTGAGGGCCGGTCCGGCTGTGTCCTTCATGGGATCGCCCACGGTATCGCCCACCACGCTGGCCATATGGCGTTCGGATCCTTTGCCGGTGTTCATCGCAGCGTCGGCCGGCTCGTCTTCGATGAGCTTCTTGGCGTTGTCCCACGCGCCTCCGGCGTTGTTCATGAAAACCGCCAGCAACTGGCCCGACAGAATGATCCCCGCCAGGAAGCCGCCGAGAGCCTCGACCTGCAGCACCAGACCGATCACGATCGGCGAAACGACGCCCAACAGCGCCAGCGAGACCAGCTCCTTCTGCGCTGCCGTGGTTGAGATCTGAATAGCATGACTGTAGTCTGGAGGGACCTTGCCTTCGAGGACGCCCAGCCTGAACTGCCGGCGGACTTCCTCGACGATCAGTGCAGCAGCCCGGCTCACCGCATTAATGGCGAAGGACGAGAAAAGCCACGGGAGAGCCCCGCCGATCAGCATGCCAACGAAAACCTGCGGCACATCGATGCGAATGCCGAGGGATTGAATCTGCCGCTCGAGCGGGATGCCCAACATGGCCTGTGCGCGACTGACGTCAACCAGGAAAGAGCCGAACAGGGCAACCGCAGCGATGACCGCGGAGCCGATCGCCACTCCTTTGGTGATGGCCTTGGTCGTATTTCCCACCGCGTCCAGGTCGGCCATGATCTGGCGGGCGTCAGCCGTCGCCTTGTCGTTATCTCCATGCCAGGCCATCTCGCCGATCCCATTGGCATTGTCGGCGATCGGACCGTAGGAGTCCATGGCGACGTTGTTCCCGGTCAGGGTGAGCATGCCGATCCCGGTCATGGCCACGCCGTAGAGAATGAAGGTCACCTGGTTTGCCGAGGACAGACCGGGGATCGTGCCGAAGATCAAGATCGAGGCGGTGATGGTCAGCGCGATGACCAGGATCGCCCACACACTCGACTCATACCCGACCGCGATCCCAGAGAGGATCGTGGTCGCAGGACCGGTATTTGTCGCTTTCTTGATCTCGTTGACCGGAGACCCATGAGTGCCGGTGAAGTACTCCGTCAGCCGATCGATCCCGATCGCCAGGAGCACGCCGACGGTGGTCGCCAGGAACGGACGCCACCATCCACCCTGAACGCCGGCCATATAGACGTAGGCGACGATTCCGAACAGGACCACCGAGATGCCTGCAGACGAAAGAAAGCCACGGAATATGGCTCTCATCGCGTCGCCACTCTTGCCAGGGCCTCCGCGCACGGCGTACGTTCCGATGATCGACGAAACCACGCCAATCCCGCGCACGAGGAGGGGATAGATAATCCACTCCAGCCGTCCGGTGATGTGCCATAGCGCCAGAGCCAGGATCAGCGCGGAGACGATGGTCACTTCGTAGGATTCGAAAATGTCGGCTGCCATCCCGGCGCAATCGCCCACGTTGTCGCCGACGAGATCGGCGACAACCGCCGGGTTGCGGGGATCATCTTCAGGAATCCCGGCCTCGATTTTCCCGACGAGATCGGCGCCGACGTCGGCGGCCTTGGTGAAGATTCCGCCGCCGACGCGCATGAACAGCGCAAGCAAGGTCCCCCCGAAGCCGAAGCCGAGGAGCGCGTCGGGCGCGGCGATCCCGAAGTAGATGAAAATCAGCGTGCCGCCCATCAGCCCGAGTCCGTCGGTAAGCATGCCGGTGATCGTTCCGGCGCGGTAGGCGATGCGCAGCGCATCACCGAACGACCGCCGCGAAGCCGCCGCCACCCGCACGTTCCCCTGGACGGCCATGCGCATACCGATCTGACCCACAAGAAGACTGAACGTGGCCCCCATCATGAAGGCGATCGCCCGACCCAGGCCGACGATCAAACGGACCTGGTTGGCATCCATGCCACTGAATCTTTCGAGCGCCTCGGGGGAGGGAGGAACGATGTATACCGACAGGAATAGAGCCGCCGTAAGGATAAGGATGAGCGGAAGGATCGACCGCAATTGCCGTCTCAGGTACGTGTCCGCGCCGCTCCGAATGGCGTTCCACACCTCGATCATCTTCGGCGTCCCTTTATCCTCTCGCATGATCTGCGATCGGAGGAAAGACGCGTACAGCAGCCCCAGAACGGCGACGCCCAGAACGCACCAGACGGCGATGCGTTCAAAAGGCAACAGACCTTGCATCTCAAGCACGGTGCCTCCGCTGGTCAGACGTAATCTCGTAATCCCGAGGGGAATGTGGAGGTCGATTGTACAGTTTGTACTGAATTATACCGGCTGCGGTATATTACAGTTTACATCCTGCACGGCACCCACACCTCCTACATTCTAGTATACGGACCGCCCCGTGGGCAAGGTGATCGCAGGGACAGAATCTGTGCCGATTTGAGGCTATAATCGGGCCGTAGCCGCCCGTCGCGCCGGCCCCCCTCCGGTGCGGGGGGCGGCTTGCGCGCACTGTCAAAGGCGCGAGAATAGCGGTGCAAGTCTGGGAACATGGGATGGGGGATACAGCTTCATTTCCGCAAACCGCGCCCTATTGCGTGCTATACCCGTCCCAATCCACATAACATTGCCTGGCCTGGGGATTTGGCGTATTCAGAGCCGCCTATTGGCGAATCGCGGCGGCTTTGGGAATGGCATCTGTAGAATCAATAGTTGAACTAAGCG
>CAZGRL010000032.1:0-36517 GCA_964528155.1 uncultured Anaerolineaceae bacterium
GGGCGTGGGTGCATGACAACAGGTGAGTATCCGGAGCCGTTGGGTATCGTTCGGGATGAACTCCGTCTATGGGGCGTTCCAGGCATGGCCGGCGCACATCGACAGCGGATCCGTCCGTTCAGCAGGCTTGGCTTTCTTCAGACTACCGTTCTTCTCTGGACACAAGTCCGGGCGGGGACACGTCCCACCAGGGCAGGGTATAATGGCCATTCGATCCACTCAAGGTGTGAAAATGGGTGACAAACCCAACCGCCAGCTAACACCCAGACCCGAAGGCGGAGGCTTCTTCCAGGACCTGTCGACGCGGGCCAAATTGATCTTGCGCTTGCTGGGCGACAGACGGGTCAATGTCTTTCTCAAGCTTCTGCCTATTGGTTCCGTGGTCTACTTGCTCATGCCCGACCTGGCTCCTGGTCCGATTGATGATGCAGCCGTCATCTGGTTGGGCGCATATCTTTTCGTTGAGCTTTGCCCACCAGACGTTGTCCAGGAACATATGCGGGCGTTAACGTCGGTCATCGATGGCGAATGGCGTGAGATACCCGAGAGCGAGACACCCGAAAGCAGAGAGTAAGGCCGACCAATTTGCGCAGGTCATACAACAGCAGCGGGCCATTCTGGTCCGCTGCTTCGTGTTACTGCCAGCCCTGATCCCTGGTCGGGATCGTGCGCCTAGCCTGCCCTAGAGGCATACGATTTCGGGAGCCCTGACATCTACTGTGGCGGCAAGATCATACGCCATGGCTCCGGTGATGCGAGCGGGAACGATCTCGCCCACGGGGACCTCGCCCTCGATCAGCACCAATCCATCGATCTCGGGGGCATCCCGGTAGGAGCGTCCAACGGTCAGCCCTTCACTATACCCTTCGACCATCACCGGGATTGTCTTCCCAACGAGACTTTGATTCTTCTGAAGCGAGATGGATTGCTGCAACTCCATCAGGCGGCCGCGGCGTTCCTCTTTGACTTCCTGTGCGATCGGATCGCCGAGCGGTTCGCTCGTCGTACCGGGCTCGAACGAGAAAGTGAAACACCCGACTCGATCAAACTGGATCTCCCGGACGAAATCCAGAAGGGTCTGGAACTCATCTTCCGTCTCGCCCGGAAATCCCGCGATGAAGGTCGTGCGAAGGGCGAGATCCGGCATCGCCTGTCTCATCTTGACGATGGTTCTTCTCACCCAGTCCATGTTCGCCGGGCGTCGCATGCGTTTGAGAACCTGCGGATGGCCGTGCTGCAGAGGCATATCCAGGTAGGGCAAGATCGCCGGATGGGTGGCCATGACTTCGATCAAGCGATCGGTCACGCACCCTGGGTAGGCATACAGCACGCGCACCCAATCGAGCCCTGGCGCCTCGCCGGCGATCCTATCCAGGAGCATGGCCAAGCCGTCCTTGAGGCCCAAATCGTGCCCGTAGTCCGTCGTATCCTGGGCGATCAGAATAACCTCACGAACGCCAGCGCGCTCGAGCATGCGCGCCTCGCTCACGATGGCATCCGCAGGGCGGCTGACCGCCGTGCCCTTGATGAGCGGGATGGCACAGAAGGCGCACGGACGGCGACATCCGTCGGCGATCTTGACGTAGGCGCTCGGCCCCTGAATAGCCACCCGCGGGAGATCAGCCTCATCCCTTCCAACCGTGGGGACCTGTGGAAGGTGGTAGACGGGCCGAGGATGCGGTTCCTGCCTCAGCTTGCGAATGACATGAACGATGTCCATCCACCGGCGTGTGCCCAGCAGGCCATCAATCCCAGGAACCTGGTCGATCACCGCCGCGCCATAGCGCTGGGTCAAACATCCGGCGGCGATGAGCAATTGCCCGGAGTGTTTAATAGCCGCCAGCCGGCGAAGCACGTCCAGCGACTCCTGCCTCGCCGGCGCGATGAACCCGCACGTGTTCACGATCAGGACGTCGGCATCCTCAGGCGTCTGACTCATCGAGTAGCCGGATTGGCGCAACAGCCCGGCCATCGACTCGGAGTCTACGGTGTTCTTGGAACAACCAAGGGAGATGAGGTGAAACGAATCCCGTTTCACCCGCCCACCTCGGGAGTTGTGGTCGGAAGACGAATGGGGGGCGGCGTGGGCGAGACCTCGGGCGTCGGGCTCACTCTCGGGGTTTCCGTCGGCGTTGGGGTTTGGGTCGGCGTCGGCGTGAGCACGCCCTGTGTGGTCCACAGGCGGATCACCACCTCGCCCAGCTCGCCCAAGAGCCCCTGGTCCTGGCCGTTGTACACTGCTCGCAAACCGCCTCCGTTTCCTGTCCACACTTCGACAACCTGACCGATGTAATCGGGGAGGGCCCGTCCAGGAGCAACCCGGCCCGAGAAGGCTTCGGTGCCATCGACGATGACACGCAACCAGGTCCGCTTCTCGACGACCAGGCGTAGATCAACCTGCCCGACAGGGCCGAGGATCGTCAGGGTCCCCGGGGTCGAAGCCTCGCCCGGAGTCGGCGAGGCCGTGGAAAGCTCAGAAGCCAGGGGAGGCGCGAAGGTAGGAATGAGTGAGGGCGTCTGTGAAGGGATGAGGAAGCCGGATGCCGGCTGAGAGTTCTCGCTGCTCTGACGCATGGCCGCCATCACCCTTCCCCCACCCCAGATCAGGACGGCGATCACAACTACAGTGACCAGTGCCGCGACCAGCATGTCGGCCGAGAGCCAATGGAGAGGTCGAAGTCTGCCCGGGCGGGATGACTCCTGTCCCGCAGGGGCGACCGAGGCGCGGGGACGTGTCTTGCGTTTCTGCAACCCCTCAGCGTACTGCAGCATCACATCCCCGGGCTCAAGTCCCAGGAACTCAGCATAGTTCCGCAAGAACCCACGAGCCTGCACCGGCGAGGGCAGATTGTCCAGCTCGCCGCGCTCAATGGCTTCCAGATGATGAATCCGAATGCGTGTCGTGCGCTCAACCTCTTCAAGGGTGAGGCCGAGACGCTCGCGCGCCTCTCGGAGTCGACCTCCAACGTCATCCACGATGGCACGGGCCCGGAAAGCAAAACCACCGGCTCCCGGTAGTGCTTGAACGCCGGTGGTCCAGATCAGTCATGCGTTAGGCCTCGTCGGCAAGTTCTTCTGCCTCAGCGCTGGCACCCCCTTCTGGTTGTGACTCTGGCTCTTCCTGCGCTTCACCTTCCCCGGCGGCCGGAGCGGCCATCTCGACCGGAGCGGGCTGCTCTTCGGCCAGATCAGCCTCTTCAGCTTCATCCGCCTCAAGCTCTTCGATCAAGTCTGCGAAGGCCTCTTCCTCGGGCCCAGCGATGGCCTCGTAGACGGTATCGGGCGACTCGCCTTCCCGATAGACGAGTGCCGTGATCTCCGGCACCAGGTCGACCGTCAGCCGAACATGGACGGTGTGAGCTCCCAGCGTCTTTATCGGCTGTGTATCGACCTGACGGCGGTCGATCTCCGCCCCCGTCTGCTTCTCGATGGCTTCGGCGATCATCGCCGAAGTGATCGAGCCATACAGTTTGCCCGTCTCACCCGCCTTGGCCGGGAAATGCAGGCTCAAGCTGGAAAGTCGCTCGGCGACCGAACTGAGCTCCTGGTTCATCCGCGCCCGTTCTTCGGCGGCGGAAGCACGAATCCGTTCGGCCTGTTTGAGAGCACCGGGGGTCGCCAGAACGGCCAGGCCCTGCGGCATCAGGTAGTTGCGACCGTACCCATCTGCGACTTTCTTCACGTCGCCGGCGCGGCCGAGCTTATACACATCTTTTAGCAGCATCACTCGCATGGGGATCCAAGCCCTTTCTTCAAAACTTGAGCGCCACGGACGGCGCTCGTGGGCGAAGGGTACAACGCCCGGGAGAACGGCATTCTACCAGAATCTCAGGCTTCGGTCAAAGACTCCGATCGAAAGAGACGAACCAGATTTGAGGGAACGGCCTGCTTGGCCCATGACTTCAACCCACGTGTCGTTGGATGCTGCTTGCGGCCCATGATGCCCGTCGCCCATCAGCACTATTGAGGGGCCTCCGCGCCCCGAAGCCCTCTCGCTTGTGTCATTCCGCCTGCCCACCTGTGCCTGCGCCTCCCAGGCCCGACCGCCAGGGCGGGCAGGTGCAGGCAGGCCGCAGGCCAGGGAGCGAGGCCGAAAGGCCCAGCGAGGAATCCCCAAAGCGCTGCACGCTGAGACCTCATCCGGGTCGGAACGGCGGATCTTCGACGGATCCTTGGGCGATTCCCGTTTGCCGGAAAGTGAGGGCCAACGGTCGATCGACAAATCCAAGCCGAGTCAAACCCCGTCCAAGGACTTCTCCATCACGATAGCGTCCTCACCGTCCCGATAGTAGCCTCGCCAACGGCCGGCATCGACATATCCGGATGATTGATAGAGAAGATGGGCCGGGGCATTTGAGGCTCGAAGCGTAAGACGCACCCGAGGGGTTCCCAGGGAGGCCTCGCAAGCATCCAGCAATCGACGGGCCACCCCGCGGCGGCGCGACTGGGGGTGGACCCCGATCGAAGCGATCCACCCCAAGCCTTCGCGGCGTCTGCGATCACCGATCACAAACCCGATGAGCCTTCCATCCTCGACCGCCTTGAGCGGTACCGTCTCAGGGAAAGTCAGGGCGGCCAGGATATCGATCCAGGGCCAAGCATCTGTTCCGAAACAGTCCCGCTCAAGCTGAAGAACCTGCCGGAAATCTCTCCAGTTGGCAGGCTGGATGACGGCCTGGTCCGCCGACGATGCCACCTCTGGAGACAGCCCCTACTCGCTGCCCTTGGTGAAATTCTCCAGCAGGCTGGTGAACTCCATGGGCATGATGAACTTCGTCGCCGGGCTCTGGCCCATGACCTTCAGCGTCTCGAAGTACTGCAAGGTCATGGTCTTCTGATCGATCGTTTGGGCCACACCAAAGATTTTATCCAATGCAGCGGAGAAGCCCTCGGCCCGCAGGAGTTGAGCTTGCCGTTCGCCTTCTGCTACCAGGATGTTGGACTGCTTTTGCCCCTCGGCTCGCAGAATGGCGGCCTGCTTCTCGCCCTGGGCGACGTTGACTGCAGCCTCACGCGTGCCCTCCGACTCGGTCACGACTGCCCGCCTGACGCGCTCGGCCGACATTTGGCGGTTCATCGCCTCCTGGACTTCGCGCGGCGGGATGATCTCTCGAATCTCGACGTTCGTCACCTTGACGCCCCACCTCTCGGTGACCTCATCGAGCTTGGTTCGCAACACCTGATTGATGTGCTCGCGCTGAGACAGCACGTCATCGAGGGCGATCCCACCAATGACCGAACGCAGAGTCGTGGTCGCCATTCCTTGAGATGCGAGTTCGAAGTTCCCGACCTGAAGCACGCTTTGAACTGCCTCGACCACCTTGTAGAACCAGATGAAATCGATGGCGATCGGTGCGTTGTCCAGGGTGATTGATGTCTGGTGAGGGATCTCACGCACCTGCTCACGCAAGTCCACCCTCACACCGCGATCGATGAACGGGATCAGCAGGACAATTCCCGGGCCGCGCTCGCCGACACAGCGCCCCAGCCGGAACACAACGAGGCGCTCGTATTCCTGTACGATTCGTATCGCCGTGGCCAGGATCAACACGACCAGCAGGCCGATGAAGCCCACAACGCAAATGCTGGCTACGGCGACATTCCCAGTTTGTTGGACAGGGGATAACAATCCCGCTTGCATCATGTCATTCCTCCTAGATGGGATTCTGATAGGCTGGACCGATTGGACATTTTCCGATCAATAAGCGAGCAGTAAAACTGCCCTTCCCGCCTCACTTTGCCTCCTGTGGTGGATTGTCTTGTGGGACGACGGTCAAGATCAGTCCATCTCTCTCGACAACGCGAACTCGCGAGCCCACGGCGATCGGGGTCTCCGATCGGACGGACCACAGCTCACCGGCGACGTATGCCGAACCCGTCGGGTCGATCGCCGTCCGGGCCTCGCCGCTGCGTCCGACGACATCCAGGGGCTCCACGCGTGGCTCGGCTTTCTGGGCGGCGACGGCCTTGCCCACCGCCAACCAGAAGAAGCCCACCGTCAAAGCCGAGGTCAGCACCGCCAGAAATGGGTCAACCGCCGGAGTCCTGGATTCGGTGACGAACAGGAAGGCCGATCCAAGGCTCTCAGCTCCGGCTGCCAGGAGCAACCACAACCAGGTCCGACGGCCCGACAAGGAGAGCACGAAGAATGCCACCCCGAGCAATATGGGGACCAAGGCCCATCCGTTGATCGGGACGAAGGCGGTTCCCAAAGCCGCCGCCCCAATGCCGCCCACTGCCAGCACTTCCAGGACGCCCGTTCCGGGGGTTACGATCGCCAGGGCCAGGGTCCAGAGCCCCAGGACGAATAGGACATACAGGATATTGGGTAGGATCGGAGAATCCAGCAGGGTCATGATCATACTCCCGTGAGGCGCGTCCTGCCCACCGGATCTCGTCAGAAGAGTGAGGCCGGTGGACTGCACGCCGGGCCTATCCACAGGGCTCGGGCCCGATGCAGACGGCCATAGGTTGACTCCATGACCATGATACGACCTGCCAGTTGCCGGGCATGCCGGCAGTCGGACGGTCGGCTGACACTCCGATCCTCGCCCGGTGGTGTACCCTTGGCAATGGTCGGCGGCTGACCCCGGCCGACCTCGGGGCCCTGGCCCAAGGGGAGGTTCCGGACGCCCTGGATGGACGACCCAGCCTGCCTCAACATCTCGGACAGGAAGCAGTCAACCCGGGCCAAAGGAGCACCAGGATGTCGAGCCAGTCGCAGATATGCGGTCCGCCTAGATGGGCTTCTCGTACATCCGATAGGTCTTGTACACCTCACCGCCAAGCGACCGGATGGCACGGTTCATCATGTCGTTGTTCTCGAGGATCCAGCTCATTTCGGCGAACTTGTAGCCTTTTGGCAGGGCCCGCTTGGCGGTCTCGAGGTACATCAGCGCATCGACGCCTTGTCCGCGAAACTCGGGGAGCACACCGAGAGCGAGTACCCTGAGCCAGTCTATCTTCCCTCGGACCTTCCAGTTCCAAAGCAGCCTGGCCATCGTGAGCACTTCGGGTCGACCGGGCTTTGGATAGGCCTTCAATAGAGGCTGGTTCAAGTCAGGAAGGGTCAAACCAAATCCGACTGTTTCTCCTTCATGCTCGACCACGACGACGAGATCCGGGTCGAGAAAGGCTCTCAACTGCTCACCCAGGCGATCGAATTCCGGATCGGTCATCGGAACGAAGCCCCAATTTCGCTCCCACGACTTGTTATAGATGCGCTTGATCCGTGCCAGCTCCGCGTCAAAGTCCTTCATGTTGGCACTTCGGACGCGCAGCTTGCCGCGGGCGGCCACCTTTTCCGCCACTCGCACCAGCTTGTCGGGGATCGCCAGCCCATCCTGGTAGTCTTTCAGATTGAGAGCATAGGCCCACAAGTCCATGGCCTTGGCGTAGCCGCGTTCCTCAAGATACGTCTTGTAGCGTGGCGGATTGTATGTCATCAAGATTCGCGGTCGATCATCGAACCCGTCCACCAACAATCCGCATTCGTCGTTCGTCGAGAACTGCGCCGGTCCGAGAATCGTCACATGGCCGCGTTCGGCCGCCCAGTTCTCAGCCGTCTCCAGGAGAGCGGCGGCGGCCTCGGAATCATCTAGCACTTCGAAGAAGCCGAAGAAGCCCGTGTTGATTTCATGAAACTCGTTGTACCGATTGTTGGTAAACGCGCCGATCGTGCCGACAGTTCGGCCGTTCCGGCGGGCCAGGAAATACTCTGCTCGGGCGTGTTCAAAGAACGGGTTCTTCGTCGGATCGAGGAAGGTCCGTCGCTCGGAAATCAGAGGCGGGACCCAATACGGATCCTCCCGATAGACTTGCCAGGGAAAACTGATGAACTCCATCAGTTCGGATTCGCTGCCGACCGGCGAGACTTGCAGCTCAGGCATGATCGACTCCGCGGGGTGATTCCGCGATTATACAACTCAGACCTGTGAAGGGGTATCCACCGATGGCTGCTTTCTACATGTATACCTCCCTCGTTGCCCGTGCGGCGGGGGGGACTTCCGGCGGGTGCCGGTGGTATCATAGCCGGCAGCGCACGCTCGGAGCGCCGATTGATCAACGGTTTCGCCGCGGCCATCATCGTCGCCTGTCTTGCGGGGCTGATCTGGCTCGGGCAGTCCGATCAATGGGGAAAGGACAGACGGTCCGCCGGACCTCGCCTTTCGCCAGTGGAGCGCATTGACGGCGCCTTGATCAGCCTGGGGGCCGGACTGCTGGGTGCGCGCATCGCATCCGCACTTACTCATTGGGGCTACTACTCCGACCATGTTTGGGAGTCTGCCTGGTTCTGGCAAGGTGGCTTGAGCTGGGTCGGGGGTGCGATTGGGGCGACCATCGGGCTGCTGGTGTATGCGGGAGTCCGCAGGAAGCCTGTCTTGGCTCTTTCGGACGGAATGGCAGTGCCCCTGGCGCTGTTCTCCATCGGAGCCTGGGTCGGCTGTTTGGTCGACGGGTGTGCCTACGGGAGGCAGGCTTCCTTCGGATGGCTGACACCGGCCTCTCCCGATCTTCTCGGCAATATCGCCCCACGATGGCCCACCCAAACCGCCGGCGCCCTCCTCGGAGTCGCGCTGCTCGTCGCTCTACTCACCCTGAACCGACGGAAGGTGCGCCCGGGTGTCCTCGGCTGTCTGGCCGTGGCTGTTCTGTCGGGGGGGAGTTTCGCTCTCGAATTCGTGCGCGCCGATCCCACGCCAGTCGTCATCGGCGTACGCCTGGAAGCGCTCGGCGCAGGCGCGTTTCTTGTCGCTAGCGTGATTGGCCTTGTGTTGCTCAGCCAGCAAAAGAATAAGGAGGCAGGATGACCGGTCTGACTCTGGCCATGGCCCAGATCAGCACCCAGCTGGGAAATGTTCAGGCCAACCTGGAGAAACATCTTTCACTGATCGATGAATCTCGAAGCCGAGGCGCCGACCTGGTCATGTTCCCCGAGTTGTCCCTGACCGGATACGTCCTCCAGGACCTGACCCCCTCCACCGCCCGGCGAGCCTCCGCCGACGATCCGACTTTTCGCCCACTGCTCTTGGCCAGCCGAGACATCGACATCATGGTCGGGTTCGTTGAGGCTGATCGTCGCCATCGGTTCTTCATCGCCTCGGCGTATTTGTCCAAGGGAGAGGTCGTGCACGTACACCGAAAGGTGTATTTGCCGACATATGGCCTGTTTGACGAGGGCCGTTTCTTCGCATGGGGCGATCACGTGCGTGCCTTTGACACACAATTCGGACGGTTCGGCATGCTTCTATGCGAGGATTTCTGGCATGCCTCCCCGCCCTACCTGCTCTGGTTGGACGGCGCGGATGTGATGCTGTTTGCTTCAGCTTCGCCGGGGCGGGGCCTGCATACAGGTGAGCAACTCGAGTCAGCTCAATGGGTCGAACGGGTCAATCAGGCCTATGCCAGCCTTTTCACAGTATTCGTCGCTCACACCAATCGGGTTGGCTTCGAGGACGGGCTGTCCTTTTGGGGAGGCGCGACCGTCTTTGACCCCGACGGTCGGGGGCTTGCACATGGTCCTTATCACGAAGAAGCGCTGACGCTGACCGAGCTGGACTTCGGCCAGCTTCATCGGACACGGGCGCGACTACCGCTCCTGAGGGATGAACGTACGTCACTGATCCAACGCGAACTCCAGCATATATTGAATGAAGACTGAACGGGCGTGCTCGGACCCAACACTTTGGGGCCCGCTGAGCCCCTTCTCCCCGGACGGTCGCGTCCATCAACGACGACCCTACGCCGACCCACAGGATCATGAGCGCGACCTGCAACACAGGCCCCGAGTGGCGGGTTCAGCAGGCCTGATGTACGATGCATTCCCCGCGATCCCGGCAGGGAGAACCGCGATCCCCGCACTGGCCTCCGGGCATCGAGCGCACCGGATGTGATTACGCCTGACGCGGGACGTTCCCACGGCAGGCGGCCTGGAGCTTGATGGCATGAGTGAGACCCAGCCAACCCTGGAGATCAACACCGAGCTTGCCCGTACGATTCTGACCGATTGGATCCGAACCGAGATCCGTCGGTCCGGTTTTGAGCGAGGCGTGGTCGGTGTGTCCGGAGGAGTCGACTCAAGCCTGGCGTGCGCCCTCGCCGCCGAGGCGCTGGGGCCCGACAACGTGCTGGCCGTGCGCATGCCCCACAAAGTCTCCTCACCCGAGTCCATGGATCACGCCGAGCAGGTCATCCGAGCCTTAGGCGTGCAGGAAATCACTGTGCCCATTACCGACATGGTCGAGCGCTTATTCGAGTGCTTCCCCGAGGCTGACCAGATCCGACGGGGGAACGCGATGGCACGGGCTCGGATGATCATCCTCTACGATCAGTCGGCCGCTTTCGGCGGGCTCGTCGTCGGGACTGGCAACAAGACGGAGATCCTGCTCGGCTACACAACCCTGTACGGCGATGCCGCTTGCGCCTTGAACCCCCTGGGCGACCTGTACAAAACCCAGGTCCGGCAGCTCGCCCGTACGATGGGCATCCCCGACGTGATCATCGACAAGCCGCCGTCGGCCGATCTGTGGGTCGGCCAGACCGACGAGGGCGAGTTGGGGTTCACGTATGCCGAAGTGGATCGCTTACTCCTGCTCCTGGTCGACGGTCGATATTCGATCGATGACTGCGTATCAGCCGGTTTCGATCGAGGCTTTGTCGAGGAAGTCTCGGAACGCATCCGAAAAACTCAGTACAAGCGGATCCTCCCGCCGATCGCCAAACTCAGCAACCGTACTGTCGGATACGATTTCCTCTACCTCAGAGACTGGGGGACCTAGGGTCCACCACATCTAAAGGCGAACGGTCCTCCTCGTCCATCTATGGGATTCCTTCCTCCGGCTCTACAGCATCGCCGTTTTCGCCTGCTATGGCTTGGGTTGCTCATCTCGATCGCCGGCTCCCAGATGCAGCTGGCCGCCATCCTGTGGCACATCAGCGAGATCTCAAACCAGCCGATCGCGCTGGGCGCCGTCGGCCTGGTGAGTATCCTGCCAGTCCTCGTGCTTTCCCTCCTGGCGGCCGCCCTGGGTTGGGCCACACTGAGGCGTCTGGATTCTCTCTAGCTGATCTACCTTGTGACGGCGGCCACGGCATCCGTGAGCACATTCGACCTGCCGGCTCGGCAGTCGCTGGTCCCCAATCTTGTACCTGAATCTGACCTGGCGGACGCATTCACCATGACCTCGATCGCGTTCCAGCTTGGGTCTATCGCCGGCCCGGCGCTGGCGGGACTGGTCCTGGCTCAACTCGGGATCGGCTATGCATACCTCTCTTCAACGGCGGCTCGTATCTGGCAGTCGTGTTGGCCCTGATCCTCATGGGACGCGTTGAACAGGAGCTGTCGGCGGGGGACTCGAGGCCAGATCTTCGTTCGAGGTTGTCCGGCTGGAGGTCGTCCGTCTCCGAAGGCCTGAGCTTCGTGATCCACCAACCCATCATCATGTCCAGCATGCTTCTGGACTTTTTCGCCACCTTTTTCTCGTCTGCAACGGTTCTGCTACCTCTCTTCAGCAAGCAGATCCTGCAAGTCGATGTCGTCGGGTATGGTTGGCTGGTTGCGGCACCGTCGGTCGGGGCCGCCCTGGTCGCCCTGCTCCTGGCCTTCGCCCAGCAGATCCGTCGGCAGGGGCTCATGTTGCTTTCCGCAGTGGCCGGATTCGGGGTTGCGACTGTGATCTTCGGGCTCTCAAGAACATTCTGGATCACCTACGCCGCGTTGGTTCTCACCGGCGCAACCGACGGCTTCAGCACCATCATTCGCAATACTGTCCGTCAACTTCTCACACCCGATCGGCTGCGAGGCCACATGACGAGCGTCAATCAGATCTTCTTCCGCGGCGGACCACAGCTGGGCGAGCTCGAAGCCGGCCTGCTGGCTCAGGCGTTCGGCCCGGTCGTGTCCGTCGTCAGCGGCGGGATCGGATGTATTCTGGCGGCACTCTGGGTCTGGCGGCGCTACCCCGAACTGCAGCGCTTCCAGGGCGATGAACCTGTGCTCAAAGCTGCACGCGCGCTAAGGAGTTGACCTGTGGGTTGAACGCAGGATCACGGACGATCTACGCAGGGCCAAAGGAATTCTCGGCCTGCGCAGATCCGGCAGCGGACCGGAGGTGCATCCGGAGTTCTGTTGCACGCCGGGTACACCCGCGGACCGGCCGTCCATTGACCGCGCCCCTCGGCGGGTGTACAGTGATCAAAGCCCACAAGTGCAGGAAAACCAATGAAGCGTGCCGTTAGCGTCAGCATCGGATCCTCCAAACGCGACAAGGTCGTCGAGATCGAGCTACTGGGCGAGAAGGTGCGCATCGAGCGCATTGGCACCGACGGCGACATGGAGAAAGCAGCCGAGTTGTTCCGGGAGCTCGACGGCGTTGTGGATGCCTTCGGATTGGGGGGTGCCGATCTGGGGGTTCAGACTGACCTGCGCTACTACCCGCTGTTTTCGGTACGACCCATCGTGCGTTACGTCGAGAAGACCCCACTTGTGGATGGGGCGGGGTTGAAGAACACCCTTGAACTGCAGCTCGCTCCGTTCATCGATCGCCACCTTCAGGCCGACCTGCCAGGCCGCCGCGCCCTGATCACGAGCTCGGTGGATCGCTGGGGGATGACCATGTCGTTCACTCAGGCCGACTACGCCTGCGTCTACGCCGATCTGATGTTCGGCCTGGGGATTCCAATTCCGTTGCGAAGCCTGCGTTCGATCAGGCTCATGGCCAGGCTCTTGATGCCCATCGCTGGCCGCCTACCCTTCGAGTGGGTGTACCCGATCGGAGAGAAGCAAGAGGTCCGGACGCCGAAGTGGGAGAGCTACTATCATTGGGCGAGCGTTATCGCCGGCGATTGCCATTACGTCAGACGGCACATGCCCGACGACCTTCCGGGGAAGATCATCGCCACGAATACCACGACCCCCGACGATGTTGAGCTCTTCCGCCGCGCCGGCGTGAAGCATCTGGTTACCTCAACGCCCGTGTTCGATGGTCGATCGTTCGGGACCAACATGCTGGAAGCGGCCCTGGTCGCCGTAGCCGGTAAGGGCCGCACGTTGACCCACAATGAACTGTCCCAGATGCTGGAAGAGCTAGGCCTGGAACCTCAGCTGCAAACGCTGAATTGAAGTAGACAAAGGATCGTCCCTCGAATAAGTGCCATGGATCAGACGTCGACGGGTCGCCGGCAGGCATTCGACACACAGGTCTACGAGATCGTCCGTGCCATCCCCACAGGCATGGTCATGTCCTACGGCATGATCGGCGCGCTCATCCCGCCACCACTCGGCATGGACGGTGGGGCCTTTGAGAAGGTCCGCGCCCGCTGGGTCGGCTACGCCATGTCTGGGTGTCCCGATGATGTTCCCTGGCATCGGGTGGTCAACTCCACAGGTCGAGTCAGCGCCAGGCCTGGTTACGGCGGGATGAAGCAGCGGGCGCTGCTTGAGCAGGAAGGCGTGCAGTTCGACGAACGTGGCCGCATCCGTCTTGAAGATCACCGCTGGATCCCGTCGGCCGCATGGCTGGCCAGACGTGGTTTATTGGATGCCCAATCGTGATTATTCTCGAGGCCTGCGGCCTGGCTTCGGAAATTCCCTGTATCCGAACATCATTCGAGGTCCCTCATGAACGCGATTGTCATTTGCGGCGGGACACCTGGGCCGGATGACCCGCTCTACCCTGAAGCGGGTGGTCGGCCCAAGTCCCTCATTGATGTCGCCGGCAAGCCGATGGCTCAGTGGGTTCTAGAGGCGCTCGATCAGGCGCAACGAGTGGACCGCCTGGTGATCGTCGGAGTCGGACCCGAAAGCGGATTGGCCTCCACCAAGCTTGCCCGGTTCATCGCCGACCAAGGCGGACTGTTGAGCAATGTCCTGGGCGGGATGAGCGCCCTTCGAGAAATCGGTCCCGGCGAGCAATTGGGGCTGCTCGTGTCGAGCGATGTGCCCGCGGTCACTCCCGAGATGATCGACTGGCGCGCACAGGTCGCTTCAGAAGCGAACGCCGATGTGGACTACGCGATTGTCGAGCGGTCCGTGATGGAGGCGCGATTTCCAGAGTCGAACCGTTCCTACGTCCGGCTCAAGGGGCTGGAGGTTTGTGGGGGTGATGTGAACGCAGTGCGGCTGGAACTGGCCGCCGACGAGAAGCTATGGACAAGGATCACGGAAGCGCGCAAGAGCGCTTTCAGGCAGGCGGCCTTGCTCGGATTCGACACGCTCCTGCTCCTGGCTTCTCGCCAGCTAAGCCTGGACCGCGGGGAGCGTCTGATCAGCAAGCGACTCAGGCTCAAAGGAAGGGTGCACCTGTGCCCTTACGCTGAGATCGCCATGGATGTCGACAAGCCGCATCAACTCGAGCTCATCCGCCGGGACCTACAGGCGAGAAGAGCCTACGCCCTTTGAATCTCCGGCCGATCCTCGAAGCCGACGCTCGCTGGACGGAAAGATTGCGGGTGGCGGAGAAGCCCGGCCCGCTTCACGTCCTGGGCGCGTTCCTGGCCCACTCAGGTGACTCGTGGTTTTGGGGCTTGGCCCTCCTGGTGATCTGGGCACTCGGTGGCGACGTCTGGAAGGCCTGGTCCGTGCGTCTGCTCATCGCCATTGCTGCCACGGCCGGGATCGTCTTTGCCCTCAAGTTGACCTTCCGGCGTCGCCGGCCGGAGGGCAACTGGGGTAGCATCTACCGCGCCACCGATCCGCACTCGTTTCCGTCCGGCCACGCCGCCCGAGGTGTCTTGCTGGCGATACTGGTCACCGTCATGGGGCCGGCCTGGCTGGCCCCCGTCTTGATCATTTGGGCCCCGCTTGTCGCTGTGGCACGTGTCGCCATGGGTGTCCACTATCTTTCCGACGTCGTGGCCGGCGCCGTTGTAGGCTGCTTCGCCGCCGTGGCGGCGATCCTGATCTTCCCCTACGTTTTGCCACTGGCTTGACCCGCTTCCCGCCAACACCATGGGAGGACGCTATTTGAAGGGATTGGGGGCAGCTTCGCTGCCCCCAATCCCTTCAAATAGCGTATGTCTAGCCCAACGTGAAGCTTCGAGAGTAACGCGTGCGCGGGGTTACTGAGGGACTTGCCAGTCGGCACCCAGGATCACGGCCATGTCGACGGGGCTATCCGGGCTGGACTGCAGGAGAATCTGGCTCTCCGAGAGCTGGAGAATAGAAGCCAGGTAGCTCGCAGTGTACGGGAATGTGTCGTGATAAATGACCAGTCGTGACTTCCCATAGTCCAGCCGATCTGCATTCCCGATTTCAACGACATTCAGGCCCTGCTGCTTTAGAAACTCCGAGGTCTGCGTGGCCAGGCCCTCGATGCCGGCCCCGTTGCGCACAGCCACTCGAGCCTGCTCGAGTTCGGCCGCGTTGCCGGGATCATCGAGGCTTATCGATGGGCCGATGGCACCGGTGGAAGTGAAGAGTTGATCGCGCAAGATCCGTATCTGGTCCGGGATGGGCTTGAGGACATCGGCACCCGTCGGAAGAGTCTCCAGGGCGACCATATCCGGTGGGGCGATGACCCCACGGTGGATGTTCTCAGGCGGAATCTGAATGAGCAGGAGCCCCAGCCCGATCATCTGATTCAATGTCAGGTTGGTGTGAACCCCAGACGCCAGTTCCTGATAAAGCGCCGGAGCTTTTGCCAGGAGGGTCGGCGTCATATTGGAGTAGAAGATTCGATCTCGGATGGCCAGGGCGACTCGTTGCTGCCGATCGGCTCGATCGAAGTCGCCACCCTCTGTCTTGCGCGCCCTGGCATAGGCAAGCGCATCCGGGCCGTTCAAGTGGTACGCCTTGGCCCTGAGCCAGCGACTGTTGTGCCCGATGGGCGATATCTTCACCGGCTCTTCAACGAGAATATCGATTCCACCGATCTCGTCGATCATCTTCTCAAAGGTCTGGAATTCAATGACCGCGTAATACTGAACGGGCAGACCTAGCAGATTCTCGACCGTCTGCATCGCCAGTTCGGGCCCGCCCCCGGGGAGCTTATAGCTCTCGCCGAGGAAGTACGCCGTGTTGATCCGATTGGGCCCGAATCCGCCAGGGATCTCTACCCAAAGATCGCGCGGGATCGACAGCATGCCGACTGTGTGGCTCACCGGATCGACCGAGACCAACATCATCGAGTCAGTCCGGGGTGGGCCATCGCCGCTCTCCCAATCTCGGAAATCCAACCCCATCAGCAGGATCGTCACCCGATCCGTGCCGTTCCATGGCACAGGCGTATCTGCAATCTGCGGTACCGTCGGGGTCACGCCCGGAAGAGGCGTTGCACTATCGGAAGGTCGAGCGCCGGCCAATTGGAACGAAGGCAGACCGCCCTGATTCCACGATGCCGCCAACTGGCGCACGACCGAATACACCAGGATAGCTGAGGCCAATGCCGCGATACTGAAAGCGCCCGCCAGGATCCACAAGATCCAGCCAGAGGCTTTGCGATCAGAGCGAACCAAGCGCGACATCTCTCGCACAACCCTCCCGAGCGTTCTCACACGCCGGAAAACCAGGCGATTATATCATTCCTGCCCATGAGCCCTGGCGAGCTGCTCCCACTGTGCCAGGACCCGATCGAGTTCCAACTCAACTTCCGCGTAACGCAGGCCCAGTTGGCGAACCTTCTCGACATTCTCTGAATGGGCCTGGAGCGCCTGCGTGAGTACGGCCAGCTCTTTTTCCAGGTCGGCAATGCGGGTCTCGACAGCCTCCAGGCGACGATCCGCTCTGTTGGAGCCCGCGGGACTCCGTTGTCGGGATCGTTCCGCAGGAGCAGCCGGATCGGGCCGCGTGGCAGGCCCCTGGCTGGCCAGAAAATCGGAGTAGCTCCCTGGCAGCACCTCGAGCGCTGCCATCTCTGGTCGGACGATCCACATCATGGTCGCCAGAGCGTCGATGAGGTAGCGATCGTGGGAAACAAGTATGAACGTCCCGTCGAAACCAGACAAGGCCTCCTGAAGCGCCTCCTGGCTGGCGAGGTCAAGATGGTTCGTCGGTTCATCGAGCAGCAGGAGGTTGGCGCCTGCAAGCACAAGCTTGGCCAGGGCCAACCGCCGGCGCTCGCCGCCAGAGAGAGCCGGTATGGCTTTATCGACCTCATCACCACGGAACAGGAATCGGGCGAGCCAATCTCTCGCCGCCCTTCGACCCAGGGCTGAGTCAGCGCGCTGAATCTCGGCGATCACGCTGTTGGTCGGGTCAAACCCCTCATCGGTTTGAGCAAGGTATCCCACGTTCAACCCCGCCCCCAGACGGCACTCGCCACGTAGCGGCTCGACTTCCCCCACGATCGTCTTGATCAGCGTCGTCTTGCCAGCGCCATTCGGCCCGATCAACGCTACATGGGCACCGCGCTCCAGTACGATGTCGGGCACCGCCAGAAGCAACTCCTGAGTTTCAGGACGGCCGATCTGCAGGCCGACGGTCTCCAGCACGCGTGTCCCGGACTGCCCGGGTCGCTTGAAGGACACGCGCACGGTCTGGTCTCGGCTGGGCCGCGCGACGCCGTCATCACGCAACATGCGCTCGAGCCGCTTCAGCCGGCCCTGCGCTTGGCGCGTGTTCTGACCAGCGATGTTGCGGCGGATGTACTCCTGCTCGCTCCGCACACGCGCTTGCTGCGCCATGTATTCCCTGAGCTGCACCTGCCGTCGCTCACCGCGTTGATAGGCATAGGCTGTGTAGTTTCCGTGGTACACCTCAACGCCGTTGGGCGTCAATTCCCACACGCTGTCGACGGTATGATCCAGGAAATACCGGTCGTGCGATACGATCAAAGCCGCACCTGGCCAGTCCTTGAGCCAGCCTTCGAGCCATTCCATCGCCTGAATGTCGAGGCGATTCGTTGGCTCGTCCAAGAGGAGCAGGTCTGGATCTTCCAGGAGCAGACGGGCGAGCGTGGCCCGAGTCCGCTCTCCGCCGGAGAAACTCGCAATCGGCCGATCGTGGTCGGCCGGATCGAAGCCAAGGCCCGTCAGCACCTGACGGATCCGGCTGGGGTAGATGTAGCCGCCTGCCCGCTCAAAGGCCTCCTGGAGGCTCCCGTATCTCTCCATCGCCTTGTCGGTCAAGGCCGGATCGGCCATCGTCGATTCCAGCCTTGCCAGCTCGGCTTCATCCTGTAGCAATCCTTCAAACGCCGTCAGGCATGACTCCCACAGGGTCGTCTGATCGGAGATCTCGGAAGGGGTTCCCTGCATGGTCTCCTGTGGCAGATATCCGATCCGGATCGAACGAGCGCGACGAACCTGGCCTGAGTCCGACGACTCAAGGCCGATCAGGATCCTGAGGAGAGTGGTCTTGCCAGCACCATTCGCGCCGACAAGTGCCACCCGCGCCTGATGAGGGACGGCGAGCGTGACGCCTTCGAAGACGAATTGATCGCCATACACCTTTGAGAGATTCGTTGCCTGGATGAGGGACATCGGGTCTTGCGGCGCATTATAACTGACCCGCATCGCGAACCAATCCAGCTCGCGTTTCCAGACCGGAATCGGCTGCGCTATAATTCCCGCCAAGCCACCCAGGAATGCCAGAAATGTCCGATCAGCCATCGCCCAACTATCGCACCCTCATGCTCACCGCGGTCGCGCTGGCTGTCGTCGGTTGGCTCGGGCTTCTCGCACTCCTCCGTTCGACCCTACCGACGACCGGACCGCGCTGGCTGCTCTTCTTTCTGTGGGCCATCGCCACCACCGGCACATCTCTACCCTTCATCTGGGTGCTCCACCGCAGGTTCGCCGCGGAACACCCCGCTCCCGCCCGGGTGTTGCTGCGCCACGGATTGTGGGCCGGTTTGTATGCCTCCACCTGTCTATGGCTCCAGGTGAACCGCAGTCTGAGCCTCTCCCTGGCATTGGCCTTATTCGTAGGATTGGCCGCATTCGAGTGGTTTCTGGGTCTCCTCGAACGCAGCACATGGAGGCCGGACCATTGAGTCTGCGCGATCTCCCCTCGGTCGATCGGCTTCTGCAGAGTGACACCGGCGAGGCCTTGATTACTACTTTCGGACGGCCGCTGACCGTCGAAGCCATTCGCCTGGAGCTCGACGAGGCACGGGCGCAGATCCAGCGCGGTGCCGCGCCGCTGTCGACCGAACACATGCTCGCCCAGGCGAGGCGCAAACTCGAAGGTCGCCTGGCCCCCAGCTTGTTCCCGGTGATCAATGCCTCCGGTGTCATCCTTCACACCAACCTGGGCCGCGCACCCCTCAGTCACGCCGCGTGTGAGGCGATGCTCGCTGTCGCAACGGGATATAGCAACCTTGAGTACGACCTCGAGCGGGGTCGTCGCGGAGAGCGATCGCTGCATGCCGAACGGCAACTGCAGCAACTGACCCGCGCTGAGGCGGCTCTGGTGGTCAACAACAACGCCGCGGCCGTGCTGCTTGCCCTGAGCGGGCTCGCTCGGCGCAAGGAAGTTGTGATCGCCCGATCCCAACTGATCGAGATCGGCGGGGGTTTTCGCATCCCCGAAGTCATGCGTCAATCGGGCGCCAAGCTGGTCGAGGTCGGCACCACCAATCGAACCCACCTGAGCGACTTTGAAGAGGCTATTCACGACCGCACCGGCCTTATCATGCGTGCCCACCACTCCAACTTCAAGATCGTCGGCTTCGCCACCGAGCCGGGCCTGGGGGCGCTGGTCGAACTGGCGCAGCGCCGACAGGTCAATCTCATCGATGACCTGGGCTCAGGCGCGTTGCTCGACACGGCTGCCTTCGGGCTGGGCCACGAGCCAATGGTGCAAGAATCGCTCCAAACTGGGGCCGATCTCGTGGCGTTTTCGGGGGACAAGCTTCTCGGTGGACCACAGGCAGGGATCCTGGTCGGCCGACGGGTGTTGATCGACAAGCTGCACAAACACCCTCTTGCCCGGGCGATGCGGGCGGACAAGCTCTGCCTGGCCGCACTGGAAGCCACGCTTGGGCACTACTTGCGGGACGAGGCCGTCGAGCAGGTACCGGTCTGGCGCATGATCTCCGCCGACGCGGATGGTCTTCGCCTGCGGGCCACAGCCTGGGCGGCAGAGCTCGGACAGGGACGGGTCTTGGCCGAACGCTCAACCGTGGGTGGCGGCAGTCTGCCTGAGGAGACACTGCCGACATGGGCACTGTCGCTGGATGTCGCCCACCCCCGCGCCTTCGTCGGCCGCCTCCACAGCGCCAGACCAGCGGTGATCCCTCGGATTGTGGACGATCAAGTCGTGTTTGATCCGAGGACCGTCCTGCCCGAGGAAGAACCGGCGCTCTTGGAGTCCATCCGGCAGGCGTTGTCGGAGGCGCACCCCCGCGGCGGGAATCCAAGATAACAGGGCGTGATATTCGAAATTCCGGCAGGACCGTTGAGCCCGCTTGCTATCCGCATGCGGGAATCGGGCGTATGCGGTCCCCCCGCCCAACATAGCCAATCCGCAACAGCCGTCGGTTGCGCACTTCAGGAGCCATCGAATGCGATCGGACATCGACAGATTGATGGAAGAAGCCGGCCTTGACGCCTTGCTCGTGAGGGGACCGGGCCACCAGAATCCCAGCATGGTCTACTTCACGGGTTACGCCAACATGACCTCTGCGACCCTGATCAAGAAGCGCGGCGAGGATCCGGTGTTGATTCACTACTCGATGGAGCGCGACGAAGCCGCCAAGTCCGGCTGTCGGTTGAAAAACATCGACGACTACGAGTGGACGACGCTCGTCGAGGCCGTTAACGGAGACATGATCCGGGCCACAAGTGAGCTCCTGAAACGGGCCTTCGAGGAATTCGGTGTGCACGGGCAGGTGGCGCTTTACGGGCGACTCGAGATCGGGCAGGCCTACTCCTCCATGAAGCAGCTCGAATCGCTCATGCCCGAAGTGCGACTGGTGGGCGAGTCGATCCACGATGCCATACTCACTCAGGCCAGAGAGACAAAGGACGCGCAGGAGGTGGAGCGAATCCGCCATATGGGCCGCATCACGACCGGCGTGGTTTCCGAGATCGCCGACTTTCTCACATCCCAGCGTATCAAGGACGAAGTGCTCATCGACGGCGAGGGTCGGCCAGTGACAATCGGCGCCGTACGTAGTCTGATCGAATTGCACCTTGCGCGTCTGGGTGCCGACAACCCGGATGGCACGATCTTCGCCATGGGGCACGATGCAGCCGTTCCACACAGCATCGGCCGAGACTCAGACGTCCTCCGCGTGGGCGTGCCGATCATTTTCGACATCTTCCCCTGCGAGCCGGGGGGAGGCTACTACTACGACTTCACGCGGACGTGGTGTTTGGGCCACGCGCCAGAAGAGGTCCGGCAAGCGTATGAAGACGTGCTCGATGTCTACAAGACGCTATTGAAATCCCTCCGCGCAGGTGGGCCGTGCCGGGACTACCAGCTCATGGCGTGTGACCTTTTCGAGGCCCGAGGTCATCCGACGGTTCGCAGTGATCCCAAGTCCGAGCGAGGCTATGTCCATAGCCTCGGCCATGGGTTGGGACTGGATGTCCATGAAGCTCCCGGCTTCAGCGGGCTCAGCAGCAACGATGATGTGTTGGAGCCGGGCTCGGTCATCACCTTGGAACCGGGCCTTTATTATCCTGAGCGCGACCTGGGCGTGCGGCTGGAAGACACTCTGTGGATCCGCCCGGATGGTCCCCCGGAAATCCTGACGGAGTACCCGTTGGACCTTGTGCTACCGGTCCACGGAGCGTGACCTGGTTCTCATCTGAGCGCAAGGCCTTGTCGAAGTGAGCGCACCGCAGACAACCGTGCTAGGATAGCAGCCCCTTCCACCGCTGGACCGTGCGTTCGGGCACACCCACGATCCAGCCTGGAAGATCTCCACAAGGACAGCTGAGCTTAGCGGATGACCGAACAGACCCGGATCCTTGGCATCGAAACTTCGTGTGACGAGACTGCGGCCGCGATCGTCGAAAACGGCCGGCAGATCATTTCAAACGTCGTCGCTTCTCAAGCGGCGATCCATGCGCAGTATGGGGGTGTGTTTCCGGAGGTTGCCTCGAGGCGGCACATCGAGACGATCTACCCTGTTGTCACAAGCGCTTTCAACAAAGCTCATGTCGGCATCCATTCGATCGATGCGATCGCCGTGACTCGCGGCCCCGGCCTGGCCGGCTCCCTGGTTGTCGGCGTCAACATGGCCAAAGGCTTGGCCCTGGCCTCTGGAATACCCCTGTTGGGGATCAACCACCTCGAGGCCCATCTTTATTCCACTTGGCTCCAGGATGACATTACCGAGCCGAGATTCCCTCTATTGGCACTGATCGTCTCCGGAGGCCACACCGAGTTGATCCTGATGAGGGATCACCTGACCTACGAACGGCTGGGGGGTACCCTGGATGACGCCGCCGGTGAGGCGTTCGACAAGATCGCACGCCTTCTCGGCCTGGGCTACCCCGGTGGACCGGCCATTCAGGTAGCCGCTGAAGGCGGCGATCCGGAAGCATTCCACTTCCCCAGGGCTTGGCTTGATGAGACCTGGGACTTCTCCTTCAGCGGTCTCAAGACGGCCGTCCTGCGACAGGTTCGCCGCCATCAGCCGGATCTGGAGGCGGGTGTCGAGGTACCCCGACCAGGCCTTCCAATCGCCGACCTGGCTGCATCATTTCAGGCCGCCGTGGTCGGTGTGCTTGTGGGGAAGACAATCAAGGCTGCGGAAGAATACCGGGCTCAGGAGATCCTGGTGGCCGGCGGTGTGTCGGCCAACCGATCGCTGAGACAGACCTTCACTGAGGATTCGCCGGTCGGCGTGAGGTTTCCCCCCATGGCCCTGTGCACCGACAACGCGGCCATGATCGCTGCAGCCGGGCATCGACGCTATCTATCAGGGCAACGCGATGCGCTGGACATCGATGTGTTGCCCACCTGGCCGCTGACAGAGTAGTAGTGCTGGGGCAGATCCGTCCTGGCGGGAATACACCGCCACCGCACAAGACCCCTCGGGTCCCTGAGCTAGAACTCGGTCGAGGCTTCCTCTTCTTCATCGTCCTCGACTGCCGACGGCAGGGGTGGCGGCCACACTGACTTGCCGCGGCCCGGGCGTGCGCTGCCCGTTTCACTTTCTTCGTACGCAGCCCACTTTGGGGCCTCGTCTTCGAACACGGGCTCGGCCTGAGGTGCCGGTTTCACAGCAGGACGTGAGTCATCTGGTCGAACATCCCGGGGGGCCGGTTTCGATTTGGGCGCGTCTTCAGTCACCTGGGCGAGTCTTGAGAGAACCGAGTCATCGGGAGGCTCATCTTCTTCTTCGTGTGACTTGCCGTTGGTCCCCGACTTGGCAGGTAGTGTAGCACCCGGGCGCCAACCTCCGCTTTCGAGTTCTTTCGCCTTCTGGAGAAGGCGACTCTTGAACGCGGGCGCTTTCTTCTCTTCCTTGGGAGCAGGCTTGACCTCCTTGGCTGGCGGAGGTTCAACTTCAGGCCTGGCTTCCTTGGGAGCAGGGCGCTTTTCGACAGGGGCGGCGGGCTTGTCGACCTGGTCGCTGGCAGACGGCTTGACGTCCTTCGCAGGCAAAAGTGCAGCTACCGGTTCATCGAGCTTCGCCGCGGGACGCTCTGCCTCTGGTCTGCCGTCTTCCACACCCCCTCGTTCGACCTGCACCTTGGCCTCGACTGGTCGAGCCCTCTGGGCCTCGTCCTGCCCCTTCGTCCTGGTAACCGGCTCCGAGATCGGCTCACTTGCCGGCGGGGCCTCCCGTCGACGCGGGGGTGCAGGCTCCTCCTCGGAGGTCGGCTCCGGTCTTGCTACGGCCTGGAGTGCAGCCAGCAGCCTCTCTTCATCGTCTTCGCTGTCCTCAATCGGTGGCTGGGCTGGCTCCGGTTCTTCCTCAAAGACGGTCTCAAGGAGAGGCGGCGACTCGACCTCGGGGAACACTGGATCATCGATGTCCAGCCCCATCATCCGGCCCAGGCTCACGATTTCCCTGACCAGCCCTTTGACGACATTATTGGCTTTTGCCTCCATTGGCTGACCTGCCAGCCACATTAACCCATCGTTCAGGCGATCGACGGCCTCTTCGACCATGGTTCCTTGGCTGATGCCTTCTTCTTCGTGCTCCATCTCCCCAATGATCACGACCTTCTGTTTCTTGGGCGTGCCGTGCAGGATGTCGACGGCGGTCAGGCGGATCGTGCGTCCGGCGATCACAACCTCGATGCTGGGTTCGCTGTCGGTCTCATGGACGGAGGCCATGAACGCTCGTATGGGCTGTTCATCCGCTTCCTTCTCTTCGGCGAGCCATCTTTCGGCCTGAGGGTTGCTCATGACCACCCGACCGCCCTCTTCGACCACAGTGACCCCTAACGGAAGAGCAGTGAGCAAGTTGAGCAGGTCTCTCTGCCGATCGCGCAGCTGTCGGATGCGCTGGGTTACTTCCTCCTCCAGCATATCCCCCCTGCGCTTCTGGACTTCGGCCATCCGCTCGTTGTCCAGAAGCAGGCGACGGAACTCCATTGCCCGAGTCACGACCTTGTCAAACACACTCAAATGGTCGAATGGCTTGGTCAGGTATCCGAATGCGCCGTTGTTGAGGGCGTCCACAGCATTGTCGATCGTGGCCGCGGCCGTGGCGACCACAACCTGCACATTGGGGTCACGCTCTTTGGCGATGTGCAGCAGCTCCAGGCCGGTCACTTCCGGCATGTAGATATCTGTGATGATGACATCGTAGTCGTTCTGTTCGATCAGCGCCTGGGCCGTTCCCCCGTCCGATGCCTTATCGGGCGTGATCCCCATCTTGACCAACCTCCTGATCATGAGGTCGAGCATCGATGGTTCATCATCGGCTACCAGGACACGCATTTCGCCGTCTGCATTCATCGTGCGCACTCCCTCGCGGGACTGTCGGGCGATAATCCGACCCCGACCTCCCGGTCAGGCTCCCGCCCCCGGCCAGACATGCACCAGCCTCCTCGGTCCGCTCCAAGACGCATCCGGACCCGGCTACCTATATGTGTACATCGTGTCGCCGGCTCTGCCATCCCGTACGCTGATCCCCCGCGACCAGCAGCTTGCCGCGATTTGAACCTGGACGAACTCCCCCGGTACACCCCTCCTATCGCCGGCCAGCCTGCCTGGGAGGGGTTCACGGTACTTCCTCCGACCCCAGCGAGGAGGACGGCTCCTTGAAGCGCAGGGCTAGAATGTGAGCCTTCTGGGCTTCGGCGGTCAGCCCGCCATCGGCGGCGTAGTTGGCATCGATGGTCGACCCCCCAGGGCTGTACTCGCCGTAGGCCCAGACGATCTGGGTGTCGTACTCCGTCCGGTCCATCGGCTTGTTGGCTTCGGTCGCCTGGCCTCCGTCGATCTGGATCTCGGCCCACTCTCCCGAGGAAAGTGTCCCCCCGCTCGCGTCATCGTGCATCATGACCGCCAGATAGATGTAATCCCGGTACTCGCCACCACCGACCGGAGCGATCGGCAAGGAGGCCTTGTTGACATACGCGCTCGAGCCGGTGGTACTCAACCCGGGCGAGTCGGCGGTCTCCACGAGCTCAAAGACATCCGATCGGAAGAGGAGCTGTGTCAGCCCCATCCGCTCACTTCCGGTTGTATCGTCCGGCTGATGTCTGAAGCTGAACGTCTGCGAGCTCGTCGAGAGCGTGCGTTCCTCGAAATGGGTGATCGGCACCACGATCACATCGCTGCCGGAGATATAGGTCTCATCTGAGTTTTGAGCATCCGAACCGGTTTCATCAACCAGGTACATGCCACCGTTCGCGGCCCCACCCGGCGCCTCATGGAAGTAACCGTTGGCCATCCAGACGTAGTCGCCGGCGGAGCTCGGCGTGAAGTTGATGGACTGCGGGACAGTCGGGTTGAACGTATCCGTCGTCGGCGTGAGCGTTTCGGCATACTGAATATCCGCGTTGGCGGGGTCGGGGATCATGAATGCCAGGATTTGGGCCTTATCGATGGCATCCTCCCCGCCGTCGGCGCGGAAGTCAAGGCGCACCTGTTGGGTGCTGGTCGTGCCGGTGACCTTGAACACGACGGCGAAGGTCTGCCAGGCATCGCCCGACATGCGGTAGCTGATGTTGTTGTTGCCAGTGCGGGTGCTTCCGTTGAGGCGGACACGGGCGCGACCGACGTCCTGCTCGGTGCCGGCGTCGCCCACGTGTTCTTGCCGCCAGGTCAACACAACCACCCACTGTTCGCTGTTGTCAGTGGGCGTGAAGTCCAGCCCGGCCTTCTGGCTGTAGGTTGTGCTGGTGGTCGACGAGTAGCCCATGCTCTGCGCCAGGAACCGGCGTGACGAGGGCGTGTTGGTCGGCGGGCTGGCGGCGGATGCGTTCCCGTAGTACACGTAGTAGCCAGTGTCCGTGTTCCCGGCCGAGATCGCGTTCACGGTCTTGAACATCAAAGTTGTGTTGGCCTGATCCCAGGCGGAGGCGTTCTGGTTGTCGTCGAAGAGCGTGCGATCGACCTCGGTCCAACTGCCTCCATCCCAATACACGATCCGCACGTCGTCCCCGCTGGCCAGCGCTTTGCCGGCAGTCACCAACGCGTCGTGATCCAACTGGAATCGGGTCGGATAATCCGCAGCGATGTCCGTCGATCCAGCCGAGACGGTGATCTGGGCCCGGCATGCGTAGCTTCCGTCCCACCACGACAGACTGGGAATTCCGGTGAACTCGTCGGCGCCGATGTCGGGCTGGCTGGCATCTCGCCCGTCGCCATCGATGTCGTCCGTGATGGGCAGGTTTGCATCACTATCCAGATCGGCCCCGTACGATCCCCACAGACCATTGGAGTCATTAACCAGATGCAGGTCTTCTGACCCGGCAGTGAGGTCGACGAAGTAGCTGCTGTAGTTCGACTGGCCATTCACGCTGTGCGAGCCGTTTGTGCTCGAATCGAACGCGACGTTGTAGTCCTCGGTATCGAAATTGCCGTAGAAGGCGAACTCCGGGAAGGCGACACCGGCGTAGACCAACCCCACATAATTGTTGTAGGCGATGATGGTATTGCTGCCGTAGTCATAGATCCCGTAGGCATTGTCCGCGCTGCTGCTCGACTGAAGGTCATACAGCGTGTTGTTGTAGACGTAGTGCGTCTTCCCTGACGTAGAACTGGATATGCCGCGTACGCCGCCAGCGGCAGCGGAGGAAACGCTGGTTAGATCGAAGATGATGTTGTTGGCAACCTTCGAGTCATCCGAGTTGTCCAAAAAGATCCCGGTCACTCGGCTGTTGTCACTGTCGTCATAATTGCTGTTCACCAAGCCATGGATCAGGTTATCAGTGAAACGCACATCCTGCATTCCACCGTCGGTGTCGTTAGCCATCAGGCCGCGGAGGTTCTCGCCGTTGGTGATGCCAGACCCGTCGATTTCAACCCCCTCGATCCGCACGTATCCATTGTCTGTGCTGACAAGTATGAAGTTAAACCATTCGTCGGTTACAGGTCCCGTTGGAGCGATTCGGTATCCACTTCCGGGCGTGCCCTCGTGGCGCTGCGACACGCCGACCTCGCTGGAGTCAGTCGGCGTATAGACCCGGATGTAGCTGCTCGGGCCGGTCACCCAGGGCTCTTCGATCCGCACGTACTTGGACGGATCTGGGCCGTCTTTGTAAGCTGCAATGTTGAGCTGGAAGTTGCCGGCGACTAGATTCGAGGTGTTGAGATGGTCGACATCATTCGCCCCCGATGCGCCGAAGGCGGCGGAAAGTGAGTTGAAGGCGCGGTAGATGGTGATGGCGGTCGAACCGAAGGTGATATTCACATCGCCCGGGGTGCCGCCGTTGGCGGCAGAATCTTCGATGGTGAACTCGGTGGCGCTATTGCGGCCGGTGATGTAATAGCGGCTTGAGCCTCGCCTGATCTCGTCCCCCACTCCGATGTTGTCCGATGCCCCACTCGCCAGCGTCAGGTTGCCTACTGACGCGGAGGCGCTGCCGGAGTACAGGGCCGAAGAAGTTGTCCCGACGGAGTAATACATCGTCATTGTGCCCGTTGTCGTGACATTCAGGGCGAACTCAGATGTGTTGCCGCTGGCGTCGGTAGCCGTCGCAGTGATCTCGTCGCCGACAATCAAAGACCCGCGGGCAAAAGTGAAGGTGAACTGGTTGGCAGTAGCGTCGTTCGTGCCAGCCGAGCCATTGCTGTCATCCCCTGAGCCTTCCACCTTGGAGGCGACGAACCTCTGTCCCTCACCATGGCCGCTGGCGTCACCATCCGCCTCGAAGAACTCGATCGTGGCGCCGGGCCGAGATTCGCCGGTGATGGTGATGTTGCCGCCGGAGATATCCGCGGTGTAGATGACCGGGAAGTTCAACAAGCCATTGGGGCCGGTATCGCCGTCGCCGGCGTCGTTCGCCGTGACGCCGTACCCGTCTTCCGTGCCGCCCTCGAGGTCGATACCCAGGTCACCATTGCCGAAGATCGAATTGCCCGACACGCGTATCCCTGAGGGGTCGGTTGCGGCATCGACGAGCAGCACGCCCACGCCCGTGTTGAAGGCGATCGTGTTGCCCACCCCTGACGAGGTTCCGCCGATAGTCACGCCTGGAACATGCCAGACGGCGACTCCAGTGCCATTGGGCACCGGCAGAGTACCTGTGGCGTCCGATCCGATCAAATTGCCTTGCACGACGTCGCCACCCGGGCTCAAGACGTCGCTGATGACGATGCCATGCGAGCTATTACCTGAGATCAGGTTCCCTGCGCCCGCTACCGTGCCGCCGATCGTGTTGCTGTTGGCCCCGTTGTCGATATCGATGCCGTCGTACGTGTTCCCGAGGGACGAAGTGCCGCTGACGTCCGTGCCGATGTAGTTTCCCTGGACGATGTTCCCGGTTGCGGTCGCGTTGTAGATGAAGATGCCGTCGTCGTTGTTGCCCGAGAGCAGATTGCGGTCGGCGGGGGATGTCCCGCCAATAACATTGTCAGCGGATCGAATGAAGACGCCCCTCTGCCCGTTGCCGAGATCCGAGGTGCCGGTCACGTCGGTGCCGAGGTAGTTGCCGGCAATGGTATTGGTGCCGCCGCTCAAGATGTCGATGCCCTGGCCGGAGAAGCTGTGGATCACCAGACCGCGGATCGTGCTGCCACCCGCAGTGAGGGTCAGGCCGCTCACGCTGGCCCCCGCCGAGCTGCCGTCGAGCTCAACCAGCAGCACCGCATCCGAGGCTCCCGGCGAGGCCACCGTGTTGGCTTGCGCGCCGGATTGGGTGTAGCCATCGATCGTGACCGGATCGGTGATCGACGGCAACGCGGAGGCGGGCTGAATGGTGAACTCGAAATTCGGCGCTCCCTGGTAGCCGGGGTCGCTCGTGGGGATGTTGAAGTTGATCGTGTCGATGGTCGCCGAGGCGTTGGCCTCTTCGATTGCGGCGCGAAGGGTGCATATCCCATTCCCTGACCCGGTCTCGCAGATATCGTCGCCCGGGTTGAAATCGCCGCCGTCGCCTGTGGAATTGACCATCAGCGCACTGCCCGTAACGGTAAAGTTCAATCCGAACTCGGACGTGTTTCCGCTGAGATCTGTCGCCGTCGCAGTGAGATCATCTCCAACGATCAGCGATCCAGCCGCGAATGTGAAGGTGAACTGGTTGGCCGTCGCGTCGGTCGTGCCGGCCGAGCCATTGCTGTCATCTCCTGAGCCCTCCACCTTGGAGGCGATGAACGTCTGCCCCTCGCCGTAGCCTGTAATGTCCCCATCGGCCTCGAAGAACTCGACCGTGACCCCCGGCCTAGTTTCGCCAGTGACCGTCACATTCGCGCCGGAGATCACTGCGCTGTAGATCACCGGGAAGTTCAGCAGATCATTCGACCCACTGTCACCGTCGCCCGCGTCGTTGGATGTCGCCCCGTCGAAGTACGGCGGTGCAGCCGTTCCGGCGACCAGGTCGATGCCGATGCTGCTGTTGGCGTAGATGCTGTTGTGCGAGATCGTGTTGTGATTCGTCTGACCGCTGTCTTCAACGTGCACCGCCACGCCGACATAGTTGCCGCTGGCGATATTGTTGGTCACGGTATTGCCGCTGGGGCCGTTTCGGATCGTGATACCGGCGCCGAGGTTGTTCATCACTGTATTGTTGTCGACGAGGTTGTTGCCGGTCCCGGCGGCTTGTGAACCAAGCTCAATGCCCGACCCGGAGTCGTTTTTGACTGCCATCGACATGTTGATGTTGTCGTGACTCAGGTTGTACTGGACGATCCCGTTGATGCCATTGAGGTCGATACCGTCGTGCGCGTCATCCAGCCAGTCGTTGCTGAAGACCTCGCAGTAGGTGACGTTGAGGGTGGACCCACTATTGTTACCGGTTATGCCACCCAGTCCGTTGTAGCCGACGTAGCTCGAGGTAACGCTTAGATTGGCCGGGCTGTCCAGTCGAATCCCTTGCGCCTGGTTGCGCTCGGCGCCCGGGTTGGAGCCATCCGGCAAGGGGCCGACGAACATGTAACGGACAGTGCGGTTCAGGCCGGCGCCGGCCCCGCCCGTGCCTCGCAAACCATTGTTGGCGCCGTAGATGACCAGTCCCTCCACCAGGATATTGGAGGTGTCGCCGCTGATCGTGAGCCCATCAAACCCGTTGCCGTCGATGGCGATTTCAGGCCGTTCGTATTGAGGTAGTGGCTCGGCGTCGACGCCGACCGTGCCTCCGGTGCCGACCTGTCCGACGTTGGTGTCACCCCGGTTTGTGGCCTGGGTGAACCCCAGGATCTGCAATCCGTTGTCAGAGAGTGATGGCAGGGCACTGCCCAGGCTGATCGTCCACCACTGCCCATTGAAGCCCGGGTCGCCGCTTGGGATGCTGAATTGGATCGAGTCCAGACTCGGCGAGGCATTCCCCTCCTGGATGGCCGCCCGCAAGGTGCACACGCCGTTGCCGGGGGATGTCTCGCAGACCCCATTACCCGGGCTGGCATCGGTGCCGTCGCCGGTCGAATTGACCAGCAGCGGCGTCGTCGGGGTGGATGTTGCTGTGGGCGTCGGGCTGGGAGTCGAGGTCGCAGTCGCCGTAGCCATGTCGGTGGCGGTCGGCGTAGGACTGGCCGTCTCAGTGGCCGTTGGAGTCGGCGTGGCGGTCGAGCAATAGCTGCTGGCTTGCTCTTCCGCACCTGGAGCCGAGTGGAAGGTCCCGGGTGAACCCTGGTTGTTGAACTCTGTCTGGATCCAGGCGGTCGTGTGGCCGGTGGTGGCGATGCGGGCTTCGTCAATGATCCCAGAGAATGGATAGGTCGGATCGCTGTTCCCATGGCGGCCGATTTCGAGGGTCGGGCCCAGGCTGTAGATGATCGGGCTGGTGTCCGTATTGCTGTCGACCTGGACGCCGTCGATGTACATGAACATCCCGGTGGCGTTCTGGCCGGCCACGAGGTAGTGCAGGCCTCCGTCGATGATATTTACCCCTAGCGGTGCCAAGTTGACCCAGGTGGATCCGTTGTACTTGGAGAAGAGAACTCGGCCGTCGGTCCATACACGGAGCACATAGCTGTCGCCGCGGGAGATGATATCGCCGTTGAGGGAGATCGGACCGTCGACCCGGACCCAGGCCGAGACGGTCAGCAGGTTGGCGGGGTCCGTGCCGGAGGGACTTGCGACCGTCACGTAGTCGTCGTCGCCACCGAAGTCATCCGCTCCATCGATCTGGCCGGCGGCATTGGTCGTGCCGCCACCACCGTCCTGGAAATTCTGCGGCGTTCCATCGTTCCCATTGCCGGTCGAGTCTTCATGGCCTCCGACCGTGCCGTCGGCCGGCGTTTCGTCGAGGTGATAGACCGCGGCGTAGTTCGACGTCCAAACACCGGCGGCGTTTTCCTGGGAGAGCGTGGCGCCGTTGCCGTAGTACATGTAGATCGTGGTGTCGACCGAACTTGAGAGACTGGGTATTCGCACCCAGGCCCGAAGCGCTCCAGACGAACCATCGAAGTACTCGATCTCATGATCGAGCTGCGTGGTCCCGTCCGAAGAGGTGAAGACGATGTCGTCGCCGTCATCCTGAGCGTCTGCGGCCAGGTCAGCATCGGAATTGATGCTGATAAGCACGGGGAAGTTGGCGAGATTGGCCACGACCTGGGAAGCGCTGATGGTGATCGGCTTGCGATACGACCAGTCACACTGTGCAAACATAATGGCCGAACCCGTCGCCGTCGCTGTAGGCGTGGGCGTGTCCGTCGCCGTCGCTGTCGGCGTCGGTGTCGCCGTCGGAGTGGGTGTCTCCGTCGCCGTCGCAGTTGGTGTTGGCGTGTCAGTTGCCGTCGGCGTGGGTGTCGGCGTGTTGGTTGCCGTCGGCGTGGGTGTGGCCGTGTCGGTCGCCGTTGGGGTTGAAGTGGGCGTGGCCGTCGGACCGCAGAAGGAAGAGTTCAGTTCCTCGGCTCCGACGCCGTAGAACCCGCTCGGATCGCTCTCGTTGTTGAACTCGGTCGTCACCCAGGCCGAAGAGCGGGCGACATCCGAGATGCGGATCTCATCGAGCTGACCCTCCCATTCTGCACTCCATACCTGGTCCTGCGGCTGATCGCCGTGGCCCAGCCAGACGGCTTTGGAGGTCGTCGAAGGCGTGATGTTGTCGGACTTGGGCAGGGTGTTGCCGTCCTGGACGCCATCGACGAAGACCCTCATCGTCGAGCCGTCATAGGTCGCCACGATGTGATGCCAGGATCCGGCCGAGATCACGGTGTCTGTCCTCAGCGAATAGGCCGACCCCGGAAGGTTGAACGTGACACACAATGGATTGCTGATCGGACACTGATATTCATCGTCATACATCCACAGACTGTAGCCGTCGTTCCATCCCTTGTGGTTGAGGATGCCGTAGACGGTTTCGCCGTCTGGAGCAGGAAAAACGTCGTGCTGGACCCACGCCTCGAGCGTGATCTGGTTGCCTGTAATGTCCAGCACCGGATCACTCCCGACGTCAATAAAGTCATGCTTGGAGTCTCTGACGTATAGGCTATAGGCCTCGGCAGCATGGGCTGTCGTGGCGTTCGATGTAACGGTAACCTGGGTCCCGCTGTCGCGTGATGCGACGATGAAACTCTCCTCATTGGCGCCGCCGGGATCGATGGTCAGGTGGTCGCCAGCCTGGATGTCCAACGGCACAAACGGGGTATCTGGCGGGGTGCCACTGAACGTCACGATATTGGAGCCCAGCGCAACGGAGGCGTCTCCCACGGTGTAGACGATATTGAAGTCTTGTCCGTAGCCGATCGAGCCCGTGACCTGACTCGGTACATAGAGAGGATCGCCGTCGCCGCCCTGGCCGTTATTGCCGTATTGCGAGCTATCTTCGTACTCTCCAACCGTTCCGTTCCCGCTCTCCGACAGGTGCCAGACGCCCAGGTAGTCGCTGTCCCACACCGCCGACGGATCCTCGGTGGCGACGTTGAGGCCCGGATAGCCGTAGTACATGTAGATCACGGTGTCGACCGAAGATGACAGGCTGGGAATCTCGACCCATGCCACGAGGTCCCCTGTCGATCCATCGAATGTCTCGATCTCGTGGGCCAACTGCGTTGAACCATCCGAGCTGGCAAAGAGGATGTCGTTGCCGTCATTCCGGGCGTCGTCGCGCAGATCCGTGTCCGTCAGATTGATGAGGACCGGGTAACCCGTCAGGTTGCCGGCGACCTTGGTGTGGTCGATCGTGATCGGCTTGCGGTAGGCGAAGTCGCATGGGTCAAAGACGTAGGGCGTGGCCGTCGCCGTGGGCGTCGGCGTGGGAGTCCCGCACGCGGCATTGTCCAGCGATCCGTCGCTTGTGTACCGCACCAACGAGACATCGTCATCGGTCGCATTGTAGCTGTGCCCGACCAGGATGATTTTCCCGTCGGGCTGAATCAGCACAGTCTCACCGTCGTCGGTATAGCCGCCATCAAAAGTGACGATTCCGTCTCCATCAAAGCTTGTATCGAGGCTGCCGTCACTATTGTAGCGGGCGAGCACCAGGTCATCGTTGGTCCCGTTGAATGCGGAGCCTCCGACGAGGATCTTGCCGTCGCTCTGGAGGGCGATCGCCTCGCCCCGGTCCTGCCCGCTCCCGATCGGGGTCGTGACGATGCCGTCGGTGTCGAAGCTGGTGTCAAGACTCCCGTCGCTGTTGTAGCGGGCCAGACCGATGTCCTCGCTGGCGCCGTTGGTGATGCGCCCTGCCACCACGATCTTTCCATCGGACTGGATGACCACCTCTCGGCCGTTGTCGGCATCGCCGAAGAAGTCCGTATTGACCAGGCCATCGCCGTCGAATGACGTGTCCAGACTGCCGTCGGTGTTGTAGCGGGCCAGGGCAAAGTCATTGACGCCGCCGCTCCCACGCTGGCCCACCACCACGATCTTGCCGTCGCTTTGCAGGACGACGTCACGCGCCCGATCTCCACCTCCGGCAAAGTTCGTCGTCACGATGCCGTCGCCGTCAAAGCCCGTGTCAAGGCTGCCGTCGGTGTTGTAGCGGACGACGGCAAAGTCATCACTGGCGCCATTGTTGGCATACCCAACCACCACGATCTTGCCGTCCGACTGAATGACCACACCATTGGCCTCATCGCTGGCGATCCCAACGTCCGTGGTGACGACGCCGTCCGTGTCGAAACTGGTGTCCAGGCTGCCATCGCTGTTGTAACGCACGACGGTGAATTCATGCGAAGACCCGTTGTTGCTCCAGCCGGCCACAACGATCTTGCCGTCGGATTGAAGCGCGACTGCACCAGCGCTACTGCTCCAGGTCCCCAGGTCGGTGGTAACGATGCCATCGCCGTCGAAAGTAGTGTCCAGGCTGCCATCGCTGTTGTAGCGGACCACCAGAAAATCAAGATACGTGCCATTGTCGCTGGCCCCGACCACCACGACCTTCCCGTCCGGTTGGAGCACCCCCCAGTTGGTGTAGTCTTCCCCGCTCCCAACGGAGGTAATCACCACGCCATTGTCCCCAAAGCATCCCGGCACGGGCGTATTTGTCGGCGTCGCCGTAGGCGTGTCGGTTGGTGTTGGGGTGGGCGTATCCGTCGGCGTCGGGGTGGGCGTGCCCGTGGCCGTCGGGGTGGGCGTATCCGTCGCCGTGGGCGTAGCCGTCGGTGTCGGTGTGGGTGTGTCCGTTGGCGTCGCCGTAGGCGTATCGGTTGGCGTCGGGGTTGGCGTGTCCGTCGGCGTCGGCGTGGGTGTGTCCGTCGGCGTCGGCGTGGGTGTATCCGTCGGCGTCGGCGTGGAGGTGGCCGGCGGCGGGACGTACTCGTCGGCGCCCATGTCCCAGGCGGTGATCTGGGGCCGGCTGTCACCATCGATGTCGTCTGAGAAGGAGCCGGAGAGATCGGCCCCGGCTTCGATGGCGCTGGCCCCGGCCTTCAAATGGAGATCCTCAGAACCAACACTGAGGGAAACGAACTGGTTGGCAGCGATCTGGTTGATCAGCGAGCCGGCGCCGGCCGCGGTGGCATCTTCGGACATGTTGTAGGACTGGGTCATGCCACTAACGTTATCCACGAAGTCCGTATCCGTACCACCGTTGTTCATCGAGATTGTGTTCGTGACGGTCATCGTTCCGTTGCGCAGTCTCACCCCATAATTGACCATGCCATAGACGGTGACGTTCTGCACAGTCACGGTATCAGGCGTGTCGTTGACAAGGACTCCCGCCTCGTCGCCATCGTAGATGATGCTGTTGCGGATCGTGAAGCTGTCGGTCGTGCTGGCAACGACCGAGGTCCGAGCCCCGTAGGCCGACTGTGCGGGCTCGAAGAAATCGTGGATCAAGAGGCCATCGAACAGTACATTGGTTGCCTCGCGCACGAAGACAGCCGCATCGCCGTCAATCGTCGGATGATGAAACCGGATAAGCTCCAATCCCTCGACGCGGGTGTAGTCGTCTCGAACGTCGATGCCGATCTGCGTGTTGGAGCCTCCATCCAGGACCACACCCGTCCCCGCTGTCCCATCATGGCCCTGAGCGGGACCGACGGTGATGCGCATGTAGTGCGTGGCATCGGTGACGGAGCCGTCGATCAGCACCATCGGATCTGTGGCGGCGACGAATGCGCCGTCGTTGTAGGCAACCCCGATCTCGTTGCGGTTGTCGGCAACGAGATCTCCCTGCCGATCGCTCTCCCATGCCTGGAAGGTGTTGTAGGCGCGAGTGATCGAGTAGGCCTCGTTGGTGTGGGTTAAGGTCGCGGCCGTCTGCACGGTGACCTGTGTCGCCGAGTCGCGCGAGAGGATGAAGAAGGTCTCGGAGCCGATGACCAGACGGTCGCCAACACCGACGTTGTTCGGCAGGCTGGCGCCACCGAAGGTGACGGTGGTGGTGCCAACATTAATGGAAGCGATGCCGGTCGAATAGAGCACACCCGGATTGATCCCGATCGAGCGGTAGTGCGTGCCGCCCGGCAGCGGCGTGTTGGTCGGGGTCGGTGTGTCGGTCGGCGTCGGCGTAGGCGTATCCGTCGGCGTGGGCGTGTCCGTCGGCGTCGGCGTGGGCGTATCGCTCGGCGTGGGCGTATCGCTCGGCGTGGGCGTGTCCGTCGGCGTCGGCGTGGGTGTATCCGTCGGCGTCGGCGTGGGTGTGTCCGTCGGCGTCGGCGTGGGTGTGTCCGTCG
>CAZGRL010000033.1:0-36072 GCA_964528155.1 uncultured Anaerolineaceae bacterium
CTCTTCTCCCGTGTGAAGGCTTTGACGACGCGGATGCCAGCCATGTTCTCTTGCAGGGTGGCGTTCAAGGTCGAGAGTTTCTGCTGGATCTTTGTGAATAACGGTCGGCTGACGATCCCGAATACCATGAACAGGCCCAGCGCCACAGGCAGAATCCACAGCGTCACAACGGCCAATCTGGCGTTCGTTGTGAAAAGGATAATCAACGTCCCGGCGAGCAATAGCACGGCCGCCACGAGTTGAAGCAACCCCTGCCCGATGAACTGCCGGACCTTCTCCACATCGTCGGTGGCCCGGATCATGAGCTGACCGGTGTTATTGCGATCGTGGTACGAGAACGAGAGATTCTGGATCTTCGCGTACAGGTCATTCCGCAGATCGTACGCGACGCTCTCGGAGTTCTTTTGCGCGTAGTAGGCTTGGGCAAACGCGAACCCACCGCGCAAGATCGCCAAGCCGACGATGGTCAGCCCAGCGACCAGGACCGCATGCAGAGCGTCGGCCTGGGTTGTCTGTAGATGGGCCGTCAGTTGATCGGGGCTCGTGCCGGCCGGCAGATTGAGAAACGCAAGGATGCGCGGCAGCGCCTGGCCGAGAACCGACTGCGGGATGGCCGGCAACTGGGCGAGCAGGTACTTGGCCGTGACGCCTCCCGTCACGGCATCGATGACATTGCTGATCATGCGCGGGACAGCAAGCTGAGCCAGGGTGGCGATGATCAGGAATGTGTAGGGCAGGATGGCCTCAACAGGATAGTGGCTCAAGTAGCGAGCTGCACGGCCGATCGCTCGCCTCTGCCCCGGTTGCCGATGGTTGTTCGAGCGTCTTGGGGTTCGTCTCACTTGTGGATCTATGCCTCGCGTCCTTTCATCGTTTCATCCAGGGCCTTCAGCACCGCATCCTTGGGCGGTTCGTCCACCCAGAAAAACACACTGGAAGCTGTTACTCCTTCCAGCGTTGGCGATTGCATCCACGGCCCCGCAGCGTGAAGTCAGATGATTTGTTCCGTCTCCAATCGTCGCGCGCCCTCGGTGAGCACACCGAGGACTTCGATGATACGCTCCTGCTCCTCGACCGAGAAGGCCGAGGTCAACTCCTCCATCCAGGTCTGACGTGACCGAATGCCGTCTTCAACCACACGCGTTCCTTCCTTTGTCAGAGACACCTGCTTGTATCGCCGGTCGTCAGGGTCCTCCGTACGTTCCAGCAAGCCTTGGATGACAAGCCGGTCGACGAGCTGACTTGCTGCCGGGGCTGTGATACCCATGTGCTCGCCGATCTCCGAGACTCCGATGCTCTGACAGTGATGCAGGCGCATGAGCGTCCCAACCTGGGAGGGTGAGAGACCGGTCTGGGCCATGAAATGTCGGAAGTCCCGGAAGGAACGCCGCATGAACACCTCGACCCATTCCCGAAGCACCTGGTTGAGCCTATCTGCCGATCCCATATTTCATCCTTCCAAGTAGTTAAGCGGGCTGAATTATATGTATTCGGGGAGGAATTGTCAGGTATGTTTGCGTCGCCCTGGCATCACTCCCGGGCGGCGCCGAGTCCGCGGGGAGGCTCCTTCATGGAGGGTTTGTTGCTTATCCTGCCGCGTCCCCCCATTTGTGATGAGAGCCACTTCTCGGCCTCATCCGCAGTTTGTCCGCTTTGCGGTCTGTTAGTAATATCTGGCAACCTCCGCTGTCGGCGGGGCGTAAACCTGCAAAGGGAGTCGGACATGGTGAGACTGAAGGTAGTCTACGGGGCGATCCTTGGGCTTGTCCTGATCCTGCAGTCAGCCTGTTCGGCCGTGCAGCCTCAGCCGACGCCGACCCTGCCCCCGCCGACAGACACACCAACGCAGAGGCCATCGGCCACGCCGACGGCGACTCCGGCCCCCACGGACACGCCCACACCCACGGAATCTCCGACGCCGAGCCCATCGCCCACGGCGAGCGATACGCCGACGCCTGAGGACTCCCCGACCCCCACCGAGACAGCGACACCGGAGCCGTTGACGATCACCGCCGATGGCAGCGTAAACTGCCGCTATGGCCCATCTCAGGCCTACCTGTATGCCTGGGGTCTCAACGAGGGGGATAGCGCAGTGGTCAAGGGCAAAGACGCCAACGGTACCTGGCTGTGGGTTCAACCCCACGACACGACGTGGAATTGCTGGGTTTCAACATCCGCCGTCACATTGAACGGAGACATCGCCAGCATCAAGGTTGTCTACCCACAACTTCTGACGAATCCCTCCGTAGGCCCGCCGAGTGGTGTGCACGCAACGCGAAGTGGCGACAACGTGACGGTGACATGGAACGCGGCCCCTGCCGCGGTGGATCTGGGGTATCTAATCGAGGCGCGCATTTGCCTCGGTCAGTATTTATGGGATGTGTATTACAGCACAACAAATACCTCGTACACCATCAACGATCCACAGACCTGTTCCGGCGAGTCATACGGCCAGTTGCGCGTGTTCAACAAGCTGGGGTATTCAACGGCGGTCAGGATCCCCTGGCCATAGCCGCCACGTTCCAGCACTCTACCTAGATCCATATTGCCGATGAGGCCGCAACCGCGGGCGTCATCCTTTGAGTCATCATCCGATGATCCCCTTTTCTTCAGAGCCTCATGCCCTCAGCACCCCAACTCGCCAAACACCTCCTTCGGTAAAGTCATGCATTCAAAGGGGGTGATGAGCAATGACGTTGCGATGTGTGCTCGAGGATTCCGCTTCGCCGTCCTTGTCGCAGGGTGGCAACGGAGAGGCCTTCGAGGGCATGCCCTTGTTTCTCACGCCTGAGGAGTGTGGCAATTCATTCCGATGAACCCTTTTCGAGTCGCCGGGCGGTCAGACCCGGGAAGCAGACTTATCCTGTAGAATTTGTTCCCTCGAAATTGCATGTCTCACCGGGCCGTGGCGGACATGGCGGCAAAGGAGGAATCGATGTCACAACTTGTCAAGAAGGGCGCTCTCCTTGCCGTCCTGGCCATTGCCAGCCTGGCATGCATGGTATCCATCCCCCTGCCTGGTTCTGGTAGCGCGACCACGAGCCCCAGCCCAACCCTTCCCGCTCCCACAGCCGTCGCCTCGCGTTACCCTGCGGCGACGATCGAGCACGATGAAGGCGGCCCGGTCACGGTAAGCGGCGAGCTGTCTTACACATATCCGTTCTTCACTGCGGGTGTCGCACAGCCAATCGTGATCCTGGAGGACCAGGGCGGATTTGTCGAACGAGACCGCAATTTCGTCATCCCGGTTGACTCGCAGGTGATGGGCAGGATCACATCCGATTTCTACAGCTCCCCATTCACCTACTCTATCGACCTGCCAGAATCTCCGAGCGGGACGGAGCACGATGTGGATCACGATGAGCAGGCCGACGAAGGCGTCCAGATCTACGCCGTTGCATATTGGACGAACACTTTCGGCGATCCCTACCTGGAGGTTCGTGATCAAGGCGGCGGTGGGTGGTCGACTGCATATGCTTCAACCAGGATCAGTGACGATCGCGATTTCTACTATGAGGTCTACGGGGGCAAGTATCTCGTTTTCTCAGCGGAAGACGGCCTCGGCTTCCCTTCCGGTTTTGGAGCCGACAAGAAGCTTTTCACCGACGATGATCCGATCGTGGGCCTGTCCATGGGGTGGACCCTGGTCGATCTCGACACGACGCCTTTCACGTTCGATCGCTCGCGCCAACCTTCGGTCGATCTGCTCGAGCCGGAGAGCCTGGCCCTGGATGACTTCTCCGGGATGAGCTACACCGAAGCGTTCGATGCGATGCTCGGGAAATTCAGGACGGAGTACGCGTTCACCGAGTACAAGGATATCGACTGGGATGAGCGGATGGCGACATTTCGACCGCACTTCGAGCGGGCTGAGCGCGCCTCCGACCCACAGACCTATGCGCTGGCGCTTCGAGATTTCCTGTGGTCCATCCCAGATACCCACGTCGGGATGAACACCAACTTACTGGATCCCGTATTCGTCGAGGAGACGGCCGGAGGTCTGGGCATGGCCATCCACCAACTCGATGACGGGCGCGTGCTTGTCAGCTACGTCACGCAAGGTGGGCCGGCGGACTTAGCCGGGGTGAAGTCCGGCGACGAAGTTCTGGAGCTCGACGATGACCCGATCCTGGAGGCTGTGGGATCCAACGTCCCCTGGTCATCACCGTTCAGCAATGACGAGGCCAGGCGATTGCAGCAACTTCGTTACGTACTGCGCTTTCCGGTCGGGACCGACGTTTCACTCAGGATAAGAGCATCGAGCGGCACTGAGAGAACGCTCCGCCTGCAAACGGTCGACGAAATCGAGAGTCTCCGCTTCTCTTCGCTTTACGCAGGGATCACGGGCACGGAGCTCCCGGTAGACTTCAGGATTCTCGATAACGGCATTGGGTACGTCCGCGTTTACAGCTTCTTCGACAATGAACTGTTGACGATCCAGTTGTGGGAACGCATGATCGAGACCCTCAACAACTATGGCGTTCCGGCCCTGATCATCGACCTCCGCAACAATGGCGGGGGGAGCGGCTGGCTGGCGGATCAGATGGCGGCCTATTTCTTCAGCGAGTCTCTGAACCTGGGGAATGTCGGTCATTACGACGACAGTATCGGGGATTTCTACTTTGACCCCGGCGACTCGGTCGAGTTCATCCCCCCGCGCGAGGATCTTCGCTATCACGGCCAGCTTCTCACGATCGTCGGCCCGGCCTGCGCCAGCGCCTGCGAGTTCTTCGCCTACGATCTCACCCTCGAGTCGCGTTCGGCCATCCTCGGGCACTACGCAACCGCCGGCGCCGGGGGCAGCGTGGAAGATTTCTTGATGCCTGAGGACATCAGTGTGCGCTTCACGACCGGCCGGGCGGTCGATGCTGACGGCAACATACACATCGAAGGCACGGGCGTGGCGCCGACGATCCGGGTCCCCTTCGACGAGGAAGCCTTCCAGGCGGAGTTCGCCTCCGGTCGCGATCTGTTGCTGGAGGACGCTGAGGCAGAGTTGCAGTAGAGAGTAAGGAAAGCCCCGCAGTGCTGGCGCAATGCGCGGTCGGCAGCCGACGCATTTCTGCATCGATCGGGAGCTACTCTGTTTCCCGTGCCCGGGAGAGGGAAGATGAAGAAGGTTGTGGCGTTTGCGCTCCTTGGGGTTGGATTGTCCTTCGCGGCGTGCAGCTCGCCGAAGACTCTCTGCGACACCGTGAAGGATGTCCCCAAAGCCGAATGCACTGCGCTGAGTGACTTCTTCCAGGCGACAGACGGACCGCATTGGAAGGACCAGCGCGGCTGGCTGAAATCACCGAGCGTCTGCGAGTGGTTTGGTGTCAGTTGTACTGACGGTCACGTCACCGGCCTGAGCATGAACTACGTCAATATCGCGGGGCAGCTCCCGCCATCGCTGGCGGCACTCGATCATCTTGAAGTCCTGAGTCTGTACTACAACGAGATCTCCGGTGGCATCCCGCCTGAATTGGGTGAGCTGGGAAACCTGCAGGTGCTCATCTTGCACAACAACAACTTCAGCGGCGCCCTGCCTCCCGAACTGGGGAGACTATCCAATCTGAGCCTGCTCGACCTGGACGGGAACGATCTTAGCGGGCCGATCCCGCCGGAGTACGGGAATTTGCGAAACCTCGAAGGCCTCAAGCTGCGCAACAACAAGTTGAGCGGCGAGCTGCCAACTGAACTCGGGAATCTGGATCGCCTGCAGGGTCTGTGGCTCAGCACCAATGATTTCTCGGGCGAGGTGCCCGCCGAGTGGGCCGGGATGACCAGCCTGAGGATGTTTGCGGCCTATGGCAACGACAACCTGGGACCCCTCCCGCCCTGCCTGGCAGGCTTGCCGCCTGACGGGTACCCGTCCTGGGCTAATCCGAATATCCCGTAGGTTCGAGTCTAGTCTGCCTGACTGGCGAGCGAGAAAGCCAGGGCGACCCGGGATATCCCCTCAGGGGACAATCCACGAGGCGCCCGGTCGTGCTCGTCGATCCTGAAACGGAGGCACCGGAGCCTCGGACCTGACGTCAAGGCCCGGTGCTATAGAGATCGGTCGCTTGATCCCTGCGGCTTCATCGAACGGAGGGACGAAGTCCTGGGAGTTGCAACACTCGACTTCTCGGCCAGCGCTGCAATGCCTTCTCTAGCAAAGATGACCGGACAACGACCACCGCAGCGCGGTAGTCCCCTCGATCGATGGCCTGGATAGCGGCCAGCAAGCCGCTGGCATGAAGGAGTTCCAGAGGGCCGATCTCGTCAACGATCAGCAGATCGAGCTTGGCTGTCTGACTCAAGATACTGTTCCCCCAGTCGAGTACCTCGGGGTCCATCTCCCATTTCTTTGTAGTTGCGGTCGGATCGGGTTTGGGACGCAACCTGGCGAGAGTTTGTCTCTCATCGGTGCCGATATCCCGCAATTCAATTGCAGCACGACGGTCGCCGACGTACGCGCCGGGCGATATCACACCGCCGATGACAAGCCCGGAGCTTCGAGCTGCCTCAACAAGCTTTGAACACCAGATCGACTTCCCGGAGCCGCTCTCACCCGTAAGGAGGTAGCGGATCGGCGCGTCCGCTTCGGCCGAGCTCAGATCACGGAGAATCGACTCTACGTCAGCGCACGCAGGCTCAGTCATTGCCTTTCAGCCGCTCCGTGTCAGGTAGAGATCATCGATCAAGGCAGCTCGCACAGAGATACTCCAGACCGTGAGGCAGATCGCCCCTCATCCCATCGAAACGGATCTAAGCGCTCGCCCAGCAGAACTTAGCGCGCCGTGACGATCACTCAACGCGTATTTCGACGACGCCCTTTACCTGGACCTTGCCCGAGAATCCGGGCAAGACAGAGTTCAGCGTGCCGTCATCCTGGATAGCGACGATGCATTCGGCACACGCTTGGAGCTCGGCGATATCGACCTGAGCTTCATAGCCATCGGAACCGACGAAGGTCAGCGAGAGTACACCATCCTGCAGCCCGACTTCGTCGACCAAGTGTAGCAGCTTCACGCCTGTGCTGTGGACGGTCTCGCCGTTCTTGTCCGTCGTGTCGACGCTGATCGCATCCATCCCCTGCAAATCAGCCAGGCTCCAGCTGCTTGGATTGTCGACCTTGCCGGTGAATGCCAGGGCCGCCGCGGCTGGCTCTGCCGGCGGCGCCTGTTCGGTCACGGCTTGCGCGCAGCTTACGAGACCCGGCAGCATCAGCAGCAATAGGGCTATTCTCGCCATGGATTCCTTGTTCATCTTCTACTCCTTGATTGGATAGGGAATAAGAAGGCGGATGGACGATGGCTATTCATGCACCTGCAGCTCGGTGAGCTGAAAGACCCATCGGTTTCCAGGCGTCTGTGGGCACACCAGGCGGATCGGCCCCTTGTCGGGCGTGACATCCGCGATCCACTCGCCCTGATCCTGGAGCGCGATAATGGCGCCGGACATCTCGTCGTAGGTGATCTCGACGGCATAGCCGTCGGCGGCCACGGCCGTCACGGTTGCGAATGCGTCAGGCGCTCCGGCCTGCATGAAGATCTCGGACACAGGCACTCCGCTCCACGACGTGGTCTCGTCCTCTCCTGTAGATTTCTCCATCATCACATCGTTCAAATCGACCTGCTGCATCTTTGCCAGGTCCTTATAGGTGAGCGTCGTCGGATTTCCCACGTCGCCGGTGATCTGCAGTTGCCAATCGACGTTTGGTGCTCCTCCGCACCCGGTCAGCGCCAGTACGGACAGGGCGCCCACAACCACCAGCACACATCTCATCTTGGTTTTCGAGGAAAGTCGCATGCAGGGCCTCCAATCACGACATCCGGTTCTTGTCTCTTGCCACACCCGGTCGACGCTCCGGCCATCGATCGCCGGCTTGTCATCGTCTACTGCCTCCTGGACGAACGGGCTACTTGCTGACCATGATGATCGGGACGAGCATATCCAGCGGGATCAGATGGCCATGATTGCCGAGCCGGCCCTCTTCTTCGACTCGATGCATGCCATGATCCACGAAGATCAGGATGAGTGAATTCGTCGGCATGGCAGATAGGATCTCCCCCACGGCCGCATCGACAAAGGCAATAACCTGGCTCTCTTCTGCGGATCCGGGGCCGTACGTGTGTCCGGCGTCATCAATCCCGCGAAAATGCACGAAGAACAGATCCGGCGCTCCCTCCCGCAGAACGTCGATCGCGTTATGCAGGACCTCGTCATCGGTCATGCCATTGTTGTTGCGATCGCCCGAGAGCTCGAACTCGGCCCCGCGCAATTGAAAGGCGAGCGCTTCGCCTTCCACACGGGCGTATTCTCGATCCGCTTCACGGCGACAAGTGTGGGACAATCCTCGCCAGTAGCCCGGCCTCGCTCAGTTCGACCCCCAACCTTGTTGCAGATTCATGTGTAATGCTTATGTGGGTGAACGAAGACACGGGAGAGGTCTATGGATGATCGCGAGAGCATTCACCGCATGAAGGACGGTGACATTGGGGGGTTGGAGGTGCTGGTCCGCCGGTATCAGGTCAAGGCGGTGCGGGCCGCTTTTCTCGTCACGCACGATGAAGCCCTCTCCGAGGATGTGGTCCAGGATACATTCATCCGCGTGTACCAGCGGATCCGGCACTTTGATGAATCTCGCCCTTTCGAGCCGTACTTGATGCGCAGCGTCGTCAACGCTGCTCTGAACGCGATCCGCCATGAGAGTAGATCAGCCTCGCTGGATGCTGATCCTACGATGATGGAGAACCTTCTCGAGCAAGCGACCTCGGTCGAAGCGCAAGTCGAGCTCGCCCAGCTCGTCCAGGAACTCCTTAGCGCCGTTTCCAGACTCTCGCCTCGTCAACGCGCAGTCATCGTTCAGCGGTACTACCTTGAACTGAGCGAGCGCGAGATGGCCCAAACATTGGACGCGGCTCCCGGCACGATCAAATGGTTGCTCAATGCAGCCCGCACACGACTGCGTAGACTGCTCGGTTCAGAAAGGAGCGCGCAGTGAAACGGACCTATCGAAGCGTCTTGGATGTAGCCGTGCGCCAGCATGTGCCGGACGAGACCGATCTGTTTCCGCGCATTTCAGCGCAGCTTGAGAAGAGAAGCCGCCTGCAGACTTTTCGTTCCCACCCGGCGATGGTCGTCCTGGCTGCGCTGCTTGCCCTCGGTCTGTTGAGCGGTGTCGTGTATGCCGTCGGCCGATCGCTTGGCTATATCCCCGGGATGGGGATCGTGGAGCAGGGTGCAGTCTTGCGAGTCCTGACCGAGCCGGTCGTTGTCGAACGCGAGGGCATCACCCTGACCGTCACGCAGGGCCTGGCCAGCCCCGAGAAGACCGTTGTCAATTACCAGGTCGAGAACATACCCGAGTCCGCCCTGGCTAGAGACCCTCGGGAGGGCGAGACCCCCGCTCCGCGATGCTATGAGACTGAGTCCCTGCACCTGCCAGACGGCACCATTCTGTTGCCCACCGGAGGACAGGGCGGCGGATGGGGGCTCGGCTTCCATAGCCGCGTAGTCTTCGACCCGCTCCCCGCGAACGTGAACGAAGTCACCCTGGTTGTCTCCTGCTTACGTGACACCTCTCCCGGCGCGGCTCCGGAGAACTGGCAAGTCCCGCTCGCCTTCGTCCCTGCACCGCCAGACTTGACTGTCGTCCCGGTTGTCGAGATCACCTCCTCGCCGCCCCCGACCTCGGAAGCCGGTGGCGCGGAGACCAGCACACCGTCGCCCAGCCCGATCTCAATCGAGCGCACCATCGAACTTGAGGACGGCTACATCCTGATCGGATCATTCCACTCCGTCACAACCACCAACGGTGTGGTCACCTCTCCCTACGTGTGGTTCGTCCGAGTCACCGACGCCGGCGGGAATGATGTGGCCTACGACTACGTCGGCGATATCGATCTTCCAGCCGCGGATGAACACACCTCTCCCTGGGCCTACAAGATCCCTGGCAAGACTCAGGACTGGCCACTGACGATCACGATTGACGCCCTGGACGCTACCCTGCCTGACCTCCAGTCCAGTTTCGAGTTCGATACGGGCCCCTCGCCTCAGGCCGACCAGCATTGGACCTTCGACAAGGATCTTCAGATTGGCAACTACACCGTGCGCATCCTCGCTGCCACCCGGACTTCGGATGGCTACGCCTTCACCTTCAAGGCCGAGCCGGGTGTCACCGGAGTCGGCGTAGACATCCTCGGCCCTGACCAATACATCCCCCCGGCGGGCGGAGGCGGGGGTGGCGGTGGCGACGGATCGCTTAGCGCCGGGGTTGGCTATGCGGGTCCGATCCCTGAAGGTAAGTTGACCGTCGTGCTGAGCAACGTGACCATCAGCATCCCCGGCCCCTGGTCGATCCAATGGGAACCGGAGGACGCTGCCTCGCAAGCACCGCCGACTGCCTCTCCCGACCTCGCCGCGTGTGTGACGGATGAGGTATGGGCGCAGCTCACAGCTTCCGTTCCTGCCCAAATCCCGGCCGGCCTTCCCGGCAAGTTCATCCTATTCGGACCAATTCCGGACGGATCGTTGTATGGCGTGAGCGTTCTCGATCTCGCAGACGGCAGCCATCGGTTCCTCGGCGAAGGTTCATGGCCAGCGATCTCCCCGGATGGAACGAAGGTTGTCTACACCGCTGACGCCGGACTGACGGTCTACGACTTCGCCAGCGACCATGCGGTGACCCTCCCCGGCACCGACAGCACCGATTACCGCATGGTCTGGTCGCCCGATGGCAGCCAGATCGCATTCATCCGCAGCAGCACGAATCAGATTATGAGGATCAGTACCGACGGCTCCGATCAGAGTCAGGTGCGCGACAATTCGGCCGTCTACCATGGGCTGGTAGGTTGGGCCGACGGCAACCACTTGCTCATCACCGAGCCCGGACCGGACGGCGTCTATATCCAGTCGATAGACCTGACCAACGGCTCAACCCGGAGCTTGTTCACCATCAGCTCCAACAAGGCCGATACCGTACTTTCGCAGGATGGGCAGTGGATCGCGTTCACGACCTCGCGCGGAGGGATGCTGGGCAACGGTCTGTACATCTCTCGCCTGGACGCCTCCGGGCGGCGGGTGGTAGCCGCTCTTGAAGGGCGCGCACTGTACTTCCCGATCTGGAGTCCCGACAACCGCTGGCTGATCCTCAGCCTGCCCGATCCCAACGACCCGATCGATCAGATGCGCCAGGCGCTGGTGGAACTGGAGACCTGCCATGTGATCCCCCTGCGTGATCTGGGCGGTGATGTGTATTCGTGGGGGCAGTAGAGCTGCCATTGCCGGCTGTTAACTCCGGCCTCTTGCCGTTCAGGAAGATCAGGATCGAACGGCGACTTGCAGGATCAGGAGACAACACGATCCGATCCCGGGCAGGAATGCCCTCCCCAATGACTGATCCGTGGCCTTGAGGTGATGTTCGCGATCGCGCGACGAAGGGCGTGCACGGACGATCAGCCGCGAATCATCTGACCGAGCCTGCCCGGCAGTCATCCCGCACATGGGGACCCGCAATGCATAGGCGCCCTCACGGGCGCTTTGCATTCAAGTAGCCTGGCCGGAATCCCCGGGGATGGTTCGTCTGAGGCACACACCAGATCACTGGCACGGCCTGTGGGAAACGAGGAGGGCTTTCAGGCGCCGGCCCGCGGCCTGGGCTGCTCATGCTGGCCGGAAAGGACGAGAGCAATCCCGCGATCGAGGCTGTCGGCGCTCCGCCGCGGCCAAGGGGCCGACCTGTGCCACGACCTGCTCACGCTCAGCGCCGGCTATCACTCTCCGGCGCTACTGAAACCAGGATGGCGCGCACGACTGTGCGCCAACGATATGTCTGCGACGAGTCATCAAAACCTTGACAGGTGATCAGCGTAAGCCAGTCGAAGTCCTCGTGCCGCGTGACCAGACGCGTGTCGGTGGGCAACGTCCAGTTCGAGACGGTTCGAACATCATAGACGTATCTCACCCCGTCCTCGTGGATGACAATCTTGTCGCCCCAAGCAATTCTGTTCAGATCGGCGAACGGACCAGGCAGACCATTCGAGTCAACCACATGGGCTGTGAGCGCGGTGTTCCCCGGCCACGTCGGATAGGCGGTGCCATCGAGGTAGCCAACAGCTTGTCCGAGCCATGTGAGATCCCATGCATCGCCGCTCGCAGGAACGCCGACGATCGGCCGAAAAACGCCCAGGCTGGGGATCTCCAGCCACATCCCGCCCATGCTCGCATAGGCCAACTCGTCGGGCTGCGACGGAAGAACCGTGCGCTGTCCTGGTGTAAAACCGGTCGCCGGGAGTGCGCCGGCTCCCACCACCGTGAATGTCACGATGGAATCAGATACTCCTCCGTTCAGCACATTTCCGGTCAGGTCCTCAATCGATGCCGTTCCGCAAACAAACAATCGGTATTCGCCTTTTCGGAGTCTGGAACCCCCATTGACCTGGAGCGTGGTCACAAACGGACCTGCCCCGCCGCCATTGGCGTAGCTGGCGGGTCCTACCGCGACGAATGTGTCGTCACCGGTGTTTCCCAGAGCCTCGCCGGCGCAGTCTGCCGTGTCATAAACCCCATTGCCCCCCTTCTGAACGAGCAGATAGTTGGCGGGGTTGTTCGCGGCTTCGGTCGAACCGTCGTGAAGAACGTCCTCGCTGAATTCGATCTGCAACCTGGATGGCCGATCGACCAGGGTCGTGCTCCCGCCTGGCGCGACGTTCACGGCCAGAAGCACGGTGGGGTCGCCTCGGTCGATCGAATAGCTTTGTCCACTTGTGAAGTCGCCGTTGCCGATGCCGGCTCCACCAAGCGGATTGCTCACCGAGTCTATGATGGTGTCATCATCGACCACATCGAGCCGGAGCGTCCCTGACCCCGAGCCGGTATCCACGGTGATCGTATATGTGTCTCCCGAACCGGAAATCCCGGTCACGCTTGCGCCGGTGATCCCCGACATGGTCAAGGCGAAGTCTGAGGCATCGACTCCGGTCACGTCCTGGTTGAACTGGACCGTGAAGTCCACGCTTGAGGCGTTGGTCGGGCTGGCATCCGCCCTGACGATGCTGCTCACGAGTGGCCCGTCCTTGTCGATCACGTACTCTTCACCGACGAAGTCGCCGTCCCCCGTCCCGGAGCCACCCAACGGATTCCCTGCCAGATCGCCGATGCTGTCGTCATCGACCAGATCGAGTCGTATCGTTCCTGAGCCGGAACCGGTGTTCACCGTGACCGCGTACGTCGTTCCCGAGCCCGAGACGCCGGCGATGGTCGCCCCCGACACACCGCTGGTGGTGAGGGTGAAGTCACCAGTGTCGACGCCCGTGACGCTCTCGTCGAAGATCACCGTGTAGTCGACACTTGCCGCGCCTGTGGGGCTTGCGTCGGCCCGGCTGATGCTGTCGACGTCAGGCGGGTCATCGTCCAGATCTTGTACAAAGATAGTAAACACCTCTTCGTACGTGCCTCCGTTGCCATCACTTGTCTGCACGCGAATCGAGTACGAGGTCTGCGTTTCATAGTCGAACATGGCTGCGGTTTGTAGCGTGCCCCCAGCGATGCTGAAGTACACATTGCCGGAATCACCGGCGCCCGCCACGAGATTGAAGGTGTGGCTGTCGCCAGAGTCGGGGTCGGTCGCCGTCAGCGTCCCGACGGCGGTGCCAGCCGGCTGGTTCTCGTCGACCGTGTCATTGCTCAGGTCAATATCCGTGGGATCGTCGTTCACCGCAGTGAAATGGATCTGGGCCGTGTTGAAGCCGGTGCTGTTGTCGCTTTCCTCAAAATCGATCCGATAGTCCTTAGTCGCCGGGGGATCGTCCGACGTATTCTGGTACTCGATATGCTCGATGATCGCCGCCAAGATAGCATTGTTGGCAACGGTGACATTCGAGAGCTGTAACTCGATGCCGTCGATATAGAGGCTGGAACCGATGGCAGTGCCACCAGATCTGTCGTAATTCCCGTTGATGAATATGAAACGGATGTTGTCGCCAGCTACGGCGCCGCTGACGGCCGTTGTGGTCGTGATCCAACCCCCGGTGTTCGCGCCGACATCATGGAAGAGCTTCTGGTAGCTTTCGCCCGTATCCCAGATGCCGTCGTTATCTGCGTCACTGTAGACAAATCCGTAAACATCATACCAATCGCCGCCCTGGGCCGCGTTCCAGTTCAACGAAATCTGATCGCCCGCGGAGGCGGTGAAGCCCTCACTTGTCACCGTCGGGCCGTGAGCCGTTCCATATCCCTCCAACACCGTCCCGGTGATCGTAAGCTGCAAGGCATAGCTCTTCTCGAAAACCACCGAGGATTGCACGCTTGCCGACTGGGCTACAGCCCCATAGCCGCATCCAACGTAGCAGGGATCATCGACCAGGGGATCCGAGTCGACGTTCCCGGATGGGACATCAGGGTCGTCGCCCGGGCTTTCCACCCACGCCTGACCGTTGACCCCGGGATAGTTGGCATCCACCGTCCATCCGTTCAAGTTTCCGGTTTCAAAATCGGCGTTGAAGAGGGGAGCGACAGCGCTGAAGTTGATGCGCAGTCTGCCGTTGGTCCCGTCATAGGTGTTGTCGATGGTCCCAATCCGATCGCCGTCCCAGTACACCGCGTTGCCGATGACGGTCAGCAGCCCGCCGTCGATCAATCGCAGAGCATCCTCGGCGGTACCGCCGGCAACGGCGACCTCCACATACCCCTCGCTGAAATCATCGGTGTTGGAGGTCACCGTTACGTCGTTGTCGAGGGGCGTCCATCCCTGCTGCTCTGTGTAGTAGAGATCGTCCAGAGTAGTGTCGAGCCAGGGCGGACCCGAGTCGGCCAGAGCTGGACTGAATGTGAGGCTCAGGAGGAGCCCAACTGCCAACGTGGTGCCTAGGACACGTTCGAGGAGGTGGAAGGATCGGTGCATATGGATTCAAACCTGATGTGAAAGTCTCTTGCAGCCTTCTATCGATCGGCCAGGACGGTGACGACCTTCGACCTTGTTCTGATCGAACTCTGGCCGGCTTGTCCCTGCACCTGCTGGACCGGGCAAGACATGGCCCTGCTCGGAAGGCTCAAGCCATTCTGCCCTGGCAAGTGCCCCGGGCCTGACTCACAACCTGCGTGAGGCGGACGACTGCGGATTGTGCGATGAAGGGGGACAGAAACACCAATGTCCCGAGTTGCGGTGGAACACTCGGGAGCTTTGGGTCGTATGGTAGAGCGCTGTAGGTAGCCCCCCGTCGTGAAGCTGCGAATGGCCGCCTCCTGCCCTGTTGTCCCACCTTCCGGGCCTGCAATGCACATGGAGAAGCTCTGAAGCGACCTGCATTCGTGAGTATAGCACGGAAGCCGGGCGAAGCCATTGGGCTGAAGGACCGGCAATGCAAAGGATAGTTGACAACAGGGGATGGCCACCGACGCCTGGAGGGAAGCATCGCGACGGAGATGTGGCTTGTCAAGGCCTGGGGTTCGCCCAGGAAACCTTCCGGCTCTCGCAGGGTCCCATGATCCTGAATGGCCAGCAGGTCGGCGGGCGAGGCGTCTCCGGCATGGACAGCAGGCAAGCTCCGCAGGGTAAAGCCCGGGCCCGCGGGTCATTTGTTCTTATCAAGGATCCGCCTTGGAGCGGGTTGCACGCATCCTGATAGGCCTGCAACCTCGTTCGATGTCTCCCTCCCGCACGAGCTTGATGCGATCGAGATTATCGATGGCCGTTCCCAGCAGGTTGGATTGCTACTCCCTTTTCAATTCCACCCAGTGGGTGAGAGGCCCGGTTGGGATCTCTCTTTGGGAGAAGGCGATGAGCGATCCAGTGAGCACGGTGTCACGGAGCTTCAACTCCAGCCATAGCTTGTAGGGTCGGCCCCGATCCACATCTGCGGTCGCCAGTTCAGCCTCAATCCATCCGCGCAAGTACGGCCCGCCGCCTGTATTCAGGAACTGAGAGAGATCATCCTGGTAGCTCACGCTCTGCAAGAGTGTGCGAGGGTGCTCACCCAATTGGGCGCGGATCATGCCGGCTTCATCAACCTCCAGGGCAAGCGGGACCACTCCCTCATAGGTGTGAACCGTCCCCTCCCACGAGCCGATGAGCCCGGGGGGCGGTGCGAATGGTGGCGCTTCAGCCATCTCGGTGACCGGACGAAGGAATTCCTGCGGTCGGAGGGACAGGAGCGAGCCTACGATTTCGATCAGGATCGCCTCGGACCACTGGCTATCGGTGTTCGAGAGCACGACCACGGCGAGGTCCTCTTCCGGCACCAGCGCGAGCACGGTGCTCACGCCCGCGGTCCAGCCGCTGTGCTGTATCACACGCAACCCGTCTTGCGTGACACCGACGTACCAGCCGATGCCGTAACCGCTCCCCTCTTTCTCCCAAGTCCTCGTCGGGCCGGTGTCGGGACTCGGGCGTTGCATCTCGTCGATGGCAGCGGGGCCGATGATGGCTTCCTGATCGGGTAGCTCGTTCTTGAGATGGAACATCGCAAAGTGGACGAGGTCGTGGCCGCTGCTGTAGATGGCCGAGGCACCCGGGCTGTCGGAATCGTAGGGGGGAACTGCTCTGCCAAGAGAGCTGTACTTGACGGCCTGTCCCTCCTCAAGGCCAGACCCGACGTGCACCGAAGTGTGACCCATACCCAGCGGCGTGAAGACCTGATCGTGCATGAAGTCGGCATAGCTCTGGCCAGACGCGCGCGAGATCACATAACCGAGGATGCCGTAGCCCAGGTTCGAGTACTGATAGCGCTCGCCGGGCGCGGTCACCAGGTTCCCGTAACGCCGGATGGTTTCGTCCATTGGCGGCGGCCGGTATGGCTCATCATCGTAGAAGTGCTGGGAGTGGAGCGGCAGGCCGGACGTGTGGCTGGCGACACGGCGCACAGTCGCCTCCGCCGCCTCGCCAACCCGGGCCTGGAGCCCAACCTCGCCGAGATAGTCATTGATTGGGCGGTCCAGATTGATCAGGCCCCGCTCCACGAGAATCATCAGACCAGTGGCCGTGAGTGGCTTGGAGACCGATGCCAGGGGGTAGGCTGTATGCTCGGTGGCGAGAATGTTCCTCTCCCGGTCTGCCAGGCCGAACCCTTCCTCCCAGACGATCTCGCCGTCACGTGCGACGGCCACGGCCATTGAGGGGACTTCCCCATCAGCTACAAGTTGCTGAACATGGGCGCGGATGGCGTGGAGCGAGTCGGCACGAGAAACCATCGGGGCTGGGGACGGTTGACGTGATCGCACACAAGCCTCGGCGAGAATGGCGACGGACACAATCAGCAGAGTAATCTTCTTCACGGACTTGTCCTGGTTTCTGCGCTCCCTACGATAGCGACTTGACGTGTGTCACTGCCGATATCGCGGTGAACACCGCAGTGCAGCACGGGTCAGGGCAGCCAAGGAAGGTCACTCTGCGGACAATCTGACACACAGCTCTGTCAACGCCCTGCAAGCGCGCCCCAGGCCATGATCATCCCCATGACGCCGAAGCTGATCATTGGGATGAGGAGCCAGGTGGAAGCCCCGTCTATGCTCATTTTCCCCAGGTAGATACCTGAGGCCCATGCGCCACCAATGGATAGGAGTGTGAACATCCAGCGCGGCGGCGTTCGGGTCCGGTTATGTTCCATGACTTCCTCCTATTCTTCGCGAGTGATCGTTCGTGACCACGGAGATGCATAGAGCGACTGGCCCGCTCTTCTTTCGGAGAGTGCCCCATATCTTTCCCGATAGAAGACAGCGGCCGCGATGATGAATGAGAGCAGAGACGAACCGCAGAGAACAGCAAGCCCTCCGAGAATGGGAACGCCCAGATCCCAGACCTCACGCAGCAACTCGTAGATGTAGTTCGGACCCACGGCCAGTACCAGGTCAGGCCCCGTCCGCCCACCCGGATAGTCGCAAGCGAATGAGTACAGACCGGGCGCTTTGATCGTCGTACTGTAGATGAGGACGCCTTCACGGCCTGTCTTGGTCACATATCGATTGGTCGGAACATAGTCGAAGACGAGGGGTACCTCTTCACCTGTCGACTTCGATGTCAGGCTGCAATCCAAACGCGGTGGCCACTCTGAGTGGGTGTAGGCCCCTTGGTGGCCCTCGTAGTAGACAGCGTAGGCCCCCACCCTGACCAATCCAAGATCATGTCCCCCGGGAACCACCACCTTCTGTAGCTTTTCACGATAGGCCGCGGCAATGCGAGAAGGGTATGCCCGCACTGCGCTACCTATCAGCAACGCGGAAGCCACGCAACCGACAATCCATGCGAGAGCCGCAGCGCCGTACCACAGTCGGCGGCTCCTGACCCCTTGTGCTTCCATGAGTTTCCTCCTCCCGCAATTTCTCAGCACGGCAGTCGTGAGCAGCGATAGGGTCGGCCCGCACCAGCCAGAGCCATCGATTAGTCGGCCGGCGCCGCACATCGGAAACCCAGATCGTCGCAGCGTGTCGAAGGCGGCGTTGCGTGCCGTACGGTGGTACGGACCCATGACTCGTAGTCGTACCAGGCCCCGCCCCGCTGTGTGCGTTCGGTTCCGGATAGTGGTCCGTTTGGATTCTCGTAGGGGGAATCGCTGTAGTAATCCTCGTCATACCAGTCGGCCACCCATTCCCAGAGGTTTCCGGCCATGTCCAGGGCGCCGTAGGGGCTGGCCCCCCTTGGAAAGCTCCCCACAGGTGCGGTGAGGGCATAGCCGTCGTCGTAGGAATGCTGATTCCAGCGTTCAATCGGGCACTGGGCATCACAGAAATTCCCCCATGCCCCCTCGTAGGTGCTTCCCCAAGGCCATAAGCGACGATCCGTCCCTCGAGCCGCCTTCTCCCACTGCGCTTCGGTCGGCAGTCCGCCCCCAGCCCACTCGCAGTAGGCTGCAGCGTCCTCCCAGCTCACCTGGACCACGGGGTGATCATCTACAGCGCTCGAACTAGGACCGTGAGGATGTTGCCAATCCGTCGCCGGCACATGTGGCCATTCATCCTCCATCCGCCCCGCTTTCCATGGCGCGCCCCACCCTTCCCTCTCAGCGAGAGTCTCGTAGCCGGTAGCCTTGACGAACGTGCGGAACATCTGCACAGTCACCTCGGTCTGATCGATCCAGTACGCATCCAGATAGACACGGTGCTGAGGGCTCTCATCGGTGAACACCTGCAAACCCAGATCCCCGTTGACCAGGCTGCCATTCCACATCCACTGGATTCCCGTGTTGCCCATATCGAATTCACCGGCTGGCACATAGACCATGGTCATTCCGTCGGCAGGGCGGATCTTGGAGGCGACAGGTTTGGCTGCCTGTATTTCCGGTGAAGCGGGTCCCGTCCTCCCTCGCAGCGTCAGTGCCTCCGCCGGGATAAAGAGGCGCAGGGCGGGCTTAAAAACCTGCTCACGCAGCACCTCGTACTCATCCGAGGGCGCCACGAACAAAACGACATAGACACTGCTATCCGATTCAGTGAACGCCATCTCCAGAACCAACGACTCGGTCCCCGGGACGTCCATATCCGCACGCGTCAACTTCCAAACCAGGCCCTGAGCTTCGAGGTTGCCGACGCTCTCCGGCAACTTCCAGTCCGCGACCGCCTGCCCCACCGTCGTATCCTGGAACCCGGCCAGAGCGAGGAGCGTCGGATCGCTATGCGGGTTCCGCTGAAACTGACCCGGTTTGACCTCGGCCCAGCCTTCAGGCACGGCGCTGCGGAGGGTGAACGTGTCACTCGCATAGGCGACAAGGTTGATCTCGACCGGGTCTGCAGTATCCGTATGGGACGTGCCCTTCTGTCCGCAAGCCGCTAACACGAGGGTCATGCCCAGCACACAAACCAGGATCGGAGTCATCACCACTTTCATCCCAACTCTTCCTTGCTCCACGCGCGCAGGGCCCGGGGCGTTTTTGCCATCGCACACAGCATAGAACGCCAGTGGATCGATAGCACGAGCCTGGGGGGACGATTCGGGGCTAACGCAGGAGGGGTCTTTGACCCTATCGCTGGAGGGGGGAGTGAAATGCGCCCCTTCGAAGGGGCGCTCCGCTGTTACGGCTGGAAGACCTGGAGCATCAATCTCGTTGGATCAGACCTTCCTGCCAGGCGTAGACGGCCGCCTGTGTGCGATCGGCAAGGTGCAGCTTACCCAGAATGTTGCTCACATGTCCCTTAACCGTGCCCACGCTGATCACCAACTGATCGGCGATCGTCTGATTCGAGTAGCCGTTAGCGATAATCTTCAGCACTTCCATTTCGCGCTCGGTCAGCTCCATGAAAAGCCGTCGTCGATCGGGATCTCTAACTCGGAACTCCTTGATGACGCGCTCGGCGATGCGCGGGTGCAAAGTCGCTTCACCGCAGGCGGCTCGCCGAATCGCCTCAACCAATTCCGCCGCCTTCACATCCTTAAGAAGATAGGAGATTGCACCGGCCTGCAACGCCGGGAAGATATGCTCGTCCTCATGGAAGGAGGTCAGGATGATGATCTGTGTGCGTGGGCTGGTGTCCTTGAGTCGGCGCGTGGCCTCGACTCCGTCCAGCCCCGGCATGACCAGGTCCATCAAGACCACATCCGGCACATGCTCTTTGGCCAGAGCCAGCGCTTCCTCACCCGAAGCGGCCTCGGCGACAACGTGAATGTCGTCCTGCGCTTCCAGGTAGCCAGCCGCGCCATGGCGTACCATCGCATGATCGTCGACGATCATTACTGTGATCAAATCCTTCATGACAGCTCCATTTCACCCAGGGGCAGGGATTAACACGGAAATCGACGTGCCTTGTCCGGGCGCACTGGTGACCTGCATGCTTCCGCCCAGCGTTTCGGCGCGCTCTCTCATGGACTGCAGCCCGATTCCGCTCGTCACCTCATCCCGCGAAAACCCCTTGCCGTCGTCACTGACGGTAAGGGAAATCTCGCTTCCGTCCGATTTGAGCCGAATCGATGCACGGCTCGCATTGCTGTGGCGAGCGGCATTAGCCAGCGCCTCCTGCAGGATCCTGAGCAGCGCCTGTTTGGTATCGAGCGACACCGGCAGGTCTGGTTGAAGTTCGGAATCCAGCACGATTTCGTGTTGGTGGGACCAGTCGACGGCGTATTCGCTCAGTATCTCGTCGATGGGCTTTTCCTCTAGTGGTATGTCAGACATGAAACACAGGATAGAGGTGGTTCAACTTGATCCGGGCATCGGCAGTCGTAAAGCGCCAATCTACCTTGACAACTTTGGCATTGCGGTTGTTCTGCCAGGCATTCACCTCGCTTTCCAAAGTGACTTTGTCAGCAATACGCCTGGACAGGCATTGGCGGATCAAGACCCCTAACTCAATTTCAGCCATGTTTAGCCAACTACCATGCTTGGGCGTGTAATGAAATTCAAAGCGATTGGTCAGCCGCCTGGCTTCCTCCGGATCGAAGGTCTCATAAAAGGAGGCGGGCGAATGGGTGTTGAGGTTATCCATCACAATCACAATCTTCTCGGCCCGAGGATAAATTTCATCCGCAAGCTCTTTCATCGCCTGCGCCCAATCTTTGCGGGTGCGTTCATCGGTGACTTTGACAAACCGTTTTCCCGCCAGCGGCTCGAAGAACATAAACAAGTCGGCGACCCCTTCTCGCTTGTATTCATAATCGTTCCGCTGCGGCTGGCCAGGTTGAGCAGGCAGGGATTCCCACAGATCGGACAGCAACTGTTTACAGGTTTCATCCATACAAACTTGCGGTCGCTTCAGATCATATGGTTGGGAGTACACCTCCAAAACGTCTTCCATATTGCAGACAAAAGCCGCGTTGGCTTGGGGCGGAATGCAGTACTGCTCTTTCAGCCAAGGCTTAAGTTCGTTTTTTTGAGCGTGGTGCGGATCGTCTCATGCGAGACGCTCTCCACAATCTCAAGTTTCACAAATCGTTCCTGCAACAGTCGCAACGTCCAGCGCTCATATCCTTCGGGGGCATCACTGCACGCCAGAGCGATCAAATGGGCTTCGGCGTTACCATCCAGACGATGTTCATATTCTCGATCCGGTTTTTTCCGATTGAGCGCCTTCTCCAATCCACCTTCTGCGAAGGCTTTGCGTACATTGGTAACCGTCAGTGAATTGACATCAAAGGCTTCACAAATGGCTTCATACGTCCAATGGGGACCGCCTTCACTGCAATCCGATTTGAGCAAGATTCTGGCTCGGCGTAGTTTGCGGGCGGGTGCATTGCCAGCCGAAACCAGTTTTTCAAGGTACGATCGTTCTTCGGAGGTGAGCTTGACAAAATACTTTTGGTACATTTGCCTGCTCCTTGAGAGAGGTTCCTTCTCAAGTAGCAAGTTTCGTGCCATCTTTGAATTTCAGCTTTGAAAAACCACTAGGGATCTTCGATGGCTTGGAGCCTCGCTAGCTGCTTGAAGCCAACGCATCTCGTATTCGATTCAGATTCTGGAGAGGCAAAGAGCGGTTGAGGTCTCTCCTGATGGACACGTCTTGGCTGCCCATCCGGCACGATGCGGATCCTCCCTTCGGGAGAGCACAGCCTACGCCTCACCCGGCGGATCCTGCGAACAGCAGCCTCCAAGCTCACATTTCACGGCCACTCTACTCCATGATTCACTGGTGCACGGCCGTGAGCTGAGGCTCGGCATGTCGCCCATGGTGTCCCATTGGGTCTCACGACATGCGCAATCGGGAATGGATGAGGTGAAACTTGATCTGTTTCTCCCACTCTATTGAAGAAGATGGTCAAACCCACCAACCACGGGCCGGCTGCGGATATGACATCTGACACTTAGAGCGGGCCCCGCAGTATGCTATCATGTTACCGGTAACGTGACCGGTCACATACCGTCCTAGGCTCCTCCCCCTCTTCGAGAGAACTTAATGGCAGGCAAGTGGGGACCGACCATTCGAGATGTGGCTGCCTTGGCTGGGGTTTCCCACCAGACGGTCTCGCGCGTGATAAACGGGAACGAGCGCGTCAGTCCAGAGACCCGCCAGAAAGTCGAAGATGCCATCGCCCACCTCGGCTACCAGCCGAATGCCCTTGCCAGAGGGATGGCCTTGGGCCGGCCGCACACCTTCGCCTGCCTCTCCCCCAACCTGACCGATTACACCTTTGCCAGCATTATGGAGGGCGCTACCACCGAGGCGCAGCGTCTCGGTTACTACGTGATTTCCGCCTCTGCCCCGGACGACGAATCCTTTGCCCAGTGGATGGACCAACTGATCGCCTCCCGCCGCGCCGAGGGGATTATCGTCCTCAACCCGTACGCCGACGGACGACGTTCGCTCATCCCGCCCGAAGTGCCGGCGGTGTTCGTGGGGGCCCGGCCGCGGGCCGAAGCCATCGGATCAATCGGCCTGGACGACGAGGCGGCGGGCCACACCGCGACCCAACACCTGATTGACCTCGGCCACCGGGCGATCGCCCATCTGACTGGGCCGCTGGCTGAGGATTGTGCGCAGGACCGCCGCGCCGGCTATCTGCGTGGCTTGCAGGAAGCGGGGATTGCTCGTCCGGACGCCCTCATCCGCAACGGCGATTGGTCGGCGACGGCCGGGTTTGATGCCGTGCGGGAATGGTCGAAGCAGGGGGTCGACTACACCGCCATCTTCGCCCAGAACGACTTGATGGCCATCGGCGCTATCCGCGCCCTGCGAGAAGCACACCGGAAGGTGCCGCAGGAAGTCTCCGTCGTTGGCTTTGATGATATCCCCTTGGCGTCCTACTTCGATCCCGCTCTGACCACCATGCGCCAGAACACCTTCGCCATCGGTCAGGAAGCCGCTCGCAAGCTCGTCCAGGCGGTGGAACACCCCGGTTCGGAAGTGGAGCACCTCCGCCTTGCGGCGGAGCTGGTCGTTCGCCAAACCACCATGCGCCTGGCTGACAAAGAAGGGGGGTGAGACCACCTCCAATGATGTCTAATTCCGCCGTCCTACCGAGCTCATTCTGGACAGCTGCTGCATGCGCTGCAATCCTGTCACATGAGGAGGAAAAGAGAATGAACCGCAAGCCACTGTGGGTTTTCTGCAGCCTGCTGCTCGTGGCGAGCATGGCCCTGGCCTCCTGCGGAGGCGCTGCCACGCCGACCCAAGCACCTGCGGAGACACAGCCCGCCGCTCCCCCACAGGCCCAGCCAACAGCCCAGCCGCAAGCCCCGGCCGAGATGGTCACCATCCGTTGGCGCACCCGGCCTGATAATCAGGCCGAGCAGGATGTGTATCAGAAGATCAGCGATGACCTGAGCGCCAAGCTGGCCTCGCAGGGAATCAAGCTGCAGTACGACCCGGCCCCGGTAACCGGGTACGAGGACAAGCTGAAGGCCGAGTTCTCCGCCGGCACGGCTCCGGACATTGTCTGGATCCCCGGCGCCAGCACCGCGGACTACGCCAGCTTGGGCGTGGTGATGGACCTGATGCCGATGGCCACGGCCGACTCATCCTTCAAGCTCACCGATTACTACGATGCGCCAATGAAGGAACTGGAGAACGGCGGCCACCTGTGGGGTCTGCCGCGGGACATCTCCACCCTGGTCATCTACTACAATAAGGACCTGTTCAAGAAGTACAACGTGGATGACCCGGCCGATCTTGCCGCCAAGGGTCAGTGGGACTGGGACAACTTCCTGCGTGTGGCCGAGGCCATCACCCACACCGACCAGAAGATCTACGGCTTCAGCATGAGCAACTGGTGGGGCCTGTGGGGCTGGTTCGTCTACTCCGGCGGCGGCAGCCTGTTCAACGCCGACCGGACGGCCTGCGCCCTGACGGACCCCGGCTCGATCACGGGTCTGCAGTTCATGGCGGATCTATTCCTGAAGGACATGGTCGCCCCGCCTCCGGGAGTTGAAGGCGGCGTCGGCGAGACGGAGTACCATGCCGGTTCCATCGGCATGTTCCCCAACGGCCGCTGGATGACCCCCAGCGCTCGCGAGAATGACAAGTTTGACTGGGGGGTTGTGGAGATGCCGGAAGGACCGGGCGGCAAGAAGACCTGGCTGTTCTGGGGGCCGTACGTGATCAATGCCAAGACCATATACCCGGATCAGGCGTGGACGGTGATCAAGGCCCTCACAAGCCCCGAGGTCCAGGCTCAGGTCGCCGCGCTAGGCACCAACATCCCCTCCAACAGGGCCCAGACGGCTGTGGACGCTTTCCTGAACTCCAAGCCGCCGGACGACAACCAGCCCTTCGTGGCCGGGGCATCCTATGCCATGGCCGAGATCCCGCTGTTCACCGGCAACTGGGGTGACATTGTCAACGGGCAATACCAGCCGAACATCGACATGATCTTCGCTGGAATGGCAACGGTGGAGGAGGCAGCCAAGGCGGCCTGCGACGGCGCCAACCCACTGTTCACGAAGTAAGCATCACGCATCGTTCTGCCTCGATCCCATTCCCGCCCGGGCGGGAATGGGGTCCTCGGCATGCCCCGTGAGGAGAGGCCATGTCCAAGAACCGGATGCGCGAAGCTATCGAGGGCTACCTGTTCCTCCTCCCCAATCTGCTGGGCTTCCTGATCTTCATGGCGATCCCCCTGGGCCTCTCTCTGTACTACTCTTTCACAGACTACAATCTCTTCACTCCCCCCGCGTTCATCGGCCTGTCAAACTATATTAAGGCGCTTGGCTTCTCCTTCGATCCAGAGGCGTATCGGGCAGTCCTGGGCCAGGGCGGGACGTGGATCGCCGCAGTCAGTGCGTGGCTGAAGCCAACCGATCCCACCTTCTGGGTGGCCCTCAAGAACACGCTGGTCTACGCCCTGGGAGTCCTGGCGCTCTCGGTGACTCCCGCCTTCCTCCTGGCCTGGCTACTCAATTCGCGGCTGCAGGGGATGACCTTCTATCGAGCGCTCATCTACATTCCCGTCGTGGCATCGATCGTCGGCAGCTCCTTGGTCTGGTTCTGGATCTTCCAACGCGAGTCGGGGGTCTTGAACACCATCATCTCCGCCGTCGTCTCCGTGGCCGACCGCCTGGTCTTCCTGCCCCTCGGCCACCCGCTCAGCGACCCCTTGATCGGCTGGTTGGTCACCCCGCAGTACGCGCTGTTCTCGCTTATCCTGATGACCTCCTGGGCGACGGTCGGCTATGACATGGTGATCTTCCTGGCGGCGCTGCAGGGGATTCCTTCCCACCTGTACGAGGCGGCTATCGTAGATGGGGCCGGCCGCGGCAGTATCCTGTCCCGCATCGTCATCCCGCTGATGACCCCAACCATCTTCTTCATCCTAGTGACCAATACCATTGCTTCGCTGCAGATCTTCTCCGAACCCTACATCATGACCCAGGGGGGTCCGGCCAACTCAACCCTGACGATCGTCTATTACCTGTACCAGAAGGGGTTCCAGCGGTTCCAGATGGGCTATGGCTCAAGTTTGGCCTGGATCGTGTTCGCAATGATCTTCGCGGTCACGCTGATCCAGTTCCGCCTGTCCGGCCGCTGGGTCTACGAGGAGTAACCCCATGTTTACACGCCTCCAGCGCGGCAATGTGTCGGGCAAGCTCCTGTTCTACGCTCTGCTGACCCTGGTAGGCACGGCCTTCATCTATCCCTTCGTCTTCATGGTCGCCACCTCCCTGAAGGACAGCCCGGAGGTCTTCCAGAACATCCTGGCGCTGTTCGGCGCTCGGCTGCGCTTCGACAACTACGCCACCGTCCTGGGAACGGTCAAGATGGGGCGCTACATGGTCAACACGACCATCGTCGCCTTGGGCGTGGTGGCAGGCCAGATCGTCACCTCGCTGCTGGGCGGGTATGCCTTTGCCCGCATCCGCTTTCCGGGGCGAGACATCCTGTTCACCCTATACCTGGGCACCATCATGATCCCGTTCACGGTGATCATGATCCCGATGTACAAGTTGATGCTGACCTTCGGCTGGGTCAACAAGCTTCAGGCCCTGGTCATCCCCTGGATCTTCACCGCCTCGGGCACCTTTCTGATGCGCCAGTTCATGAAGAGCATTCCCCGGGAACTGGAGGAAGCGGCCTACCTGGATGGGGCCAATCGTCTGACGATCCTCTGGAGTGTCATTGTGCCCCTGTCAGGGCCAGCCATTGCCACACAGTTCACGATCTCCTTCCTCTATGCCTGGAATTCCTTCATCTGGCCTCTGGTGGCGATCAGCTCCAAGGCGAACTACGTTGTGACGCAGGGACTGGCGGACATCCAGGGCGGCTACCATGCTTCTCCCCCCCTGGTGATGGCAGGAGCAACCCTGGTGATTATCCCGACCGTGCTGGTGTTCCTGGCGGCGCAGCGATACTTTGTCGAAGGAATCGCCACCACCGGAATCAAGAGCTAGCAGTACACTCAGGAAACCTGCGACTGAGCCAGGGTCGTTCGGAGCCCTCCCCGAACCGGATACTCCCCCGTCCTTCACGTCGCGCTTCCCGCAGCCGGATGACAGCCAACCTGAAGAGACTGTCGGTCTGAAACCTGCTTCGTGAGCGCGCATGATCGTTGGCCTGGCGGAGGATGACGAAGGCGATGCCCCCGGCCAGGCGGACAGGACATCCGAATGAAGGAAGATGCCTAGTGAGAATGGACAAAGGTCGCTTCACGGTCTATGGCAACGCGATCAGCCAGACCCACTCCCGCCAGATCGTCCGCCGGCAGGCGTGGCTCAAGAGGAAGTTCGGCTACGACCCGGCCGAGGTCTATACCCTGAGTGCATTGGACAACCCCTACTTGGGAGTTCAGCTCGGATTGAAGGACATTCTGCGTACAGACCAGGGCCAGCCAATTGACCGTGACAAGGCAGTTGTCTGCAGCACCATCCGCATGGGATACGGTCACTACCGCATCGCCATGGCGGGGGCCTCATGCGCCCGGGCGATGGGTTACACCCCGTACTGGCTGGACCTCCTGGCGATCCCCGGCGTGACCGCTGAGGTGATCCAATACTCCAATCGGAACTACAGCTTCTTCTCGCGGCTCTCCCAAAGGAGCCGGGTCTTCGAGAAGTACATCTGGGAGCCGATCACCACTGGTGAACCCGCCCTCCCCCTGCTCTCGCAAGCCCTCAATGCCTGCATTGTCAGCTGGCCCTGGCGGTTCCTGAAGACCAACGTCAAAGATTACACGATGAGCGAGCTGTTCCAGAACCTGCATCGGGCTTTGCCGTCCGACATCCCTGTGTTGACCTCGCACATGTGGAATTGCATGGGCGCCGTAGCCGGCGGAATGACCAGGGTCGTTGACATGATGTTCGACAACTGGCCGATGGCGTTCCAGGTCACCGAGGGTGCCCGACACGGAGTCCAGTCGCCATCGGGCTACTACGGGTTTCGTGTGATGCACGGCTTCGATGAGCACAACCGGCTCCTGAGGCCCATGCCGCCGGATGCCTTGTTCTATGTGGGCCATCATGTCGATCACGAGCTCGTCGAGAACATCGAAGACGATTGCGCCGCTCGCCTGCGACGCATGCGGAACCGCGAACCACGCCGGCTGCTGGTGACGATGGGCGGGGCCGGTGCCCAACGGGATTTGTTCAAGGCCATCATCAACCACTGCCTTCCCCTGATTCAGGCCGGGAAGGTGGCGCTGTTCGTCAACCTGGGGGACCACAAGAACAACTGGGATTGGATCCGCGCCGAACTTGGCGAACTCAAGGACATGGTGCAGGTCCATCTCACTTGGACCGAGACGCAGGTCTTCGCGGATGGGATCCGGATACAACCGGCCGAAGGGCTGCACGTGTTCCTGTTCGACAATACCTTCCACGCCGTCTATGCAACCAACTACCTCATGCGCGTGGTGGACGTGATGATCACCAAGCCCAGCGAGCTGGCTTTCTACCCCATACCCAAGATCTTCAACCCGCGTGTTGGCGGGCACGAGAAGTGGGGCTCTATTCGCAGCGCCGAACTCGGCGAGGGTACGGTTGAGGCGCGCTCCATTCCTGAGACCCTGCAGGCGATCGACTTGTTGACGGGCGCTGACGACATTCTGGAGCTGTTCTGCGATCGCATCGTGAAGAACAAGGGCATCGGGATCTATGACGGTGCCTACCGCTGTGTCGAACTCGCCACCGGGAAGCCTTTCGTCCGAAAGAAGACGGCATGAGGGGTCTGCGAGCCCTTGCATGAGAAGTTCGCACCCTTCGGATGGATGAGCAGAGAGACGCTGGCGACCTCCGGGCTGCCGCCCATGGATTCAGCCCTTTCGCGCATGGAGTGCAGCCCCATTCCACTCTTCACGTCGTCTGGATCGAAGCCTCTGCCGCCATCTTTGATAAGCAGGTTCACAACCTGCCCATCAGATCCAAGCGTGAGCGACACGCACGTCCCGGCGCTGTGCCGGCCGGCATTTTCGCATCGACCGACTGGGTTTCACTTGGTGTGCCTGTCAAGATACGCGACCACCCACTGTGATGCCAGCTATTCATACGGACTTCCCGCCTGCAGCCAATCTAAGAGTTGTTTCAGCCCCAATCGGGAGACGTATCCGGGATGTGCGGTTCCAGAGCATCCTGTATGCATCCAGGGGCTGGGAGGAGCACATCTGAGTCCGGCTCGCAACGTAGCAGCATCGTCGAGCATTGATCCGGCGTCACCCTGACGAAAAAAGCGCCCTCTCGGGCGCTTTCATTATTACCAGGTAGCGGGGCAGGGATTCCCCTGGTCTGCTTGCGCGCCACCCGGGCCTGGTCCCGGACCCCCGCCCTCGGCATATCCGATTCGCAGGAATGGGCCGCTCCGTCGTTGCCCAATGATCAAGAGGCATGTCCTATCATGCCTGGCTTCGCATTGAAAGTCAGGCTTGTCTTCCCTACCGTGCAAGCCCTTTACGCCATCACCTCTGCCCGCTCAAACTGACTGTTGTAAAGCTCCGCGTAGAATCCGTTACGTTCCAATAGGTCCTCATGTCTGCCTTGCTCGACGATATCGCCTTCGTTCATGACCAAGATCCAATCAGCGTCGCGGATCGTGGACAGCCGGTGGGCGATAACGAAACTGGTGCGGTCTTTCATCAGGTCATCCATGGCCTGCTGAATCAAGACTTCGGTGCGGGTATCAACCGAGCTTGTGGCCTCGTCCAGGATCAACATCCGCGGATTCGTCACAAAGGCGCGGGCGATGGTCAGGAGCTGCTTCTGACCTTGCGAGATGTTGGTCGCTTCTTCGTTCAGCACCAGGCCGTACCCCTCCGGCAGCGTGCGGACAAAGTGGTCTACCCGCGCCGCTTTGGCCGCCGTGATCACTTCATCATCGGTGGCGCTTGGGCAGCCATAACGGATGTTTTCCATGATGGTGTCGTTATAGAGCCAGGTATCCTGCAGCACCATGCCGAACATGCAGCGCAAATCCTCCCGCTTGAATTCCCTGATATCATGCCCATCGACGAAAATCGCCCCACCGCTGACATCATAAAAGCGCATGAGCAGCTTGACCATGGTCGTCTTCCCGGCCCCCGTTGGGCCGACAAGCGCGATCCTCTGCCCCGGGGGAATTTCAGCGGAGAAGTCCTTGATTGTGATCTTGTCTGGCGTGTAGCCGAATTGCACATGGTCGAAGACCACCTGGCCCTCAACCTTTTCCGGCAAGACCGGATGCTCGACGTCGGGGCTTTCCTCCTCCTCGGCCAGGAATTCAAAGATGCGCTCAGCTGCGGCTGCGGTTTGCTGCAGGATGTTTGAAATGTTGGCAATCTGGGTGATCGGCTGCGTGAAGGAACGGACATATTGCAGGAAGGCCTGGATATCGCCGACCGTAATGACATTTCGCACAGCCAGATATCCACCCATGATGGCGATCGCCACGTAGCCAATATTGCCGATGAAATTCATCACCGGAAACATCAATCCCGATAGAAACTGCGATTTCCATGCCGAGGAGTAAAGGGTGTTATTCAAGCCATCGAACCGCTCAACGCTCCTGGCTTCCCCATTGAAAGCCTTCATCACCAGATGCCCGCCAAACATTTCCTCGACATGACCGTTGACGTGGCCCAGATAGTCTTGCTGCTGCGTAAAGTATTGTTGCGATTTGCCAACCACCACCGTGATAACCACCGTCGAGAGCGGGATCATAAGCAAGGCAATCAATGTCATCTGCCAGTTGATCGTTAGCATCATGATCAACACGCCGACTACCGTGACCGTGGAGGTGATGATTTGAGACAGGCTCTGATTGAGAGTCTGGTTGATCGTGTCCACGTCGTTGGTAATATGCGCCAGAACCTCTCCCTGGCTTATTCGATCGAAATAGCTGAATGGCAGTTTGTTGATTTTGTTCGAAATATCCTGGCGGAATCGATAGGCAATATCGACCGATATTCCCGCCATGATCCAGCCCTGGACAAAACTGAACAGCGAAGAAGCAAGATACAGAGCCAGGGTGACCAGGATGATCTTGCCGATGAACCCAAAATCAATCCCCGTTCCACTCCCCGTAATCTGGCCCAGTACTCCTTCAAACAGCTTGGTCGTCGCCTGGCCGAGGATGGTGGGACCCAGAATGGTGAAAATGGTGGAGGCCACAGCGAAGATCATCATGAGCAACATAGGGGGCCGGTATGAACCCAGATATTGGATCAGCTTGATCATCGTCCCCTTGAAATCGCGCGCCTTCTCACCTTTCATCATTGCCATGGGACCGCCGCGCCCCATCATGCCGCGACCTCGCATCGGGCTGAGAGTTGGTCTGGATCTTGATGAAGTTCCGCGATCCATGCTCATGCCAACTCCTCCAGGCTTAGCTGCGAGAGGGCGATTTCCTGATAGGTATGGCAGCTTTCCATTAATTCCTGATGCCTCCCTTTGCCGACAACTTTTCCCTCCTCGAGCACGATGATTTGATCGGCATTCTTAATGGTGGCCACGCGCTGGGTGACGATCAGAACCGTGCTCTCCCCGGTCTTTTCTTTGAGGGCCCGCCGCAAGGCTGAGTCGGTTTTGAAATCCAGCGCCGAGAAACTGTCATCGAAGATAAAAATGGGCGGCTTCTTGACCAGCGCCCGCGCAATGGCCAGGCGCTGCTTCTGGCCTCCTGATACATTGGCGCCGCCTTGAGCAATGTCGGCCTGCATGCCCTCCGGCTTGGCGTAGATGAATTCACTGGCCTGGGCGATATCGGCCGCTTCCTCAAGGGCCTCATCACTGGCATTTTCGTCGGCATAGCGCAGATTGCTTTCGATCGTTCCCGAGAAAAGGTTGCCTTTTTGAGGCACGAAACCAATCTTGTCTCGCAGATCGCTCTGCCGCACCTCCCGGATATCGATCCCCCCCACATATATGGCGCCGGCGGTCACGTCGTAGAAGCGCGGGACTAGATTGATCACCGTAGATTTTCCGCAGCCGGTGGAACCGATGAAGGCCGTGAGCTCTCCCGGTTTGGCGTCAAAGCTGATGTTGTGCAGCACGTCATCGATAGCTCCCGGGTAACGGAAAGTTACATCGCGGAATTCAATTCTCCCGGCAAACGCTTCCCCGAATTTTCTGGGATGCGGCGGATCCGTGATGCTTATCTCGGTTTCGAGGACATCGGCGATGCGCCCGCCGGATACAGCCGCCCTGGGCAGGAAGATGAACATCATCGACATCATGATGAAGGCAAATACAATCTGAATGGCGTACTGCATAAAGGCGATCATATCCCCCACTTGAATGTTGGCCTGCGCGACCTGATGCGCTCCGGCCCAGATGATCCCGACAGTAAGGCCATTCATGATCAGCATCAGGGCCGGCATCATGAGCACCATGACGCGGGCAACATACAGGCTGGTATTGGTCAGATCCAGATTGGCAATGTCAAACCGTTTTTCTTCATCCCGCTCTTTATTGAATGCCCGGATCACCATCATGCCGGATAGGTTCTCACGCGTCACCAGATTCAGCCTGTCGATCAGGCTTTGCATGATCCTGAATTTTGGCAAGGTCATCGAAAAGATCGTCAGGATAACGCCAAGCAGCACAACCACAGCCAGGGCAATAATCCACCACATGTTGGCGCTCTTGCCGATCGCCCGGATGATCCCCCCAACCCCTATGATCGGGGCATAAAAGACCATGCGCATGATCATGAATATAACCATTTGGATCTGGGTGATGTCATTGGTCGAACGGGTGATCAGAGAAGCCGTTGAATACTTATCGAATTCTGCGCTCGAAAAGCTTTCCACTTTCCTAAAGGCTTCCAGGCGGATATCGCGCGCCGCCCCGGCGGCGGTTTTGGCGGCCAGGTAGCCGACGACGATGGTACACGCCCCACTCACCAGAGAAATGAGCAGCATGATGCCGCCCGTTCTCAAGATATAGTTGGTCTTCAGGCTGCTGATGTCCACGCCCAAAGCCTGATATTCAGCGGTCACCGACCCTACCGCCATCTGGTTGATCAGGCTTGCTCCCAGCGTGGCGAAACGCTGATTGATGGCGCTAGTGATTGTGGAAAGCTGGGCAGCCGGCAGGTTTTCAAGCAGGGTAAAGGGATCAGTTCCGGCGGGGAGCTTGCTCAGGTCGACACCAATGCCTTGCGCCAGAGCCTGAGCCTGGGCCGGATTGGCGGCGATCTGCTCAACGCCGGATACGGCCACGAACGCCTTCCCCATAATCGGATTCAAAGCTCCGATTTGAGCTTGGGTGATATCTTTGCGCACATAGATCGGGGTATTCGCTAGGGCCGGATATTGCGCAAGATATTGGCTTGCCTGGGATGTGCCCGGCTCCACCAACAGATAATCGCCCAGCACAAGCGCTTGGTCATCGCTGTTCATGAAGACCAACAACTTATTCATCTCACTCTGGCGCACGGCGGTCGGAACGGAATTCTCAACCCCATTCTGCTGAATGCCGTAATTGACAATCCGCGAAAGATAATCGGGCAATGCCAGATCGGCATTGGCTTGGATGAAGAGCAGGATGATCGACAGGACGATCAGCAGGAGATAGGGCCTCAAATACTTAATCAAGCGCAGCATATTGGAAAGACTCCTGTGGCGGATGAATTAGTGTGCAGAAAGCGTGGCGCGGGTGAGCTGACTGACCCTGCCGATCAAGAGCGTCAGGGCGGAAGTGACAGTTTCCTTTTCACTGTCGGACAGGCTATGTGCCAATTCCTCCAGCCAGCTCTGACGAGCCCGGATAGCTTCCTCAAGAATCCGGCGGCCTTTATCGGTCAGCACAATGCGCTTGACCCGCCGGTCCTTGGGATCCTCAGTGCGCAGGACCACCCCCTGCTGCACCAGGCGTTCCAACATCTGGCTGGCAGCGGCACTCGTCACGCCCAGCTGTTCACCAATTTCCGTCACGCCGCAGCTCCCGTTGCGGTAGAGATGAAAAATCGCTGCAAAATGCGAGATCGAGAGTCCACTTTCCCGGGCATAACGGATGAAATTGCGCGTCGAGTTGCGCATTGAGATTTCCATCCACTCCTTTAACGCGTCGACGAACGGATCGGCAGGCATGCTTCACCTTCTCAATAGTCTAATTGGGTTTAATAGTTAAACGGCGTTTAGTTTATCCGCGCCTGACGAATATGTCAATACCCTTTGGGGGGAGGGTTTGTCGAGGTGGCGGGCAGATGGATCGTCGCGCTCAGGTGGGCTGTGAAGCGCATGATTTTCTAAAGAAGAAAGGACGCGTTGCAGAGCGCCGCCTGTGCCGGTCTCTCGGCGCCTGCCAGAGACCAGCTGCGCATTATGAGGGCCTTGGCCCAGACTTGCACGAGCGAGGTGGCCCGGCAGGGTCGTCCCCTGTCCGCGCCATGGGGCGGAAGGGCCAAGTGGCATACCTTGGCGGAGGAGCGGGGTCAGACCAGATTGCCGATCGTCTTTTCGAGTTCCTCCAGGATCTCGCCCGATTTCACCAGCTCCTTCATGCGGTTGTGATCGGCATACAAGGGCCGGTCTACCTCCAGATGCTCTACATGCCGCCGGATGACCTCCCGGCCCTTCTGGGTCCCTCTTCCCGGCTTGAAGTCGCGGAAGTCGAGCGCCTGAGCGGCAGCCATGAACTCGATCCCCAGGATGCCATAGGCGTTATCCAGAATCTGCTCGTTCTTCAGCGCCGTGTTCATCCCCATCGACACAAAGTCTTCCTGGTCGGCGGCGGCGGGGATCGACTGAATACTGGCAGGTGTCGACAAGATCCTTTGCTCAACGATCAAATGATCGGCCGTATACTGCGACAACATCATACCGGAATAGAATCCGGGGTCATGCGCCAGGAAATCCGGGAGCCCCTGGGAAAGCGCCGGATTCGTCAGCCTGTTCAGCCGGCGCTCCGACAGGACGGAAACCATGGTGATGGCGGCGCCCGCCATATCCATCGGCAGCGAGACAGGCGAACCCTGGAAGTTCGCTCCAGTCAATGTCAGTTTCATCTCGGGCACAAAGACGGGATTATCCCCGACGCCGTTCAACTCGATTTCCACCTGAGAGCGGGCATAGGCCAGCGCGTCACGCGCCGCTCCGATCACCTGCGGGGTCGAACGCATCGAGTAGGCATCCTGAACCTTCGTCCTCATCTTTCCCGTCATCAAGTCCGAGCCTTCGATGACCTTCATGATGTTCTGAGCTGAGATCACCGCGCCCCTGAAACCGCGCAGTTCGTGCAATTTGGCGTTGTATGGCTTCAAGTTGCCGAGCAAAGCCTCGATCGACATCGCCGCCGCGATCTCGGCTTGCTTGAGCCAGCGCTCCATGTCGTAAATGTGAAGGCCGGATATGGCGGTCAAAACGTTCGAGCCGTTGATAGCCGCCAAGCCGTCGCGGGCATGCAAGCCGGGGACTTTCACGCCCGCCTGACGCATAGCTTCTGCCCCCGCCAGCCGCTTGCCGTCATAGAATGCTTCGCCTTCTCCCATCAGCAGCAGCGCTGCCTGAGCCATCGGAGCCAGATCCCCGCTCGCACCTACTGAACCCTTGCGGCAGACCACCGGCGTCAAACCCTTGTTCAGCATTTCGATCAGCGTGAGCGTGATCTCGGGGCGACAACCGGAATTGCCATGCGCATGCACATTTACCCGGCTGGCCAGCGCACCGCGTACTTGCTCCACCGGCAAGGGATCGCCGATCCCGGCGGCGTGGTTGTAGACCAGGTACCTTTGGAACTGGCGGACCTGGTCGTCATTGAGTACGACCTCAGAGAACTCGCCGATCCCCGTGTTCACGCCGTACATGATCTCGCCGGCGGAGATTCGTTCGTCGACGAAGTCGCGGCAGACGCG